>NZ_JAKKUT010000008.1:0-300000 GCF_029582805.1 Candidatus Synechococcus calcipolaris G9 | reverse complement strand
ATGCAGTTGGGAACAAGCAGTATTTTTACCCCCCTACGGCCCAATGATGGCAGTTATGTGGGCATTGATACCAATGGCTATCAGGTGATGCTCAACTATCGGGGAGATAATCGGGCCATTGAATGGGTCAGCCTGGGGGATGTTTTAGCGGGCAATGTGGATCCTCACCTCATTCGAGATCGCGTGATTTTAATTGGCAATACGGCCGAAAGTGGTAAGGATTTTTTCTATACCCCCTTTAGCTCCAGCCTGATGGATGATCAACGTATGCCAGGGGTGTTTGTCCATGCCCAGATGGTAGGACAGTTTTTAGATGCTGGGGAAAATCAAGGGGCGGTGATTTGGTTTTGGTCAGAGCCGCTGGAATGGGCCTGGATTGCCCTGTGGGCCTTGGTGGGAGGCCTATTGGTTTGGGGGATACGTCATCCCGTCGCCCTGGCGATCTCCGTGGGTGTGAGTTTAACGGGGCTATTTGCGATCGCCTATGGTGCCTTTTTATCCCTGGGTTGGATTCCCTTTGTGCCGCCAGCCCTAGCTTTAATTGTTTCCGGTGGGAGTGTGATTACCTATACGGCCCAACAGGCCCAGCGGCAACAGCAAATGGTGATGCGGCTTCTCGGTCAAAGTGTCTCTCCGGAAGTAGCAGAAGCCCTGTGGGAGCGGCGGGATGAACTGCTTCAGGATGGCAAACTCCCCGGTCAGGGCCTCACCGCTACCCTATTATTTACGGACTTAAAAGGGTTTAGTACGATTTCCGAGGGCATGACCCCCGATGGCCTATTTAACTGGCTCAATGCCTACCTGGAAGAAGTGGCGGACGTGGTCCAGTCCTACCATGGTGTGATTAATAAATTTACCGGTGATGGCATCATGGCGGTGTTTGGTGTGCCCATTCCCCGAGAAACCCCAGGGGAAATTGCCGAAGACGCTCGGAATGCCGTAGACTGCGCCCTGGCCTTGGGAGAGGCCCTAGGGGAACTGAATCGGGGCTGGGCAGCCCAGAATTTACCCCAGGTGGGAATGCGGGCGGGCATCTTTACCGGCCCCATTGTTGTCGGCAGTCTAGGGAGTAAAAGTCGGATGGAGTACGGTGTGATTGGGGATAGTGTGAATACCGCCTCACGCCTAGAAAGTGTGGATAAACATCGCCATCCTACCCCCTGTCGGGTTTTAATTGCCCAAGAAACCTTAGACTATTTGGGCGATCGCTATGAGGTGGAAGCCTGGGGTCCCCTGGAATTGAAGGGAAAAGAGCATCGGATCCAGGTGTTTCGCGTCCTCGGCCAGAAAGAGCATCCGCAGGTTCAAAACAATCAAGGTCTCCAGCCAGAGATCATCCCCGTAACCGCCCAACAACTATCTGGGGAAGCCGTACAATCCAGCAGTAGCCCGCATCTTTAATGCCTATTTTACTACCTGGGAAATTATCTAGAACACCCCTAGGAGTTTCCCAAACCTCCAATAGGCACTACAGTGGAGAAGGTTTGCCTTGGAGCTTGGTGAGAATGAACCCCGATACCCTACGCGATCGCCTGCGCTTTGTTTTAAGTAAGCGAGAAAGCCTACTGCAACTTCTAGAACAGCCAGACCTGGGCACCCTTCGCATTGATGTCAACCAAGCCCTTGAAGAACTGGATGAATTATTGGCCGAAGTCCAACGCACGTTTCCTGATCTGGAATCCTAACCGTCGGGAGAACTAACTCATGGTTGATATTGAGACCCGTTGGGTACAAATTGTGAATGGGGATCTACTCATAGATGCCTACCTAGCCCTACCCAAAGAGGGTGGCCCCTACCCTGGCATTATTGTCTTTCAAGAAATTTTTGGTGTAAATCATCACATTCGCGATGTCAGCGAGCGATTAGCCCAAGAAGGCTATGTTGTTCTGGCTCCGGCACTCTACCAACGCTTGGCCCCAGGCTTTGAGACAGACTATGGCCCAGCGGATATTGACTTAGGTCGCCAATACAAAGATCAAACCACTGCCGATGAACTGATCAGTGATACCCAGGCGGCGATCGCTTACCTGCGGGGCCTTGGCCAAGTGATCAATGCAGAGATTGGCACCATTGGCTTTTGCTTTGGCGGCCATGTCGCCTATTTAGCGGCTACCCTGCCGGAGATTAAGGCAACGGCTTCCTTCTATGGCGCGGGAATTGCCACCATGACCCCAGGGGGAGGACTACCCACGGTCAGTCGTACCTCAGAAATTCGCGGCAGCCTCTATGCCTTCTTTGGCGATCAGGATGCCAGTATTCCCCTAGAGCATATTCAAACCATTGAATCCGAACTTCACAAGCATGGAGTCCGCCACCATATCTTTCTGTACCCAGCGGATCATGGCTTTTTCTGTGATCAGCGGCAGAGCTACGATCCGGCGGCGGCGAAAGATGCCTGGGAGCAAGTTAAAACCCTCTTTCAGAGCGTATTAAAGGCCCCCTAAGGACTGGCAAAGCCACATCGGCCAGCCCTAAAATCAAAAAAGCAGCCCCTATGCGCTGACCCCAGATCCAACCCTAGGGCAAAAATAATGTCCATGAATCCTATAGATTCACTTTATGAAACAGACTTCTATGCCTGGCTTCAGGAGCAAGTTAAGTACCTACGCCTAGGGAAATTGGATCACCTTGACCATGAAAATTTGATTGAAGAACTGGAATCCTTGGGAAAACAACAACGTCAGGAGCTTCGCAATCGCCTGGGTATTCTGTTAGGGCATCTATTGAAATGGCACTACCAAAGCGAAGGACGTTCCAAAAGCTGGATCTACACCATTCGTGAGCAACGGCAGGAAATTCAGCGGCATCTCCGGGAAAATCCTAGCCTTAAATCCTATGTGAGGGAAGCCATTGAAATTGGCTATGGCAAGGGGTTAAACCTTGTCGGTCGGGAAACCCCCCTTGATCCAAGAATCCTGCCCCAATCCTGTCCGTTTTCTGAATTTCAGATCTTTGATGAGTCAATAGAAGAGCATTGATTATCGTGGCTTTGAAGTTTTTAATCACTTTTTGCCCCGTTTGATAGGGCTTGTTGAAACCAAGTCACCTTGCTTCGGGGCGATAGGATCGGTCAACTTAGGGAGTACCCGCTATCCATCCGCAGCTTCCCCAGAACAGGACTGCCCAGAACAAGACTGAGCGACTAACCAATCCACTAAGCGATGACTGCCCCAATGGCGATCGCCATCTTTCCATATCCGTTGGCAATGGCGAGAGCTAAAGTAGCCCACATGGCCGCCATGGCGAGTTAAACACAGTTTGATCTGGGTATTTTCCTGGGCCACTGCCTGGAGAATCGCAATAATGGTGGGGTCAAACAGAGGATCATCGGCGGCATAGAGAATATAGGTGGGTAAGGTTAACTGGCTCAGAAAGCGTAAGGGGCTACTGGCATAGTAATAGTCGGCAACGGTCGCAAATCCCAAACGGGGAATCACCAACTCCCGATCAAAACCGGCGATGGTCGTGGCCCGTGCAATCGCCCCTAGATCAAATTTCTGGGGATGATACCCGTGTAGTTGTAGGGCAAGGCGACGCAACTGGCGACTAATGGACTGCTCAATTCTTCGCCCCCACGGGGTTTGAACCAAATGGGTTAGGGAGCGGTTTGAGTCTAAGTTAGGGCAAATAACCGCTGCTCCTCCAATCACCCCCTCTGGATCATTTTGACCGGCCCAGGCTCCCCAGAGAGCTAACTGTCCCCCCAGAGAATAGCCCACACACCAGAACGGCCTTGGATACCCCAGGGCGATCGCCCGCTTGGCAATGGCAAGAAAATCCTGACCTTCCCTTAGACCATCAGCGGTGAGGGTGGGGGATAATTCGGCGGAACGACCATGGCCCCGCCAATCAAAGCGAATCACACTGAAACCCGCTGCATCTGCCCTAGTGGCCAATTGATCCAAAAACCACTGGTTGGTTAAATCTCCCGTAATGCCGTAGGTGGCAATCATCGTGCCGCGATCGCCCAGGTTGCGCCGCCCTTCACCATAGAGGGGAACTCCTTCAAAGCCCTCAAAGATATACTCCTGCTCCGGTTGCCAATGGCCAGAGGGAAAATATTTCTGACCAAAGGCCGTAAAAACAGTATGGACAACTCCAGAGCGCAGGGCCCAGGGAGGGAGATAGTCACGACTAGCCATAGAGATCAGCCATAGGGTTCTGGGGAAGACAGATTCAGCTTATAATCATGGCAAACCTGCGCCCCTTTTTGAGACATTTAGATTTTTAGATAGATTTTTAGACATATGGGGCGATCGCGTTGAGGTATCTTGTCTGGGGACATCCTGAATGAGTGTGCGGCTTCCTTTTTTAACTTCAACCAATTTCACTGGCCTAGTGAATGACCGATTTTGGCAAAATACTCTGCCAATACCGGCAACCAACCCCCTCAGTAACGGGCAACTTGTGCCGGATGTGGAATTACTTTGGGTACAGGAACAAAAATCCCTACGGCTTTCCTCAATTTGGACGCAACAGCCGGTTATTTTAGCCTTGACACGCATCTTTACCGAACATCAATACTGTCCCCTCTGTTTCCCCCACATTCAGGCCCTGAATGCCGCCTATGAAGACTTTCAAGGGAAAGGAGTCGAAGTATTACTCGTAACCAGTACGGATCCGGTGCAGAGTCAGACCATTGCCCAGGATTTGGATCTCAAACTGCCCTTACTCAGTGATCCCACCTGCAAAGCCTTTCGTCTCTATCAAACAGGTCAAGCCTTGGGTGCGCCCCTGCCGGCCCAGTTTCTGATTGATAAGGAGGGGAAACTTCGCTATAAGCACCTGTTCTCGTTTTTAGATGACAATGCCAGCGTCGATCGATTAAAGGCAGAAGTGGCTACTTTGGCCTAGTAATATTTTGGCCTAGTACTCTGAGGCAGGTTAGTTCTATCCTCTCACGTTCATCGCGCTAAGAGTTTGCACCAACGGGGGCGGGAATGGTGACATCAATGGAGGTGATGGGTATAGATTCCTGTTCCAGGAGTTCCCTTAGGGTGCGGCCCTCCCCAACAATCAACGTCGTTAAGTCATCGGGGTGTAAATGTTGCCGGGCTACCTGTTGAACATCTTTAATTTGGGTCGCTTTTACTCCCTGTTGATAACGAAAAATAAAATCACTGGGATAGCCAAAATACTCATAACGCATTAACCGCGCCAGAACTTGGCCGCTGTCACGAAAGTTAAATACAAAGGAGTTCAAAATTGATTCCTTGGCGTAGGCGAGTTCAGGGGCGGAAATGGGTTCCTGTTGCAGGGCTCTAATCTCAGTCTTGAGAGCTTGAATCAGGTCTAGGGTAGAACTGGATTGGGTCTGGCCCTTGCCATAGAAAATACCGGGGTAATCAAATTCAGGATTCCAGGCTGCGTAGACACTGTAGGCCAGCCCTTGCCGCGATCGCACCTGGTTAAATAGGCGACCACCAAAGCCATTCAGAACCCCATTGAGGACATACAGGGAAAACACATCCGGATCCTCCAGGGTTCCCCCTAAATGGCCCAGGTAAATATAACTCTGGCTGAGATTGGGGCGATCGACGAGAAATAGGCCCGGATCGTTTTTAGCAGAATTGATCACGGGAAGAGGCAAAGGGGGCGGCAGCGGTGGATTCCAGGCACCAAAGCGATCTTGGATCATCTGCTCCATCTGTTCCCGATCGAAATCACCGACAATCCCGAGGATCATGCGGCTAGGGTGGAGATAGGTATCATAAAATTGACCCACATCTTCCAGGGTGATATTGGCAATATCTAGGTATTCCGGGCTACGGGCATAGGGACTGTCACTGCCGTAAATGAGTTTATAAAATTCCCGCTGGGCGATCCCATCCGGGTTATCATTGCGCCGGGCAATCAGACCTTGACGACGCTGTTGGGCTAGGGCAAATCGATTCTCAGCGATCGCCGGGGTTTGAATCACCTCTGCAAACCAGTCCAATACCTCCGGCACATTTTCCCGCAAACTGGTAAAGTTCACCCGCCCTAGGGTTTTACCAATGCTCGACTCAATGGTGGCCGCCCGCTCCTCTAGTAATTGATCCAAGACCGGGGCCGGATGCTCCCTAGTACCGCCATTTCGCAGTAACTCCCCACTAATATCTGCCAAACCCACCCGATCCGGTGGATCCCAGCGGCTACCAGCCCGCAGAATCACACTTCCCCGCACAATCGGCCATTGATGATCCTCGATCAGGTAAACTGTCAACCCATTGGCTAAGTCGTAGCGATAGTAATCGGGGATCGTCACCTCCGGTAGGGGAGGCAGGGAAAGCTCACTGTAGTGTTTTGCCGTTGCAGCCATGGCGTTTCCATTGCCCCATCCTAAGGTTATAAATAGGATTATCCCAAGACCTAAACCCTTTAGGGAGAATAGAATCCCTGGGACTGTTTGCCCCCCCCTAGGGGCGATCGCCCCCCATAGCCATTGACGCAGCCGGGCCAAATAATATCCAACAAGGGAATGTCTTGGTATTTTGACCATAGGGAAAATTTGATTATGATTAGGGTGAGGGCTTATTTATTATACCTTCAATTAATTAAAATTCATTCATTCCTTGAGAAACTAAGTTGCGTTTCCAGCCATCATCGGTTTAATGCTCAATGGGCTTGCTACGTAATACTTAACGTCTCTTATTATCGTTCTATGGTCATCCTCTAAAAATTCTTATTCTTTGCTTCCTAGCAGTGATCCCTTACCATGAAAGCCCGTCGTGACTATCCCTGAAGAACGTATTCGCCATCTCTTGGTTATCCAAGATGAACAGGGACGGCGCACCGTTTCCTTAGATTCGGGAACCTATTCCCTGGGCCGCCATCCCAGTAATACGATTGTGGTTCACTCCCAGATGGTCTCTCGTCAACATGCCATGCTGCTGCGGGTGTTGGATCCAGAATCTGGAAACTATTTCTTTCGTCTAATTGATGGAGATCTCCAGGGTAAACGCAGTGTTAATGGAACGACGGTCAATGGTAAGGCCTGTACTTCCTGTATTCTCAAACACCGGGATCTGATCATTTTTGCCGGGGATGTGCGGGCCCGATACCATGCGGTTTCAAATTTGTCGGACTCCGCCTTTTCCCGCTACACCAAGGCAGCCCAACTCTCCAGTAGCCCCGTTGCCAGTAAAAGTTTACCCTTTGAAACTTCCGGGCTGTCCGTTGCCGATATTAAAAAACTCAGCGATGTCCAACTGTTACGCCTATCCTCATTTCCAGAACTGAGTCCAAATCCAATCCTAGAGCTAGACCCTAGCGGTAAACTAACCTATCTCAATCCGGCGGCAGTGGCGGAATTTCCCGAGATAAGTCAAGGAGACCCGGTTCACCCCCTCTTAAAAGACTTAGAGCAGTGGACTCAAAGCCCCAATCGCTGCTTTTTTATTCGGGAAATTGAAGCCGGCGATCGCATCTACGAACAGACCATTCATTGCTTACCGGAAAGCGATCTGGTGCGCTGTTATATTGTCGATATTACTCATCGCAAAAAAATTGAGCAGGCCCTACGGGAGAGTGAAGAGCGTTATGCCATTGCAGCGCGGGGGGCTAATGATGGACTGTGGGACTGGAATTTGCTCGATGACAAAATTTACTATTCTCCCCGCTGGGCTGCCATGATTGGTTACGAACCCGGTAGCTTGGCTGATGTTCCTGAGGATTGGCTCCAGCGGATTCATCCCGACGATCAAAACCGCGTCAACCTCGAAATTGAAGAGCATTTGTCAGGACTACGCCCCCACCTTGAATGTGAGTTTCGCCTCAAGCATCGGGATGGCGGATACCGCTGGATGAGATCGCGGGGGCAAGCATTACGGGATGAAAATGGCATCCCCTACCGCATGGCGGGTTCCATGACCGATATTACCGAGTATCGCCTCATTCAAGAGCAAATTCTCCACGATGCCCTTCATGATGCCATGACCGGCTTGCCCAACCGGATTTTGATCATGGATCGGATCGGTCAAGCCCTCAATCGCTGCTATCGCCGCCCCAATTATATATTTGCGGTGCTATTCCTGGACGTGGATCGGTTTAAGGTCATTAACGATAGCCTAGGGCATTTATCGGGGGATCAACTCCTCATCGGCATGGCCCAGCGGCTACAAACCTGCCTCCGTAGTGAAGATACGGTGGCTCGCCTCGGCGGGGATGAGTTTGCCATTCTTCTAGACGATATTTCCAGTACTGACTTTGCTGTCCAAGTATCAGAGCGTATCCTCAAAGCCCTATCTCGTCCCTTTTTGATTGATGGCCATGAGGTTTTTGCCACCACCAGTATTGGCATTGCCCTGAAAAACCCAGACACTCGAACCCCAGAGGATCTGATTCGAGATGCGGACACGGCCATGTATCGGGCTAAATCCCTGGGTAAATCTCGCTATGAGGTATTTAGTACGGCAATGCGGGTGGAAACCTTAGCCATGATGCAACTGGAAACCGAACTACGGCGTGCTATGGAGCGAAAAGAGTTTCGCGTTTATTACCAGCCCATTGTTGACTTAAAAACTGAAATCATTGTTGGCTTTGAAACCCTATTGCGGTGGCAGCATCCCCAGCGGGGAATTATCGCACCGGGGGAATTTATGGCGATCGCCGAAGAAACGGGATTGATTGTGCCCATTAGTTGGTGGGTGATGGAGCAGGCTTGCCTACAAATGCAGGAATGGAAGGGGAGCTTTCCCCATAGTGATCACCTCAGCATTAGTGTGAATTTAACCGGGCGACATTTTCAACAACCGGATCTCCTAGATAAACTGCAAGTGATCCTTGAAAAAACAGGTTTTCCGAACCATCGCTTGCGCTTAGAAGTGACGGAGAGCATCCTGATTGAAAATACAGACGTTGCGATCGCGGCCCTTCAAGAAATTCGCCAATTGGGTATTAAGCTCTATATGGATGACTTTGGTACGGGCTACTCCTCGTTGAGCTATTTGCATAAGTTTCCCATTGATACCCTCAAGATCGATCGCTGCTTCATTGAACACCTAGATAGTGAAGATACCCGCGCCAATATTGTGCCCACCATCATTACCTTGGCGAAGTCCATGGGTTTAGAGGTGGTGGCCGAAGGCATCGAAACCCTAGGGCAATTACTGAATCTGCAAGCCCTAAACTGCACCTACGGTCAAGGATATTATTTTGCCCGTCCCCTTTCCCGTGAACGGGTGATCCTCATGCTGGAACAAAACAGTCTCACCGCCCAAGCGGGCCTATTATCATCCCTTTGAGCCCCCTAATTGCCAATCCCCAAACCTTAAAGCTCTAGACCCGTGATCCGATCTAAAACCTCGGCATAGGCGGCCACATTATCTTGGTTCAAAAAGAGTTGACTGGCCCGATTGAGATCTCGCTGGGCCCGCTGGCGATCGCCCAGTTGAAAGTAGGCCAGTCCGCGATTCACAAAAGCATCGGCAAAATCCGGAACCAGTTGCAAACAGGTGTTATAGTCGGCGATCGCCCGGGCAAACTCACCCAATTCATAGTGGGTATTACCTCGGTTATAGTAGGCCGTCACCCGGGTTGGATCCGCCTGAATGGCCCGGTCAAAGTCCCGTAGAGCCGCCCGAAAATCTCCCTGAAGACTATATAAATTACCGCGATTGACAAAGGCCGCCGCATCAAAGGGATCCAAACGAATCGCCATGGAATAGTCCGCAACGGCCCCCTCAATATCTCCAAGACGATCCCTAGCCAATCCTCGATTGTAGTACACCTCTGGTAGGGCACTGCCCAGATCAATTACCAACGTAAAGTCAGCGATCGCCGCTCCATAGTTCTGAATTAAGGCCTGTTCAACCCCCTGCTTAAAGAGACGTTCCGCCGCGTCCCTATCCTCCGTTGCCCTAATGGGTAATGGCCCACCCCCCATAAAAGTCAGCGTAAAGATGAGTAAGCCCCCGGCGATCGACGGTAAATGAACACAGTAACGATACAGCGGTTTGAACATCCCAGACAGCATGATTGCATTTACAGTACGGAAAATATTTCCCCTCATTGCCATCATACTCATTGTTCCCCAAGCCTATGCTGCTCCTGATGCCCTTGGGCCTGATGCTTTGGGAGTGGATGGAGAGACTGGGGAGACTCCCCAGGGAATAGAACCGGAATCCGATACCCCAGACCCGCCCCCCTCCCCCAATCAAGATGCCCTATTTGAAGAAGTTTTTGGCCGCCCCCGCACCCCCAGAGGTGTTCAACGGGTTGTGGTTCCTTTTTTTATTAACGATTTAGAACAGGGGCAAGTTCTCGTTTTCATTGGTCAAGCATCCGCATCTCCGGTGCAAATTCAAGCAGACCCCTTTCTGGTACGCCTGGCAACATTCCTACGACCCGAACTCCAGCAAACCCTAGAGGCTAATGTGAGCAATGAGGGCAACTTACCCCTAGAGGCTCTGCAACAGGTGGGCTTAGAGGCGTTATTTAATGAGCGCACTCTGGAGCTGCGAGTGGATATTCCCCCCGTATTGCGCCGCACCAGTATCTATAACCTGAGTCAAGTGGGGGCACCCCCGGAAGCGGCTACGGCAGTTCGTCCGGCAACGGTCAGTGGTTTTTTGAATGTTCGCGGCGGTCAAGATGTGGTGTGGACGGGCCCCGATAGTGAGCTTGTTGGTCGGCAACCTCTCTCCCTCAATTTTGACGGTGCCTTTAATCTCAAAAACTGGGTCTTTGAAGGGAGTACCACCTATACGGAATTAGGGAATCCTGAATTTGTCCAGGGAGATCTACGCTTGGTACGGGATGATCCGCTGCGGGGAATTCGCTACGCTGCCGGTAATCTTAACCTTTCGACCACGGGCTATCAGGCTTTTGTGCCCATGTTGGGCCTATCTGCCAGTCGGAATTTCACCCTCCAGCCCTACCTCACCATTCAACCCCGTGGTAATTTCCAGTTCACCCTGGATACCCCCTCCGAAGTGGAAATTTATGTCAACGGCTTTTTGCGGCAAACCCTTACCCTACCGGCCGGCCCCCAAGACCTACGGGATTTGCCCCTGAATGTGGGGGTAAATAACATTAGCCTCGTGATTACCAATGCCGTGGGTCAGGTACAACAACTCAATTTTTCGGCGGCGGTGGCTTCGGATTTACTGGCCCAGGGGATCCAACAGTTTAGCTATAATATCGGCTTTCCCGTGGATGAAACTACCTCTGGAACCTTTCGTAACTATGACGTTGAAACCCCCCTACTAATTGCCGCCCATCGCGTCGGCCTCACCAATGCATTAACCATGGGCGGCTACACCCAGGCGGATCCCAATCAGCAACTCCTGGGATTGGAAACCGTTAAGGCCACCCCTTTGGGCAATATTCGCCTGGATACGGGCCTGAGTCATTTTGATGGCAATGTGGATTATGGTTTACGGCTACGCTATGAATATTTAGACCTAGGGCCCCAAAGTCGTTGGCAACCTGTCTTTCGCCTTGCCCTAGAGCGGCGGGGGGGCCAATTTCGTACCTTTGACGATCGCATCAGTTCCCTTTTTCCCGAAGATTCGCTCTTTCTCCAAGGATTCGATTGGAGTGTCTCCAGTAGCTATAGTCAACGCTTACCGGCGGGCATCACTGGCAATGTCGGGTTTAATTATCGTCGCGGCCGGGTAGAGGATAATCTCTCCCCCGATAGCTATAGTGCCAGCGTCGGTTTGGGGCGATCCTTCCCCAATGGCCTAGGGGTGAATCTCAATTTAGTCCATCGCCAAGACACCAGCGGCGAGCAGGATCATCAGGTTCTTCTGAATTTGCAATGGCTCTTTGCGCCCCGCCAAAGTATCAACAGTCAAACCAGCATCTCTCAACAAAATGACTTTCGTCATACCCTACGCTGGAACTACCGCACCCAGGCCCTTGTGAATGGCTTTACCACCAATATAACTGGCGAAACCTTGACGGAAGAAAATAATTTATTAGGGAACTTAAACTACACTGGCTTTCGCAATGAGTTAGCGGTGCTGCATCGCTTTAATAGCCCAATAGTGAATGATACTACCCTCCGCGCCAATTCCCGGACAACCTTTGGCACCGCCTTTGTCTTTGCCGATCGCGCCTTTGCCCTATCCCGGCCCGTCACCGGAAGTTTTGCAATTATTACCCGCAATCCGGCCCTAGGGAAGCAAACCGTGGGAGTTAATCCTAGCCTCAATAACTATGTCGCCCAGGCTGATCGCTTTGGCCCCGCCGTTGTCCCTAACTTAACCCCCTATTACGTCACCAGCCTACGCATGGATGCCCCGGATTTACCCTTGGGTTACGATTTGGGAGATACCCAATACAATGTTTTTCCCACCTATAAAAGTGGTCTAGTGATTCAGGTGGGAACCGATGCCAGCGTCTTCCTGCGTGGGGAACTGCGGGATGCCCAAGGGGAACCCCTCGGTCTGATTACCGCAGACGTAGATGATTTATCAGACCCCGATCGCCCGTCGGTTATTTTATTTACGAATCGCGTGGGCAGGTTCGCCCTAGAGGGATTTCGGCCCGGTCGGTATCAAATCCGTTTTCGCGATCGCCCCGGGCCACCCCTCACCTTTGACATTCCTGAAACCCAAACCGGACTCTATGACTTAGGCACGTTAACTGTTCCCTAAACAATTCCCGCAACCGCTCCCTAAATATACCCTTGCTCTTCTAGGAAAAATCTGAGGGCCGTCGGAAAATCAGGAAACTCCTGAATCACTTCTCCGGCATCATTGTAACGGGTCAAACCCCAGTCAATAGTCGGATCATAGTTTTCTAGCATCACCTGCCAGGCCGACTCAAATTCACCGATCAAGGCCATCTGCCCCACGTACCCTGCCAAGGCACCATTCACGGGAATCTTGTCCTGCTTCGCCTCCATAATCGTGGTATACATTTCCATTGCCCTAGCCTTTAGGTAGGTAGGGTATTCTTGGGTAACATTCACCAGCCGATCCTGCTCTAATCGATAAATTGCCGAGGGCGGAAATGATCCAACATAGGGGGCAAAGGTATACAAAAAAGCAGGATCAATTGCGACTAGTTCCTCTCGACCGTCCCCGTCTAAATCTTTGAACTCACCTCCCCCATCTAAGGGGCCTATATCAACCCTCTCGAAGCGATCGCCCCGCCAGGAAAAAATTTCATACTGCAAGCAACAGCGAGATCCCCCGGTAAAGGTCGTCACCACTACGTCCAGGGAGGAACGCCCCTGCAAAGGTCTGAAACTCACCTCGCCAAAATAGTAGGTTTCCCGGCGATCGCTCAGTTGGAGTTGATCGTTATAAAAAACCTGATAATCCAAATGGAGCTTCCAATCCATCTCCCGATCGGGTTGGGAACGCAGGATCACCCTAATCGCTCCTTCCTCAAGGGATTGCTCCCCTGGGGTAGGTTGATCACGATTAACCCGAATACTCGGCTGCTCTGACCCAAAACCTGGCAGGGAACCAAGGATTCCCACCCCTAGGAAAACCACAAAACCAAGGCAAATCAGACACTTCCGACGGATCATTGTCGCCGCGTTATTAATATTGAATACCACGAATTCTCACCATAAAAATGACCAAAGCCACTGGAAAGAAGCCATGAGTAGACTGTTTTGAATAGGGGGAAAATCCCTTCGGCATCAAAGGCATCCATACCAGTTTTGAAACGAACGGCTATAGGATCTCTGATTTGAGTCTTACCCTTTCGGAATAAGTTACCTTTTCGGGGATTTGAGGGGGGCTATGCGGGGGATGTATAGCCCTATCTGATTACTAAAGTAGCTCAAAAGTCAGATAGAAGCAAGACCCTCGTAGAATAAATTTACAAACTTTACAATTGGCAGGCCAGCTAGGCTTAAAGTCTCTAGGGTAGGGCGTTGCAGAATAGATTATGTTACGCTTAAGGAACATTTCGGACGCATTGCATGAACCTGAATGTTTTGTTAAATCCTTACGCAATCTTCTCGGACACCCTAAATAGTGCGCCCAATCAGTTTCATTGGAATCTTTAACTATGCATGATGTTGCCTCCCTGAACCGCTCCCTCAATAGTGGGTACGAAGTCATTGTCATCAGGCCCCAATCCCTACAGGACACAACGCTGATTGTGCAAGCTTTACGGGCAGATAAAGCCGTTATCCTGAATTTGGAAGAGCTAGACATCTCCGAAGCCCAGCGCATCTCAGATTTTGCCGCCGGTAGTACCTACGCCATCAGTGGTAATCAATCTCGCCTAGGGGATGGGGTCTTTTTATTTACTCCCAATATTATTCAGATCAATGAGACCGCCTCCCCCCAAGCTGCTACGGCAGTTCCTGCCCGCTAGTCACCTTTACCACCCATCCTCTTCGGTTTCTTTAAGGACCTCTAGATCGAGATCATTGAGGTAACTTAGGGCACTATTAATTTGGGTGAGTGTTCCTTCAATTTCTAGCTCAAACCAGCCATCCTCATTCCAGCTTCGAGTCAGCAGGGCACTGGCAATATTAATTCGTAAGTTAAATTTTGACACCAGATTAGAAATGACTGGCTCCTGGTGGTATCGCTTATCAATACGCAGAAAAATTTTCTTGTGGTTCAGGCGGTTATCTTGATCTATCGCATCAGTGGTCATTGTTTACTCTCCTAGGGCTGTTTGGGCATTCCTTAATTTTCGCCGAGTTTTGCGCTCTAAAATCTCCTTGAAGATCAGGGTGATAACGGCAAGGAGGGCCAAGACCACCGCTGCGGCATAGGAAGATTGGGTGGCATAGTTTTTATAGGCTTCTTCCACAAACAGGGGTAGACTTTGGGTTTTACCGCCAATATTGCCAGAGACCACTGCCACGGCTCCAAATTCTCCCATGGCCCGGGCATTGGTGAGTAGGACACCATAGAGTAGACCCCAGCGAATATTGGGGAGGGTGACGCGCCAGAAGGTTTGCCATTCACTGGCCCCTAGGGTCTGGGCCGCTTCATCTTGATCCATGCCCACCTCTTCCAGTACCGGAATTACCTCCCGGGCCACAAAGGGTAGGCTGACAAAGGCGGTGGCTAGAACCATTCCCGGAAAGGCAAAGATAATCCGAATATCTGCTTCTTGTAACCAGGGGCCCAGCCAACCATTCCGTCCGTACAGCAAGACCAGCATTAATCCAGCGACGACTGGAGAGACTGAAAACGGTAAATCAATGATACTTAGTAGTAAGGCGCGACCGGGGAAATGATGGCGGGCGATCGCCCAGGCAGCGCACAGGCCAAACACAGTATTAATGGGAACTGTCACTAGGGCCAACATCAGGGTCATCCAGGCGGCATGGAGAAACTCTTTCTCTTGCAGGTTCTTGAGAAATGGGCCAAGACCGCTGGCAAAGGCTTGGTAAAAGACATTCGCCGCTGGAATGATTAACACCAAGCCCAGGTAGAGAATAGTCACGAGAATTAAGGCCGTAGGAACCCAGGATTTCTTTTTAGTTAATGGTGGTTTAGCGATCGTCATAGCGGCGGCCCCAAGCTTGAATTAAATTAATCACAAACAAAATCACTAGGGAAATAACAAGCATGACCGTACCAATGACGGTGGCTGCTTCGTAGTTGTACTGCTCTAAACTTTGGAACACTAATACAGGGGCAATTAAATCCTTAAAGGGCATATTTGCGGCAATAATGACAATGGATCCGTACTCGCCCACTGCCCGGGAAAAACCGAGGGCAATACCCGTTAAAATAGCAGGCGTGAGGGGCGGCAAAATCACTCGCCAAAAGGTTTGCCATTGGCTAGCCCCTAAGCACCAAGCTGCTTCTTCAATTTCCTTTTCCAACTCTGTGAGTACCGGCTGCACCGTCCGAATCACAAAGGGCAAAGAAATAAACACCATGGCCACCCCCACTCCCAAGCGGGTAAAAGAGACTTTAATGCCGAAGGGAACCAAGAGGGAACCGATCCAACCTTTATCACTGTAGATAGTGGCCAAGGTCAACCCCGCCACCGCCGTCGGTAAAGCAAAGGGTAAATCGACGATCGCATCAATATATCGCTTGCCCACAAACTGATAACGCACCAATACCCAGGCCACTAAGGTACCAAAGAAGCCATTTATGATTGCGGCAAAGAATGCCGTTACAAAGGTGACATCATAGGCAGAAAGGGCAATGGGTGTAGTGGCAACTCGCCAAAACTCGGCTGGCCCAGCGGTACTAGCCTTGGCTAGCATGGCGACGGTGGGAATGAACAGCATCACGCTGAGGTAAAACCAGGTGATCTTCCAGACCCAGGGCATGCGCCACAGGGATATGAGCAAGAGAGCCAGGGAATTTTGGCTTGGAGACTGTTTAGGCAATGGGGTAGTGGAAACCATGGTGTTCTTTAATAACGGTTTATAGCTAGGATAACGAGAATTTAGGAGCGGCCGGCTGCAATGATCTGATCAAAGACACCGCCATCCCCAAAGAAATGTTCGCGAGCATAACCCCAGCCCCCCAGATCATCGATGGTGAAGAGGGTCTCAATTTTGGGGAATTTATCGGCATATTCGGCAATTACCGTCGGTTCAACGGGCCGAAATCCAACTGCAGCAAATTCCCGCTGAGCTTCTGGGGTATAGAGAAATTCAGCAAAGGCTTCCACGACCTCCCGATTGCCATGCTTATCCACATTGGCATCCACTACGGCTAGGGGATTATCAATGGAAATATTGACACTAGGAACGGTGTAGGGCAAATTTTCTCCCTTCAAGTTGGCAAGGATGGCTTCATTTTCATAGTTGACTAGGGCATCCCCTTGACCCTGGGTAAAAAAGGTATCCGTTGCTTCCCGCGCATCTTTACTGAGAATGGGGGCATTACGAAAGGCTTGGGTGACAAATTCCTTCGCCTGTTCCTCTGTACCCCCGGTCTGGGTGACAGATCCCCATAGGGCTAAGAAGTTCCACTGAGCAACGCCGGAGGTTTTAGGGTCTGCCGTAATAAAGGATACCCCGTCACGGGCTAAATCGGGCCAGTTGGTGAGATTTTTGGGGTTGCCATCCCGGGTAATAATTGTTGCTACAGATTTGGTCACAATACCCTTATCCGGTAGCTTTTCCGTCCAATCCCCGCTGACTAAACCGCCTTCAGCCAAGCGATCTACATCAACCCCTACGGCTAGGTGGACAATATCTGCTTCTAAACCATCCAAAATCGCGCGAGTCTGGGAACCAGATCCCCCATAACTTTGATTAAAGCGAACATTTTGGTTATGTTCTGCCTTCCACTTTTCCTGAAACTTGGGAATAATTGCGTCATGGGCAGCTTTTGTGACGGCAAAGGAGGCCAGGGTGATTTCTACATCTGGCTGGCTGGCCGAATCGCCACTGTCCCCTTGGGGCCCGCAGGCCGCAATAATGCCGCTTAAACCAATTCCCACCAAAAAGAGGGCTAACCACCGCCGAATTGACTTGGAACCATACAACATAGGGTCTCGATCCTTTAATCTACGATTTATACATCGGGATACCGATAGATTTATATACTACTCAAATTGGCTTCGTTTGCAAACCCCTGGATGCCCCTGCAACAATTAGGATGGGGATAGTTTTTGTCTCTCCGTAGAACCCATGCTCATTACTCCAGGCTATGCTGCGCTTTTTGCCCTATTTTTGATTGGTTTAAGTGGTCGGGTCATTATTCTGCGAGGGAAGTCGAGTGTTGCCCTTGGCGATGGTGGCCAAATCGGCCTCAAGCGGGCGATTCGGGTTCATGCAAATTTTGTTGAGTATGTCCCCTTTACGCTCTTTATCATTTACTTACTCGAAGTCCAAACTGGGTCTTCCCTTTGGATCCATGGTCTTTGTGGAGGGTTGTTCTTGGGACGATGCCTCCATGCCTTTGGACTCAGCCAAACCAAGGAAAATTTAATTTATCGGGTGACGGGTATGGTTGTGACGTTTGCGGTGTTGGCTGGGGCGGCGATCGCCATTTTGGTTAGTTACCGTAGCTAAGGCGATCTGATTCATAGGGCTTCGGTTCAACGTGGGTCAAAATGCGGGCGGGGGCATAGCGTTCCTGGAGGGCCGCTTCGACGGCTTCGGTAATCGCATGGGCCGCCGTCACATCTTGGGCATCCACAATTAGGTGCATTTCAATGAAGACCTGCCGCCCGACTACGCCACGGGAGCTAATATCATGGCAATTCAGTACGCCGGGAACGGTCATCACAATACGATGAATGGCTTCGGGGGCGATCGCCACCTGATCCACTAACCAGGGAATATTGGTTTTCAGAACCCGCCAAGCACTCCAAAAAACCAGCAATGCGACAGGGAAGGCTAAGACCAGATCTAACCACTGCCATTCCAGCCACCAAATGCCAATGAGACCGCCAAGGACGGCAAAGGTCACCCAGACGTCGCTGAGGGTATGCTGGGCATCGGCTAAAAGGACAGGACTCCCCAGTTTTTGGCCCATGTGACGCTCATAGAGGGTGACAAAGATATTGATTCCCAAAACAAGCAAGAGGAGCCAGAGTTCCGTTGAGCTAATGGTCAGGTCATCACTGCCGTGCCAAATCCGCTCAATCGCACTTTGGAGAATTTCAAAACAGGCCATGCCCAAAAAAGCGGCAATTCCTAGGGCGCCTAGGGCCTCAAATTTTTGATGACCGTAGGGATGATCCCGATCGGGATGGGGGTTCGCCCATTGATTGGCGACTAATCCCAGGACATTACTAGCGGCATCGGTAAAACTGTGGAGGGCATCGGCTTGCAAACTAAGGGAACCAGTCCAAATGCCGACAACGGTTTTTAAGCCGGTGACAAATAGATTTAACCCTAAGGTTAGGAGGAGGACAAAGCGAATTTGAGATCGATGATCCTGCACTTGCATCGGGTTCGCCATAGCTTCCCCTACTCCTTAGGATGGGTGTGCCAGAGAGTTTTCCAGATGCTCTAAAACAATATCGGTAAGAACTTGCACCCGATAGCGGCAGGCATAGGTTTCAGTGCAGGCAAAGGTTCCCTTTTCCCAGTATTTATTACTACCGGCTCCGCCGCCACAGAGGCCAAAGTATTGGCAGTCCCGGGCACATTGGTTCACCCCTGCCAGCATATCTCCATAGATGGCTTGGAATTTTTCTGTCTGGCAGACGGAGGCCAAACTATCCCGTTGGACATTGCCCAAGGTGAAATCACCGTAGCGATCGCTGGAAACCGCCAATAGTTCTGGATCAAAGGTGGAAAAGTTGCCCTGATGATCAATGCTGACAATCACAAAGGGATGATTCATATCGGTCTGGGTCAGGCGATCGCCGTGGTAGATGAGACGACAGAGAATCTCAAACTCCCGTACCTGAATGACCCCAGGGGAAGCCAGGGTTAATTGCCAAAACCGCTCCATAAAGGCGCGATAGCGTTCCTCAATATCGGCGTGATCCAGAGACGATTGGCTATGTACCCCCTCCGTTTCCTCCATATTGAAGCCAACATCCCTAATACCATGCTCGACAAAAAAGTTAAAGATTTCATCGGCGTAGTCTAGGGAGTCTTGGCTGATCACCGCAATCACATTAAAGGGAATCTGATTTTTTTGCAGTTGGGCAATGCCCGCCATGGTGCCTTGATGGCTTCCTTTGCCTGTGGGTGTTTGGCGGTGGAGATCGTGAATAAAGGCAGGGCCATCTATACTCACCCCCACATGGAAGTTATGGCGTTGAAACAGATCGCACCAGGCCTGATTAATGAGGATGCCATTGGTTTGGACGGAATGGTGAACCGCGTAGGGTTGCTCTTTATATTCAACTTCGGCTTGATGGATCTGGGCGATGGCCTGCTCGTAGAAGTCCACCCCCACGGCTAGGGGTTCGCCAGCGTGCCAGCACACCGTAATATCCTTGCGAAAAAAGGGACTGGTAAAGATCTGCCGGAAAATTGGCTCAATCAAGTCCAGGGACATCTGGTTTTTGAGGTGGCGATCGGGTAGATAGCAATAGTCGCAATTCAGGTTGCAGTAGGAGGTGGGCTGCAATACGACTAGGTTAATGGGGCCAAAGGTCTCCAGACCCTCTGGTGAACAGTTCCAAGACTGAGTTGCCCAATGATTTGTGGTTTCTGTCCTAGGGGCGATCGCCATGTTTAGTATTTAATTGTTCATAAATCGTTCAACAGTATCTCAATGCTTAGTAGGTATTAAAAAAGCCACCGCCATCGGCCCAACCATTTCGCCAGGGATTATTCACATTCACAAATGTACCCGCGCCAGCATTGCCCCAGCCGCCCCCTCGGGCCGTATCTGCCCAGCCGCGATTCCCGGCCCCATCTGCCCAACCGCGTCCCCGGGCTCCATCGGCCCAACCGCGATTCCCGGCCCCATTGGCAAAGCCCCGTTTGGCCCCTTCATTCAGATCCATTAGGCCTGCTAGGAGGGCGGCAACCTCTGGAGAAACATTTTCTTGGGCCTGTTCTGTACGCTCTTTCAGGAGGCTGCTTAGGCGATCGAGACGGGATTCAATGGAGGGCTTATCGGATAACTCCCGGCTAGGTTCGCTGGCGATCGCCGCCCCACTTTGCAAGGCCGATAGGGTGAGTAGAAACCCCACTAGGCTGGTGTAGGTATTAATTTTCATAGGTATATTTTCCTGACATTACTGGGGTAGTCGAATGGACTCATGGCTATTGATCACGGTGGTAAAGTAGTCCCGCAGACGATCTTCCGGTATCTGAATCAGGCCATTAGGGCCGAACCAGGGATCAATCATTGCGGTATATTTTTCATCTCCCACTAAATACCCTTGCATTAAATGGGCGATCGCCAAGTTCGTTGTGTTCAAGAAACGGGAATTATTTTCTCGGGTCATGCAGGCAATCCCATAGTTGGTGTAGGGAAGCTCTGGAACCTGCACGTACTCGTCGGAGTTTAACCGCAGAACTGCCCCCGCCAAAATTAGAGAATCTCCGGCGACCCCATCCACCTGGCCAGATACAAGGGCTGCCAACGCCCCCTGGGGTTCATTAAAGGTCACTAAAGTTGCCCGGGGCTGGATCGTTTTGATCACCGTTTCCCCCAGGGAATTGGGAATCACGCCAATGCGTTTACCCACTAGGGATTCTGGGGAACCGTTCAGTTGGCTTGTTTTCTTTGTCAGCAGTTGAATTCCAGAATAGTAGTAGGGAATGGAAAAATCCACAAACTGATCCCGATCCCAGGTAAATTGGCTACCACAGGTGACATCGATCGCCCCTGCTTGAACCAAGGGCACCATATCTCCCAGATTGTTAATGGGGGCATATTCAACCCGCACTGGACGACCAACCTGGACTTCAAGTTTACGGCGGATTAACTCCACTAAATTAACCGATAGTCCCGTTAGCTCTTGGCGATCGTTGACGTAGGAGAAGGGAATAATCCCTAGGGGCGAACCGACGGTTAACACACCCGTGCGGGCAACTTTTTCCATAACCGTTTCTGCCAAACTAGAGGCAGCTAGGCTTAGGACGACACCACAGGCGATCGCGGCGGCAAAGGGAATTCTCAACCATCGATGCATAACAACTCGCTTTTGTTTCGTTTTCGTTCAGAATTAGGTTTTTGTTTAGAAGTGATCTTTAGATCATTGTTAAAAGAAAGATTTATTCTTTTTATACCACGCTTTATGTCATGCTTTTTCCTTGAAAAATCAGAAAACTATTGGTTTAGCGTGAATCCAGGCTCTCCCCAAAGCGATAACCATGGCCATAGACAGTGTGAATCAGGGGGACATCCTCAAGTTGCTCAATCTTTCGCCGCAGCAGCCGAATTTGGGCCGCAAGAACATTTCGGTTGGGGGGCGGTTGATCGGGCCAAAGATGGGCTTGGATGTCTTCGTGGGGGAGGAGTTGCTGGGGATGTTCCATTAAATAGGCTAACAAAGCGGTTTCTTTGTCCGATAGGGGAATGGGGCGATCGCCCCGATAGGCGATGCGATTATCCATATCTAGCTCCAGATCCGCGACCTTGATCAGGGATAAGGATGACTGTCCTGGTAAATGACGACGCAACAGGGCCCGTATGCGCGCTAACAGTTCCCGTAGTTCAAAGGGCTTCACTAAATAGTCATCGCCCCCCGCATCTAAGCCGGCTACCCGATCGTCTAGGGTATCTCGGGCCGTTAAAAACAGGACGGGCGTTTGATCCCCTTGGCGACGTAACTGGCGACAAATCTCTAGACCAGAGGGCCCCGGCAACATCCAATCCAAAATGACCAGATCATAACCTTGGCCAGTGCTGATCAGGGTTTGCCAATGCTCTAGGGCGGTGGTGCCAGTATGGGCTAAATCCACTTGATAGCCTTCCTGTTCCAGAAGTCGGCCCAAGGGTTCGGCCAGTTCAACTTCATCTTCGGCAAACAGAATCTTGGCCATGATCAGGACTCAGAACCCGATGAACTACGCTGCGGCTCCATCCTGATTCAGATCAAAGCCAAAGATGTCCCTAAAGACTTTGCCCACCTTATAGCCAGAATCAATGGACTCTAGGGGATCCTTGCGGAGGCGATGGCGCAGGCACAAAACAATGACCCGACCAATATCGCTGACTTCTACTTCTGTGCGTCCTTCCAAGGCGGTCAGGGCTTTAGCGGCCCGATTGGTGACAATATCTCCCCGCAGTCCGTCTACATCTAGCTCGGCACAGACCTGGGAAATTTGCACCCGTAGATCGTAATCAATGGAAACGCTGGGGAGGAGGGTTTGGGCCGCCACTAATTTTTTTTGCAGAACTTCCTGTTCCTCTAAGTGTTTTTGGAGAAACCCCTCTGGATTTTGATCAAACTGCGATCGCTGCTCCACAATGTCAACCCGCAATGTTGGATCCTTTACGGTGCGAATTTCTGCGTGCATACCAAAGCGATCCAAGAGTTGGGGGCGCAATTCCCCTTCCTCTGGGTTGCCAGACCCCACTAAAACAAATCGAGCCGGATGACGAATGGAAATGCCTTCCCGTTCGACGGTATTCCAGCCCGATGCCGCTGAATCAAGCAGCACATCTACCAGATGATCATCCAGAAGGTTCACCTCATCCACGTAGAGGATGCCCCGATTTGCCTTGGCCAATAATCCCGGTTCAAAGGCCTTGACCCCTTCTGCCAGGGCTTTTTCAATATCAATGGTGCCGCAGACCCGATCTTCGGTGGCCCCTAGGGGGAGATCCACCATGGGCACTTTTTTGGTTCCCTTGGGGATGTCCTCTCCCCGGGCAACGGCTTCTTTGATGGCATCACTCATCAGATCAGAATCCGTGGGGTGGCTATTGAAGGGATCATCCACGACCACATCAATTTCTGGTAGGAGATCCGCTAGGGCGCGAATGGTGGTGGACTTGCCCGTGCCGCGATCGCCCATGATCATCACCCCGCCAATTTTGGGATCAATGACATTCAGGAGTAGGGATAATTTCATCTCTTCCTGCCCGACGATCGCTGTAAATGGAAATACAGGGCGACGGGGGACAATCGTTACAGTCACGGTCAAGGATACTCAAAGCAGCGTTCTTCATTGTGCCACACTATGCCCATCTCCATGATCAACCAGGATAAAGGCATACTAATTTTGCGGGGGCAAGGTGGATCATTGGCAGACCCTATGCCAGTATGGTCCTCAGCGACAATTGCCCAAATCCATTGCTAAAAGGGTCTTGACCTGCTGGGCATTCAAGGACTTAGAAAAGAGATAGCCCTGGCCAAACTTATAGCCCAGGTCTTGGAGTTGTTGGCGTTGCTCTTCCGTCTCAATACCCTCGGCGATCGCATCGAGTTCTAGTTGATTGCTCAGGGTGACGATGGTTTCGACAATTTGGTGATTACGGCGGCCGGTGTTCATCTGATTGACAAAGGAGCGATCCACTTTCAGATTATCCACAGGTAAACGATGAAGATAACTAAGGGAGGAGTAGCCCGTACCAAAATCATCAATGCTCAGGTAAATTCCCCGCTCTTTAATGGCTTCCAACAGGGCGATCGTGGATTCAATGTCATCAATGAGCATACTTTCGGTAATTTCTAGGGTTAAACAATGACTTGGCAATTGGGTTTCTGCCAGGGTCAGGTCGATGTGGTAGAGGATATCCCCCCGCCGCAGATCTTGGGCCGAGAGATTCACACTAACTTTTAAGTGACGGTGGTCAGGAAAGTCTTGTTGCCAGGTACGCAACTGTTGGCAGGCGGTTCGCAAACCCCAGATATCCATGGGTGTGATCAGGCCCGTTTCTTCGGCGATCGCCATAAATTCATCGGGATATTTGAGACCTTGGCTGGGATGTTGCCAACGAATCAGGGCTTCAAAACCCACTAATTGGCACGTGTCTAGGGTGACAATGGGTTGATAATGGAGGACTAATTCCTGGCGATCGAGGGCTTGGCGCAGATCATTTTCTAGGTGGAGGCGGCGCAGGGCTTGGCGGTGCATTTCCGCATCGAAAATTTCATAGCGAGACTTGCCGGTATTTTTGGCCCGGTACATGGCAATGTCCGCATCCCGTAAGAGGTTAGTTGCCAAGGTATAGCGATCGCTACCAAAAACAATACCAATACTGGCGGTGGTATACACCTCTCGTCCGCCAATATGAATTGGAATATGTAACTCAGCCAAAATACGCTCTGCTACACGCACCGCCTCTTCAATGCCCTTAATTTCTTCTAAAAGAATGACAAATTCATCCCCCCCCAAGCGCACGACCAAATCCGCCGCCCGCAATAATCCATCCAGTTTTTGAGCCACCCGAATCAGGAGTTGATCCCCCGCTAGATGGCCGAGACTATCGTTAATGACTTTGAACCGATCCAAATCCAGAAAAAGGACGGCAAAATAGTGATCTTTGAACCGTTTAGCGCGATTAAGGGCCAGTTCCAGCCGCTCCATTAATAGATTGCGATTGGGCAGCCCCGTTAGGGCATCGTGGAGGGCATCATGCTTGAGTTGATCTTGAACTTCTACCCGTTGGGTCACATTGCGGGATGTGGTTTGCAGTTGGCTAATTACTCCTGTGGCCCGATCGAAAATAGGCTTGATCAGAGTTTCAAACCAGAGATAATTCCCCGTTTTTTGCTGAACCCGGTAGGTAATGGGCATAAATTTGCCCGTGTTTAGGGCCGCTTCCAGAGTTGCTTGAATGCGATCGCGATCCTCAGGATGCAAGAAACTATAGGGATCTCGACCCATCATTTCTTCACAGCGGTAGCCCAGTAGGGTTTCACAGGAGGGACTGACGTAAATATAAGTGCCATCGGGGTGATGCAGGGCAATTAGATCATTGATGTTTTCGGCTAAAAAGCGATACCGTTCCTCACTTTCCCGCAGGGCTGCTTCGGCTTCCTTGCGATCGCTAATGTCAATGTGGGAACCGACCACTTTGATGGGCTGTCCCTGGTCATCACAAATGAGTTGGGCATTGCTATAGATCCAGCGGTAGCTACCATCCCGATGACGTAATCTAAAGTCGATACTGTAGCCTGCATCTTTGCGTAAAAGAGCTTGGTAAGCAGCAATGGCGCGATCGCGATCGTCGGGGTGCAGACGGTTATTCCAATCGCTGGGGGCCGCTTCGGCATCGGCTTCTCCATACCCCAACTGGGCCTTATAGGAGGGGGAAACATAGGAGGTTTGGTTGCGGAGATCCGTAATATAAAACCCGACATTGGAGGACTGAATCACTAGGTCGAGTTGGGCCTGCTGTTCCGTAACTTTGGCTTCCACCTCCTTGCGATCGCTAATATCTAGAATTAAGCCATCCCAGACCACATCCCCATTGGCCTGCTGTTGGGGATTAGACGAGCCCCGTAGCCATTTGAGCGTACCTGAACAGTGATACATTCGCCATTCCCAGACCCACGGAGTCAGATTTTTAGCAGACTGGGCAATGGATTGTCGCATCGGTTCAGTATCATCGGGGTAGGTCAAGGCCCAGAGAATATTCAGATCGTTTCTAATTGCCTCGGGTTCCAGCCCCCACAGGTCTCGGCATCCTTCACTGATATACACCATGGCATCCCTACCATCGGGATGGAGGACATACTGATAAATCACCCCTGGGGCATTGGCTACTAAGTTTTGAAACTGAAGTTCTGCCTGCTTCCGGGCAGTAATATCAATAATCAGGGAATCCCAAACCACATCGCCATTGGCCTGTTGCTCGGGCCGGCCAGTTCCTTCCAGCCATTTCAATTGACCAGAGGGCGTAATAATCCGCCAAGACCAAAACCAGGCGGTCAAGGTTCGGGCTGATTCCATGACGGATGCGTACATCCCAGGCAGATCATCGGGATGGGTCAATTGCCAAATCACCGAAGAGTCTTGTTCAGCTACATCGGCCTCCACTTCCCAGAGTTCCACACAGCCCCGACTCATATAGATCACGCGATTGGATCCGTCAGCGTGCTGGATATAGCGAAAGAGGGCCCCCGGTAAATTTTCCGCCATATTTTGAAGGCGATTTTGACTTTCCCGCAGGGCTTGCTCCACCTGTCGCCGCTGGGCTAGTTCGAGTTGGGCTTGTTGATAGAGTTGGGCCTGATGAATGGCTAATTCCAATTGCTCTGCCACCGCGCGGGCTAAACTGATGGCGGTTTCTGTCCAGAAATAGGCGTGTTGATCCGTATGCAGCGTAAAACTTCCCCACAGTGAGCCATTCACCACCAGGGGAACTAATAACCAGGCTCCCGGTAAATCCTGGGCGATCGCCTGGTTAATGGCATCTTCAATGGCACGGGTATCTTCGACTTGGACAATTTGTAAGTTCTTTAGCTGGGCGGCAAAGGGTTTTCCCTGGTCGGGTATCCTCAGACCTAGGGTGGAAGCATGATCAGTATCCTGATAAAATTCGGCAACATGTTCCCAATAGCTCTGATGGACAAAATATTGGACAACAAAACAGTCCACCGAGGTTAAGAGTTGGGCAGTTTCCCGAGTGGCCGTGGTAAAAATAGTCTCTAGATCCAGGGTTTGGCGAATGGCTTGGATCACCCGATTCAGGGCCTGCTCCCGCTCCACTTTCCTTTGTAGCGCGGTAATATCTCGACCCACGGACTGGATTTCCAGTAATTGCCCCTGCTCATTAAAAACCCCCATACTAATCCAGTGGGTCCAGCCAATTTCCTGGTTGGGGCGATAGTCTTGGTTAATACTTTCAAAGGTGGGATGGTCTGGAGACAGCTTTACCAGACGTTCTTGCACCAGTTCCATCTGATCGACGGGGACAAAATCAAACCATTTCAGGCCAATCACCTCCTCTAAGGGACGGCCTAGGGCTAGACAAAAGGCCTCATTGGCAAAGGTAATTGTCGTATCTGCTTGCGATCGCAGGATCATGTCAGTCTGGGCTTGGATGACCTCGCGATAAAAAATATCCTGGGCCCGTACCTGTTGATCTACCTGTTGCTGTTCGATTTCCCTGCGCTTGCGATCGCTAATATCCTGAAAAGCAACGACTCCATAGATCACCTGCCCCTGAACATTAAAAATGGGGGAGGCCCAGGTTTCCAGACAGATGACTTTTCCCTGCTGGTGAATTTCCATGTCATCGGCCCAAACTGTCTCTCCCCTGAGGGCTTGAATGACGGGTAACTCCTCAGTGGGGTAAAGCTGGCCAGTCCCACCACGATAGGCCTGAAATCTGAAGGACAGTTCTGCCGTCTCAACCACGGAAATATGCTCAACCCCCAGGAGCGATCGCCCCACCTGATTGAGATAGATGAGCTTCCCACTGGGATCATGGACAGAAATACCGATGGGAGTGGCATCTAGAAATTGCAGGAGTTGCTTGACACTCTCCGGCGTACATTCCCAATCATCCAAGGAAATTTGATCAATTGATAGCGGGGGATAGGCAGGAGTCATGGCCGCTGCACGGGCAACTTCAAGATTACTTTTCTAAAGTGTACCGCCTCTTTTAGATTTACCTAAGTTTCTTTGTATATTAAATGTAAAATATACTATCTCACAATTTCACAATTATGTATTTAGTGCATTACTCACTCTTTTGCGACTCTTTCCATGATCTCTGAACAGGTGACTCTCCTCAATGCAACCCTGGCCCTTGAGCAACATCCCCAATCTCTACGTCTCCGAAAACTGTTGTTTCGACTATGTTGGCAAGAATGGGAAAATAATCCAGAGCGATTGCTGAGTGTATCTGCAGCCGATTTGATTATGACAGTATTGACTGTTTTGCCTACCCTAGAGATGCTCAATGCCCAGCTTACGGAGATTGTCAATACCTTAAATAAAGCCGATACTTACCGTCCCCTGGCCGAGACCCTCATTAATGAACTTGGGCCCCTATACCACCAGGCAGTTCGTTCCTCTCAGCCAGCGGTGGAACTCGTGCCAGTGCCCAACCATCTTTGGTTTAAGCTACGCCTAGATATTATTCGCTATTGCAATTCCCTCCAGCTTAAAATTCTCATTTTTTCAGTTCTTTATCATCCTTTTAGCTATAAACCCACTGATTGGCAGGAATTACGGGGCTGTGTCCTCACGGATTTACTGGAGCAGTTATTCCATCACTATGATGACTATCCACCCCTCAAATTCCAGGTGATCCGTGTGGCCAAGATATTAGAACCCACGGAAGATTATTTGGTGGTGGGCGATCGCCTGCTACGGGCCATGGCACCCATCTATGAACGCTATGTCCATCCTAGCCAGCCACCGGAGGAAGAACCCTACACGGAGATCTCAGACAATGGGGTTTCTGCAACTTCAAATTTTCACGATCAACATGATCAAGACGATGCAACCTCCATAGTTTACCCACCCCCTTAGCCCAGGATACCAAGAAGACTCAACCATGATTGTTGCCCACCCACCCTTGCAGGATCCCTATGGACGCTGAAGAACTCCTAGCCCGGTATGCCGCCGGTGAAACTGATTTTAGCCGGGCAAACCTGACGGGTATTCAACTGGCTGGTGCAGACTTAATTGGGATTGATTTGGGTGAGGCCAATCTCCATGGGGCTAATTTAGCCTTTGCCTTTCTGGGGCGATCAAATCTGAAGCGGGCCAACCTGGCCCGGGCCGATCTGCGGGGGGCAAATCTAAGTCAAGCCCGTCTAGGGGAGGCCAATCTACGGGATGTCAATCTCCATGGAGCCAGCCTAGAAAAAGCGGTTCTCTTTGGCGCAGATATTACCCTGGCGGATCTGACGGATTGTAATCTTCTGGATGCGGATCTACGGCAAACCAATCTGAGTAGTACTCGCCTCGTGGGCGCCTGTTTGCGGGGAGCCAATTTCCGGGAAGAAGCCTTTCAGGATAAATCCGTCCTCCGGGACACTAATTTATCAAAATGTGATTTCCAGGGGGCCAATTTAGCAGCGGCGGATCTCACCAATGTCAATTTGAGTGGGGCCAATTTGCGGGAAGCCAATCTCCGGGAAGCTGATCTGCGCTGGGCAAATCTGGAAGGGGCATTTTTACAGGGCGCTCGGTTAACGGAGGCTAATCTAGCCCATGCCTGTCTAGCCAATGCGGATTTTAGTAAGGTGCAAATGGAACGGGCCCACTTTGAAGATGCGGATCTATATCAAGCCAACTTTTCCCAAGCTCGTTTAGCCCAATCCTACCTAGAGCAGGTGAATGCTGAACTGGCCAATTTCCAAGGGGCGATCTTAAATGGAGCGGATCTGCGCCGGGGCAATTTTCAACGGGTAAATTTCCAAGATGTCCGTTTAGTTGATGCCTATTTAGCCCGTGCCAATCTCAGCGGAGCGGATCTGCGTCAAGCTAATCTTACCCGTGCTGAAATTAGTAGTGCAATTCTCCTGGATGCCCAACTGGATGGGGCCACGATGCCCGATGGCAGTACCTACTACTGATTAAAATGATTAATCACTCCTAACAGCTAAGTCATAATTGTTCCCCCCAGGAGTCGTTGTTGCCGTTGATCGAGCTCCTGTTTCAGTAAGGGCCAACTTGTTAAGGTATTGTCTTGCTGGATCGTCGTTTCCGCCGCCTGGCGAGCGAGTTCTAAACAATCTTGATCTTCAACTAAACTGGCGAGGGCAAAATCCGGTAGTCCTGATTGACGGGTTCCCAACACTTCCCCCGGCCCCCGGAAGCGCATATCCATTTCAGATATAAAAAAACCATCCTGGGATTGGGCTAAAACGGCCAAGCGTTGTTTTGCCGTATCACTGCGGGAGCTATTCAGGAGTAAGCAATAGGATTGGTGGGAACCCCGCCCCACCCGCCCCCGTAATTGATGTAATTGGGAAAGGCCAAATCGTTCCGCGTGTTCAATGAGCATCACCGTAGCATTGGGAACATCTACGCCCACTTCCACCACCGTGGTTGAAACTAAAATTTGGGTTTGATTTTGGCGAAATTCGTTAATGGCGATTTCCTTTTCCCCAGAGGTCATGCGGCCATGGAGGAGGCCCACCTGAAAATTGGGAAAGACCGTCTCCTGAAGTCGCTGGTGTTCCTCAATGGCGGATTTAAGGTCTAGTTTTTCTGACTCCTCCACCAAGGGTAAAATAACGTAGGTTTGGCGGCCCTGGGCTACTTCGCGGCGGATCAGTTCGTAGGCATGGTGGCGATCGCCCCGACTGAGGACTGTGGTTTGAATGGGTTGTCGGCCGGGGGGCAGTTCATCAATTTGGCTCACATCCAGATCCCCGTGGAGGGTCAGGGCTAAGGTGCGGGGAATGGGAGTCGCCGTCATCGTTAACACATGGGGAAAGACCCCTTTCTGTTGCAACTTTGCCCGCTGGGCTACCCCAAAACGATGTTGTTCATCAATCACCACCAGGCCCAGCCGCTGAAAATCAACCCCCTCTTGGATCAGGGCATGGGTTCCCACCAGGATCGGTAACTCGCCAGTTTGTAGTTGACTGAGGATCTGCCGCCGCTTCCGAATTTTCACTGAGCCGGTCAACAGTTCCACGGGCAAAGGTAAGGGAGTCAACCAGTCCAGTAATTTGCGATAGTGCTGCTCGGCCAACACTTCCGTCGGAGCCATCAATGCCGCCTGGTAGCCTGATTGGATCGCCGCTAAAATGGCAATCACGGCCACAACGGTTTTCCCAGAACCCACATCCCCCTGCACTAAGCGATTCATTGGGATCGGTTGGCCCAAATCCTGGAGAATATCCGCGACCACCCGTTCCTGGGCAGCAGTCAACTGGAAGGGTAAGCCGCGATAAAAGGCTTCAATTAACTCCCCTTGGGTACTCAGGGGAATACTTTGCTGTTCCCTTTGTTGTTCCTGGCGGCGGCGCAGTAACCCCAATTGTAGGTAGAAAAATTCATCAAAAATAAGTCTGCGTCGGGCCACATCGAGGCGATCGCGATCGCTGGGAAAATGAATTTGGGCCAGACTTTCCGGCAACGCCGTCAAATCATAGTCCGCCAAAATGGACTGGGGGAGGGGATCGAGTACCTCTGCCGCTATGGGCAAAATGGCCTTCACCGATCGCCGCACCACATCGGGAGAGACCCCTTCCGTCAAGGGATACACGGGCACAATGCGGCCAATGGTGAGGGAATCAATGTCAGCCCCCGCATGATCCATCACCTCCAGATCCGGATCCTCCAGCGTGAGGCCATACTTCCCCGCCTTCACCACCCCCGATGCGGCCAAAATGGTTTGGGGAGCATAGAGACGCTTTTGTTGCTCCTGCCATCCCCGTTGGGCAAACCGCGCCCCGGCAAAAAAACGACTCAGTTTCAGTTGCCCTGTTTGATCCTGTAATACAACCTCTAAAATGGTGAGTTTTTTATTCCGGGGACTAGTAAAACAATTACACCGCCGCACCTTTCCCACTACGGTCACGGTTTCACCGGGAGTTAGGTCGCGAATTGGAATCTGACGAGCATAGTCTATATAGTCACGGGGATAGTAAAACAACAAATCCCGCAGGGTGTAAAGGCCCAACTTGGCCAGGCGATCGCCCAGCCGCGAACCAATACCGGGCCACTGTCCTAGGGATTGCTCTAACCCTTGGGGTTGGCGGCGAGGGCCCTGATCCTTGGCGGGGGCTGGGGTATAAAGGGCTTTTTGGGCCTCATGGAGTAGCCGGCGGGTGGTGGCGATCAGATGTTGTCGCTCTGGAACAGAGAGTTGACCATAGGTGGTGTACTGTTCAGCGGCATGATGCCATCGAGACAGAAGATGGGGGGGTAAATTTGGGTAGGAATGCTGACTTAATTCCAGATGAACATAATCACTAAAGCGATATTCCCGGCCCTGGAGATTACTAAACCCCCGCACCACCTCTACTTCGAGGGCCTTTTGCAATCGTTGCCAATCCAGTGAATCCTCCATTGGGAATGGCGGGATATCCTAGCCAAAAATGGTTAAGAGGTAGAGCAGGGCAAATAAAACAATCCAGATCACATCCACAAAGTGCCAATAGATCTCCGCCATGGCAACGCCGGTATGTTTTTGGTGGGAGTAATGCCCCGGACGGCGCGATCGCCATAACACACCCAAAATCAATAGGAGACCAATGAACACGTGCAGTCCATGGAATCCGGTCATGATATAAAAGCAGTTGGAAAAAATATTGGTTTTTAGGCCATACCCCAGGGTGAGATATTCATAGGCCTGCCCCAACAGGAAGATAGCTCCCATGGCGGCCGTAATCCAATACCATTTCCGCATTCCCTTTACATCGTCGTTCTTAATGGCCACATCGCCATAGTGAATCACAAAACTACTGGAAACCAGAATAATCGTGTTAATGGTGGGCAGAAGTAACTCAATTTCCGTACCTTCTGGGGGCCATTGTTCGTTTAAGCCCCGCAGGAAAATATAGGTGACAAATAACCCACCAAACATGAGGGATTCAGAAATCAGGAACACCAATAAACCCAAGACCCGAAAATCTGGATGTTCTTCGTGGTGAGCTTCCTCGGCGGGGGATAGAACCTCCCCAAGGGGTGCAGCAGTGTCAATAACAGATCCGTCCATGGCGATCGCTCCTTCAGATATCTAGGTGATCAGAGGCACATACTCAGGCCCGGGAAAGCCTAAAGGTCATCCTCGTCCTCATACTCATCCTCGTCATCGTCATACTCGTACTCTTCTTCATCCTCTTTTCGCTCCATGACAGCCCGTTGTTCCATGCCAAAGTCATAGGGCCCCTTCGTGACAATGGGCAACACCTCCCAATTTTCAATCAAGGGGGGAGAACTGGTGGTCCATTCTAGGCTGAGGCCGCCCCAAGGATTGTCTCCAGCTTTTTTGCCCTTATTCCAACTCCAGATCACATTAATCAGGAAGGGAATAATGGAGAAGGCGAGGACAAAGGCACCAATGGTACAGATCACGTTCACTGCTTCAAACTGGGGATCATACATGGCCACCCGTCGTGGCATCCCCTTGAGGCCCAATTCATGCATGGGTAAAAAGGTGAGATTGGTACCGATCAAGGTGAGGACAAAGTGGGTAATGCCCAGGGGTTCATTCAGCATTCGTCCGGTCATTTTCGGGAACCAGTGATAGATGCCCGCGTATAAGCCAAATACGGAACCACCAAAGAGAACGTAATGGAAGTGGGCGACAACGTAGTAGGTATCGTGAACATGGATATCCACCGGTGGTGTCCCTAGGGTGACTCCACTTAACCCCCCTATCACAAACATGGAGAGGAGTCCAACGGAAAAGAGCATGGCACTATTCAGGCGAATCTTGCCCCCCCATAATGTTGCCACCCAACTAAAGATTTTTACGCCCGTGGGAACCGCCACAATCAGGGTGGAAATGGTGAAGAACATCCGCATCCAGGGAGGCGTACCACTGGTAAACATGTGATGCACCCATACAAATAGGCCCACTAGGCAGATGGCTAAACTGGAGTAGGCGATCGCCCAGTAGCCAAAAATAGGTTTACGGGCCTGCACCGGAATCACCTCCGACATAATGCCAAAGATGGGCAAAATCATCAGGTAGACGGCGGGGTGGGAATAAAACCAAAACAAATGCTGGTAAATCACCACATTGCCACCGGCATCCGGCTTAAAGAACGACGTGCCAAAATTAATATCAAACAGTAGTAGAATCAAGCCCGCCGCCAACACTGGGGTAGACACCAACGCCAGTAATGAGGTCGCCAAGGTCGCCCAGCAAAATAGTGGCAACTGATCCCACCGCATACTGGGAATTTTCATTTTCCAGATGGTGACAATGAAGTTCACCGATCCCATAATCGAAGACGTGCCCACAAAGACGATCGCCAGGATCCACATACTCTGGGCCGTGTTGGCGGTGATCGTGCTCAGGGGCGGGTAGGATGTCCAACCGGCCTGGGCTCCACCAAAAAAGAAACTACCGAGCAGTAGGGCCCCCGCCGGCGGATTCAACCAAAAAGCTAGGGCATTCAACCGGGGGAAAGCCATATCCCGCGCCCCCACCATCAGCGGCACTAAATAGTTACCAAATCCACCGATCGCCGCTGGCACAATCCAGAGGAAAATCATAATCGTGCCGTGGTTGGTCAAGAAGGCATTGTAGAGGTTGGGATCAATGAAGTCCGACTCCGCCGTTGCCAACTCGGTGCGCATGGCCACCGCCATTAGGCCACCAATCAAATAAAAAATGAAGGCGGTGACGAGGTACTGAATCCCAATCACCTTGTGATCCACATTGAAGGTGAAATAGTCGTACCACTTCCAGGCCTTAGGATGTTCCGGTGGTTCTTGAAAGGGCTTATCCAGGAGTTGTGCTTGCGCCATAGGTCAAAGAAATCTCAATTAAATTCTCAATTAAATGAACGTCTCAATTAATGCATGGAGTGGTGATGATGCCGATCATTAGGCATGGCTTCTGCCTGTTCATTCTGGACTTGGGCCAAGAGTTGGGGGTTGATACCGGTGGCATCTAGGTGAGCAGCTACCAAGCTAGGGGGCGTAAAATCCGTCGATTCTGGCCCTGAAGCCACTTGGTTTTGACTGAGCCACTCATCAAACTCTTCTGGGGTATGGGCAATGACGCGGGTTCGCATCGCCCCATGGTAGCCACCACAGAGTTCTGCACAAACGACGGGATAGGTTCCGGGTTTTGTCGCCTTAAATCGCAATTCCGTCGTAATTCCAGGAATGGCATCCTGTTTCAGGCGAAACTGGGGAACCCAGAAGGAATGAATTACATCGGACGCATTCAAATCAAGCTGCACATCTTTCCCCACGGGAATATGGAGTTCTCCGGCGGTAATGCCGTAGTTGGGGTAATTAAAAATCCAGGCGTACTGCATTCCCGTAACCTTGACGGCCACATCGGGCTGCTGGCCCAACACATCGGGACTGGCGCCAATGCCCACATCAATATCCCCCTTGGCGGCCAAGAGCATCGGCACATCGGAGGTGGTTCCTTGGGGAGCTTGGGCAACAACGGCGACCCCCTGCTTGTGGCCCATGGTATGGGAGGTGTGATCCCCAGGATTGAGTCCCCCCATCCGTAGGAAAATATCGACGCTGTAGATTCCTAGAAAAATAACAATGGCGGCAGGAATGGCTGTCCAAAAGGCTTCTAGGGGTAAATTACCATCCACTGGAATTCCATCCCCCTCATCTCCCTTGCGGCGGCGATAACGAACAACAAAGTAAATGATGGCTCCCTGTACCACTAAAAATAAAGCGGTGGCAATGGTCATCATAATGTCGAATAGGTTATCAACGAGGGGAGCTTGTTCAGAGGCTTGTTCCGGGAAAAGTCCGTGGTTTTGCCCTACCCAAAAACTAATGAGGGTGACGACAACACCAGCGGTAAGAGTCCAGATTGAAGCAGGTATTTGTTCCATAAATCGGTATCCGGCAAGGATGCAAACGGTTTTGGGGTCATTCCCTCCCTGATCCTAGGCAGATTTCTCCCAGAAGTGGGTTAAAAGATTCTAAAGATTCATTACAAAAAATCTAAAAATTCTCAGTTTAGGGCAGTTTGCTTAAGGGTCAACGGGCGATCGCCATTGTATTGGGGGAATTGGGATATTTTTAGATATTGGAGAGCAAGCGTAAAAAACGCTCCTTATACCGTTTGACGAGTAACGATGCAATCATCTGCCGCGTCTCTTGCCCAACATTGAGGAGACGCTGATTGATCCGATTTCGTCGGTAGACCAACGAAAATCCTATGGCTTGGAAATAATCAGGGGTTCCCCTGTAACAATGTAGTTCACCCGTCGCCCAATATTGGCAGCATGGTCGGCAATACGCTCAAGATTCCGCACGGTCAGCAGCAGTAGTAGGTTTGGTTCAATGGTTCCAGGGCTATAGCTTTGGTGACACAGGGAGTTGTACACCGATTCGTAGTCCGCATCCACCGCATCATCCCGCTCTAGAAGTAATTGCCCTGCCTCAGTATCCATCTCCGTTAGGGCCGTTAAGCTCATGGCCAGCATGGTTTGACAGCGATTGAACATGGTTTCAATCCGAGGTAAATAGGGGGCGGGGGGGTGGGCAAAGAGTTTGGTAGAAAACTGGCCAATTTCAACGGCATAATCGCCAATCCGCTCTAGGTCCCGACTGATATGCAAAAGACTCGTCAAAAAGCGCAGATCCGTGGCAACGGGGGCCTGAAGGGACAGGATGGTCATGCAATCGCTGGTGACTTGTCGATACAGACGGTCAATTTCCTCATCCCTAGGGGCAATCTTATCCGCTGCAACTAAATCCCGCTTAATCAGAGCTTCGTGGGCTAAACTACAGGAACCTTCAACGAGGGCAGCAATACGGAGTAAATCGGCACGAACCCGTTGGAGTTGCTGTTCAAATTGAGAGCGGATCACCATGAAACCCTAAGCTGAATGATACATGCTCGATTAATACCCTCATTACCCCATTCCTAGGCAATATGGGATGTGCCATGGGGGATACTTATCTAATCTTAGGGTAATATATATCCCAGCATCCCGCTTAAACACAGCCCCCTAAAGCATAGCCAGGCAATGCCGGGTTCCAAGAATAACGAGCCAGTTTGAAATACTAGTCCATAGGATTGTCCGTCATCCGCTGATCAGTTCCAGATAGAAAAAATCCTGCACATTACGTACAGGATCAGTTGGGTATATTAAGGTTTGAATGACATTAGAACACAATTGGAACACAGCTTTTCTGAACACACACGAGCCGACTAAAAATCAATTAAGGGAACACAAACCATAGCGGGAAGCAGTGACAACGAGCCATAATACTATCCTGAAACTAAGAGGAACACGTTGCCCAACAAGGAAACAATCAACGGGAACATCACAGAAGAGTTAAAGGGAACATCGAGTTGGTGCTTTGTTTATCTGAATATCATAATGACACCTGAACTAGGATGTCCTCTACCGTAAGATCACCCAAGTTTGTGGGACTATTCAAAAATAAAAGTCCCGTAAAATTACTGAGAGATTGGTGTTGGTTTATGGGTACAGGCCTAGGGATACAAGGCCGCGAGCACTGGATCACTTAGGGAAAAGTTAGCAGCTACGGTTTCTAGATCGTCTAATTCTGCCAATGCATCCATCAGTTTGAGAAGTCGGCGACCACTCTCGATGTCAGTAATTTCGACGGTATTGAGGGGAATCCAACGGTTTTCAGTATCTTGAATCTCGTAGCCTTGGGAGGTAAGGGCATCACTGAGGGCCTCTAGGGCGGTAACCCCACAGCGGACTTCGGCGATCGCCCCCTCTTCTGTGTCAATCACTTCATAGGTCTCTGCATCCACTTCTAGGAGCGTGGCTAAAAAGGCCTCTTCATCCTCCGGGGCCGTCAAGGTGACCACTCCCCAGGGTTCAAACATCCAGCCCACACAGCCCGTTTCTCCGAGGTTGCCTCCGTGCTTATTAAAGGCAGCCCGAATATCGGCGGCGGTACGGTTCCGATTGTCGGTCAGGGCTTCCATCAGAACTGCCACACCACTGGGGCCATAGCCTTCGTAGCGAATTTCTTCCAGGTCTTGACCGTCACCAGCTAAGGTTCCTGACCCCTTGGCGATCGCTCGGTCAATATTGTCATTGGGAATCCCCGCCGCCTTAGCCTTATCAATTGCGCCCCGTAATTGAAAATTAGCGGATGGATCTGCCCCGCCGTGGCGAGCGGCCATAATAATTGCCCGAGATAACCGCGCAAAGACCTTTCCTTTTTGAGCATCTACCCGGGCCTTTTGTCGTTTAATATTTGCCCACTTACTATGTCCAGCCATAATGCCTGCTACTGAGAACTACCACTGGTATCTGGTTCTGAGGGTGGAACCGGATCACTGGGAGGAAGAACATTCACAGGGGGACTCACCTCCGGCATCGGTGAAAGTTGGGGACTTGGACTTGACTTGGGCGAGGCTTCCGGCTTGGGCGAGGGAGAGGGACTGGCCGGGGTGGACGGATCGAGGGGCGGTGTCTCCTCTAAAATAATATCCGGCAGCGGATCCTCTTCCGGAATAACCGGCGGTAACGTAATCTCCACCTCCGGGATAGTCGTGGGACTCGGTTCAATGCGGGGTTGGTTTTGGCGAACTCGGGGGGTGACTGTGGGTAAGGTTTGTGGAAAATCCTGCTCCTCGGTGGTGGGGTCAGGGGTAGCCGGAAAAACCTGTGCTGGACGATTTCGCACTAAAAAGCCTAGACCCGCCCCCAAAAGACTGCCGATAATCGCGGTGCCGATGAGCCAATACCAAGGATTCCAACCTGTTGAACCGGAGGAATAACCGGCTGACCCATTATTTTGATTATTTTGAGTTGCTGGCAGGGAATGATAGTGCTGGGGTAACACTGCCACTGTTGCCACCGTCGGCCGGGACACTCCCTTTCCCTGGGGCCCTAATAGATCTAACCATGTGGAGACGCTTTGGGGCCGTTGTCGCGCTTCCATGGCCATGCCTTGGTTAATAGCCCCAAGGGTGAGATCGCTGACATTGGGTTGAAATTCACGCAGATCTTCTAGGGGAACCCGATCCCGTAACACAGAGGCCACCGGTGCTTTACCCGCTAAAAGAGCATAGAGAGTGGCCGCCAAGGCATAAATATCCGTTGCTGGACTCCATTGATGGCGGGGCAGGTATTGCTCAATGGGGGCATAGCCAGCGGAGAGTAACCCCGTATTGGTTTCAGTGACCCCTAAATTAAATTCCCGAGCAATGCCAAAATCAATTAGGACAACTTGATCCGTCCCTTCCCGCAACATAATATTGTCGGGTTTTACATCTCGATGGAGTAAGCCATTTTGATGCACCATTTCTAGGGCGCGTCCCACCTGACGAATATAGTGTAAGGCCACATCTTCACTCAGGGGGCCACTGCGGGTTAGGGCCGCTAGGGTTTGTCCGGGAATGTAGTCCATAACAATAAAGGGTAGGCCCGCTTCCACAAAACAGTCGGTGACGCGAACAATATGGGGGTGCTGGAACTGGGCCAGGCGTTGGGCTTCCTGGATAAATCGCTGACCAAACTTTTGTAAATCTTGAGGGCGTTGTTGCTGGGGATTGAGGGTCTTGAGAACAACGGCCTGGTTCAAGAGTGTATGGGTAGCCCGATAGGTTACGCCAAACCCGCCTTGACTCAGGAGGCTATCAAGACGATATTTACCTCCCTGTAAGGTGCTGCCAGAATGAAGCGTGGTAGTGGTCATAGGTAATTGCCTCAAGGTTGAGGGGGAGCTTCAACAGGGGGCCAGGACGGAGCAGTCCAAGATGAATCACTCTGACTTAGGATAACCAAGCGATAACCTAGATATGCAGGTAAGGTGGCTAATAAAATTAAAATCAGGAAGGAAAAAATCGAACCCCAGCGAAAGCGAGAACCGTAGTAGCAGCGATAGGGATCGTAGCCAGCGATAGGGGGCAACTTTTCCCGAAGTACCATGGGCCGTTTGAACCGGAGGCGGCGATCGTCTAATTTTTCTAAGAGGATCCATCCTCCCTTAGCTTCTTCGGCACAGACCGCTTGAAGTTTGTCTAACTGATGGAAAATATTTTGCTGCGATCGCAGGATCTTAAACTCCCACCCGGCTAACTGGGCTGGAGTTTTTTTGGTTGTAGGGGTTGCTTGTTGGGATTGATAGTTCGTCAAACCTTCCTCTTCCTCTTGCTCTTGCGCACACAGGTCAAGTTGCCAAAACCACCATTGACTATACAACAATGCAGATAGCCCTAAGCTACCACTGAACAGATAGATCAGTGTCAACTCTGCCATACTTGATTGTTCGCCTTCCTCATTGAGAGCCTACCCCCACCTTAGCCAATGGGGTACAACGGGCCGAACCACGATTCAAAACAGGAAAAAATCGTCATGGGCCAATTTGATTCCTCTGATTTTAGCAAAAACAAGGTGTGAACAACCTGACTCTGTCTCCGTGGGTACGATCCGGGGTTCCCTTTCAACCAGGTAAAGAAATGTTAAAGTAATGGCAGCGTAGGTATAAATAACGATGGCAACCTATCTGCCGTTTGCGGGTAAAGAATCAAGACCTTGGCGATCGCTCTTGGGGGCCCTGTTGATTGCCGGTCTTATTGGCGGCGGCAGCTATCTTTATGTGCGCCAGCAAGGGTCTGATGTTGATTTAGACCGCTATACCGTGGTGGTGGAATCCGCCGAGAATTTGGTGGCGCGGGTTGGGGCAACGGGGACAATTGTGCCGGTGCAAACGGTAAATATTAGTCCCAAGAATGCCGGGGAGCTAGTGGAACTCTACGTTGAGCAGGGGGATGTGGTCACCGCTGGCGAAGTCATTGCCCGGATGGATAGCCGCGATGCCCAGGCCCAACTGGCCCAGGCCCAAGCCAATTTAGTGGATGCCATGGCCCGCCTAGATCGAACAGTAGCGGGTAATCGCAGCCAAGAGGTAGACCAGGCCCAGGCCCAAGTTCGGGCCGCTGAAGTGCGGGTGCGTCTGAGTACGGAACGGGTACGTCGTTATACCATGCTGGCCGATGAAGGGGCGATTCCCCGGGATCAACTGGATGAACTGGTGGCTGAAAATGATGGGGCGATCGCCAACCTAAATGAAGCGAAGAAGCGACTAGAACTACAAAAAGAAGGATCCCGCCAGGAAGATATTCGTCAAGCCCAGGCCGTTGTCGCCTCCGCCCAAGCCCAAGTGGATAATGCCCGCGTCAATCTAGATAACACGGTGATCCGCGCCCCCTTTGATGGGATTATTACCCAGAAATATGCCAACCCCGGCGCATTTGTCACGCCGACCACCTCTGCTTCGACAACCACCTCCGCCACATCCAGTTCCATTGTGGCCATTGCCCAGGGCTTAGAGGTTCTGGCGGAAATTCCCGAGGTGGATATTGGCCAAGTGCGTCAAAACCAAGAGGTGGAAATTATTGCCGATGCCTACCCTGGGGAAACCTTTACCGGTCGGGTTCGCTTGGTTGCCCCTGAGGCTGTGGTTGAGCAAAATGTGACCTTTTTCCAGGTGCGGGTTTCCATCCTTTCCGGCCTAGAAAAACTGCGATCGGGGATGAATGTCAACCTGGATTTTCTCGGCAGCCGCTTAGATAATGCCCTCTTGATGCCCACGGTGGCCATCTCCGTAGAAAAGGGACAAACTGGCGTTTATCTCCCGGGCCCCGATAACAAACCCGTCTTTCGGCCAATTACGATTGGTAGTAGCTGGCAAGATCAAACCCAGGTCATTGAGGGAATTCAGCCAGGGGAACGGGTATTTATTGATTTTCCTGAGAAGTTGCGCCCGAAACTAGATGAAAACTAAAATATTGTAAATAAATATAACATTTTCAAGTTATCCCTTGTCTAGATTCAAAGTATATTGCTAGAATCATCCTCAATATAATTTTTCGGTAGTCTGAGTTTTCCCTTAATGAAGTGGCTTATTTCTCCTCTAGCTGCCCTTGTCACTGGTGGTGCAGCGGCCGTTATAAATCCAGGTAATGCTTTGGTTGCAGTGGGGGTTAGTGGTGTTGGCGCGATCGCCGGAGCATCTATTGCCCAAACAAGCAAGCAAAAGAGACCGGGAGAGACGATCTCCTCTAAATATATTGACAATATCAAAAATGAATTCGAACAGATATTAAAAGAAGAATTCAAGCGTCTAAAAACACAAACTGAATCAGAATCTATATCGTTCCACCGCGAACTGAAGAAGGTTGCTGATTCCCAACAACACGTTACTACTTCAGTTCAGGATTTAGCGCAAGGGATGCAAGCAGTTCAAACTGATCTTAACAAGGGTAAGACAGAGCAACAAACGACCTTCCTCAAATCTATCGACAATATCAAAAATGAATTTGAACAGATATTAAAAGAAGAATTCAAGCGTCTAAAAACACAAACTGAATCAGAATCTATATCGTTCCACCGCGAACTGAAGAAGGTTGCTGATTCCCAACAACACGTTACTACTTCAGTTCAGGATTTAGCGCAAGGGATACAAGCAGTTCAAACCGATCTTAACAAGGGTAAGACAGAGCAACAAACGACCTTCTCCGAATCTATCGACAACATTAAAAATGAACTTAAACAGATACTAAAGGAAGGGTTCGATCATCTAAAACAGCAAACTGAACCAAAACCTGTATCGCAATTCCATGACGAACTAAAGGCGGCTGCCGACTCCCTTGAACAACACGTTACTACTTCAGTTCAGGATTTAGCCCAAGGCATACAAGCAGTTCAAAACGAACTTAATAAAGGTAAGAGGATCGTCCAGCCCCAAACGGCTATTTTGTATGACATTGAGAATTTTATTTTTAACAAGGGCAAAAAAATAAATCCCAAGATATTGGAAGAAAAAATTTCCTTTGACGAAATTCTGAAAAATATTAAAGATCATGTTGATATTGGGGATGTGATTATTCAGCGAGCCTATGCTAATTGGATGAATCAGGTTTTGCACCCCTTGAAAACAGAAGAGACTGAGATTAGCGTTGATTGTATCCAAGTGTATGGGGCTAATCATGAACAGAAAAATGCAGCAGATATTCATCTATCCCTTGATGCAGTGGATTTACTTCATCAATATCCAACCATTAATACCTACGTCATTGTTTCTGGAGATGGGGGATTTGGCTCCTTAGCCTTAAAGCTACGAGACTATGGTAAAACAGTGATTGGCTGTGCCTACCATGGTTCCGCAAGTGCAAGCTTGCAAAAAGTTTGTCATCATTTTGTTTTAATTGAAAATCCATTTTTAGAGAGCGATACTAGTCCTCCTCGTATTATTACTAAACCACCCATTATTACTAGACCACCCATTATTACTGAACCACCCAAATCCAAACTCAGTAAATTTAATCAGCCCTTGCAGAAAAAAATTAATATCATTCAATACGAGAATCCAACCAACCCTTCTAAGATCAAAGAAAATGAGCTTGCCAAAATTGCAGAGATATTCCAATGCTATATGGATATGCCTGAATATAGCGCTAAACTAGTGACAGGGATAGATATAAGCTTAGTTAAAGAAGCTATTAATTTTTTTATTCCCGATTTAGAGCCATTGAGATACCAAGCCATTAAGTTTTCTGATGTCATAAGATATACTTGTCAAAACATTAAAAAAGAGCTATATTTGGCAAATGCTATACAGGGATATTCATGTTCTTCTACCGCAATTCTGTGTTTCAAAGATCGAATTCCTGAGGGCTTCAAAACTAATGAGTATACGCCCGTTTTTGTTCATCAAGAATGGATCTACTATCGACTTTTTCCGGGAAAATTAGCTGGATTTCCAGTGCTTCAAGTTGTTGCTGACTGGGCCGTCACTCAACGACCTAAAAATATGCTTGTAGCTCAAGCAGTAAAGAGCATCATTCAACAACCTAAGCCAGTCGAACGTAAATACGGAAAACTTGCTATTCGACGGGCAATTAATAACTATGCATCAGCAAAGTTACTGATAATTCAAATCAACAAAGATCAGCATATTATGACAATTAACTTAAAAATTAAAACTGCCGATGATATGATCAAGGCACTAAAAGCACATGTACATGAAGTTTTAGAGAAACGTTTGACACTCATTGGTGAAAAAATAGATGAACATATTTTTCAGCAACTCTTTGAATATCACATATCAGAATTTAATAATGCAGAAAATATGAATACAACCACTTCTGAGTAATTTTAGTTAAATTCTCATGATTCCTTATCCCCTTCTCCTTGGCGATCGCCCCTTTGTTTGGGGAGAGCGAACCTACCTAATGGGGATATTGAATATCACACCGGATAGTTTTAGTGATGGCGGTGAATTCTATCAAATTGACGCGGCCCTGACCCAGGCAAACCAATTAGTGGTAGCGGGGGCCGATATTTTAGACGTGGGGGGGCAGTCCACCCGACCAGGGGCGATAGAAATTTCTTTGCAGGAAGAACTAGGGCGGGTCATTCCAGTAATTCAGAACCTGCGTCCAACCCTAGATTGCCCCATTTCCATTGATACCACCCGCTCAGATGTGGCGATCGCGGCGATCGCGGCGGGGGCAGATATCATTAATGATGTTTCCGGGGGAGAAGCCGATGCCGCCATGTTCACCACCGTGGCAGAGTTGGGCGTGCCCTATATTCTTATGCATCGCCGGGGTACACCGGAAACTATGCAAACCCTAACCCACTACGACAATGTAATCACTGAGTTAATCCGCTACTTTAGGGAACGTTTAGAAGTCGCCACCAAAGCAGGAATTGACTGCAATCGCATTATTCTGGATCCCGGCATTGGTTTTGCCAAGACCGCTGCCCAAAACATTGAAATTTTCCAGGGCTTAGGGGAATTACGGCAACTGGGCTGCCCTATTTTAGTGGGCCCCTCACGGAAAAGCTTTATTGGCCATCTTCTCAACCAACCGGATCCCAAGGAACGGGTGTGGGGGACGGCAGCAGCCTGTTGCGGTGCGATCGCCCAGGGGGTAGATATTTTACGGGTGCATGACGTTTCCCCCATGGCCCAAGTGTGTCGGGTGGCCGATGCCCTGTGGCGCAGCGATCGCCGGATAGGAGCATAAAAATAGATGCAAAGAAGACTGAAATTAACGAAACCCTCACCAAGATTGATGGCGAACATATCCCTGGTTACGATGAGCTGGGCGGTTGCTTTACCATTATCCAGTTGTCAAAATCAAGCATCTTTGCATTCTGTTCCTCCTGTACTAATACAATCCACCCCTGAAGTTTCACCAGAATTAACCGCTGCTATTGATCGGGTTGTTGAGGCAACGCTTTGGGAAAATGGCCCTGGCGTAGCGGTGTTGATCCTTTACGATGGCGAGATCATTCACCAAAAGGGCTATGGTCTTCGCAATGTTGAAGAAAAGCTACCGATTACAGTAGATACAGCGTTTGATCTGGCTTCGGTCTCCAAACAAATGACGGCCATGGGGATTTTAATTCTTATGGAAGCGGGTGCATTAGAATTGGACGAAGCTGTGACAATCTATGTCCCTGATTTTAATGATCCTGACCCGGATCATCCCATTTTAATCTCGGATTTGCTTTACCATCGTTCTGGTTTGGCTGACTATACAGGTGAGGCTTGGCAGGGCACGGATTCAGAACTGGCTCAGTTAACCCTTGAGGATCATTTACAGTGGTTGAATGGGCAAAATATTGAGCGCGATCGCGATATTGAATTTGAATATAACAACAGTGGCTATGCACTCTTAGCGTTAATCATTGAGCGGGTATCCGGGCAACCGTTTGCTGAATTCATGGAGGATACCATTTTTGAGCCGTTAGCCATGAATAATACGGTGGTATTTTCACGGTTAAATCAAACGATTGCCAATCAAGCCCTGGGTTATCGAGTCTCGGAACGGGGTGAAACCGAGCTGTCTAGCTTTCCGAGTATGATTGGTGGAGATGGCAATGTGTTTAGTACCATTGGTGATCTTGCCCATTATGACAATGCGTTGCGGGGCGGAGATCTAATTGAGCCGGAATCCTTAGCCTTGGCCTTTACAGCGGGTATTGAGGATGATGGGGAGGGAGCGGGTTATGGTTTGGGATGGGAAATTCACGAGGACTATGTGGCCCATAGTGGCAGTTGGTATGGTACGAGTACCTATTACCGTCATTATACGGATCAGCCCTTTACCCTTATTGTTTTGTCCAACAATGAAAACTATGATGGAGAAGATTTAACGGTTCAGCTGGTTGATGTAGGGATTCAAGTACCTAAAAACCAGTCCCAGAAAGGCTTTCAAAATCTGGGTGAGTTCTATGGCAATAGTTAATTTTCAATAAGCAGACAAAAGACAAAAATAGAATTTTGGTTTTCCTCACTATCATTTAATCTTTTTTAATGAGCAAACAATGCCGTTGGCTTTGGCTCAGGGGAGTTTGAAAGGAACGCACATCCTCAAGGAATGCCCCCTGCCGTTTTAGGTGTTTCACTAGGTCGTTTTCTTCGGCGATCGCCCACTGCCCCCGATAGAGAACGAGGTGCCCCCCAGATCGGAGTAAGGGTAAACCATAGGTGATGCAGAGGGGAGCCTTACCCACAGCGCGAATGAGGGCCAGATCAAATCTGGGTTCTGAATTAGGATAGGTCTCGGCCCGACCCCAGCAAGGTCTAATATTATCTAGATTGAGGATGGGCGGAAGGGTCTCAAGAAACGTCACCTTCTTACGAGTTGCTTCCAAAAGAGTTACTGACCAATCAGGACGGGCGATCGCCACCGGAACGCCTGGAAATCCAGCACCACTGCCAATATCCACTACCCGAAAATGCGTTACTTGGGCCAAATCCCCTAGCCAGGGGGCAATGCCACTGAGGGAATCCCACAGATGTTTTTCCCAAAAGTCCTGGGGAGAGGTAATCCGAGTCAAATTCAAGGTTTGATTGGCAGCCACAACCGTCCCATAAAAGGCCTGGAACTGTCTCATTTGAGTTGAATTAGGCTGCCACTGTAAACTGTCTTGCCAAAGGTCTAAGGATATCGGTGGCGAAACATCAAGGGGCAAAACAGGTTCTTCCTTCTTTAGGGATGAAGTATCACAGTTCTAACGATGAAAGAACCATGCACTATCCTACTGCATAATTTTAGTCATACAGGTTTGGGCTGCTTGGGTTGCTACCGACCTGACCTTTGGATCCACTGTGGTACTTCCATCTCCCACGGCCGCTGCAAGTTCTTGGTATGTCAGTTGGGCTTGCAATTGATCAATAAAACAGCCGCAGTAACGGGAACTATCATTGGCGATCGCCGGTATTTGAGTTTGAATGGCACTGGTGCAGGCACTTACAAATTGCTGAACCGCTTCGGGAGGGTAGGATTCTGCCTGGGCCGACCCACCGGAAGCTAGGCCCACTAAAATAAAAGGAGTGAGTAAAAACGTTTTCATAAATTAAGCTACCTTGATCGTCACAATCTAGAGACTGGTTTCACTGTAGATCGGTTCCCTAAAAGTCGCCACTGGTGATCCTTAGCTGTCGGGCAAGTCAAATAAAACGGTGGTCATATAGCGTTCGGCCCAGTCGTGGCCAAAGGCTTTTTCCAGTACCCGGCGAGTTTTATCATTTTGCTGTTGATTACGACAATACCGCTCTTGGCCCGACCGTACTTGAATGGTCTCCTCTGGAGCGAGGGGAGCAATGACTCGACTTTCCTGACAATGAATGGTCAAATAGTCACTGACTCGGCTTAAAAACTGCTCCTCTTCGTCAGCACCATCGGGACGAATAAAAAGACAGTAGGGGGAAAAAATATCTCCCCAAGGCGGTAATTCTCGCGGCTGGCTAAAGGATAGGCTGGGCAAGGCCCCTAGGGCAGTAATATAAGGGGAAGGGAGGGTCTCTTGCACCGGCGAAAGATCGGCGATCGCCGCACTAATTTGACCGCGACCTCCAACTAAATCACAACCAAACATAGGTAAGGCATAGTGGGGGCGGGGAAACATCACACAATGGAGAATATCTAAATTTTGACCCACTCGGGCTAATTCTAGGTGTAGCTTCCGAAATTGATCGGTTTGATAACAGCGATTTTCAATGGTCAGTTTTTCCCCTTCGAGTTTGCCCTCAACGTAACCCAAATCTTCCGGTAAATGGTATGGGGATAGGTCTAAAGTCTCTTGCCAAATCTGCTCAATGCGATCGGCTAAACGGCAAATTAAAGGATGTTGCTGATGACGCAGGGATGTTAAAGATTGAGTCACAGGCCTAAACCTCAAGTTAATGAGTATAGATAAATTATATGATAGTATAATAAACTTTTGACCGCCTTAATGATGTTTCCAACATAATGGAAAATTTACAGACCCTTGAGCACGGTCCCGGTTGGCGTGTGGGTTGGCGATCGCTGGACTTAACCTTTCAAGGATTATTGGGCACGGATCAATGGGCTGCTGAACTCACTGCAGCGGAATTCAAGGATTTCTGTCGCCTATTACAGCAACTAAACCAAGCCCTACAGGATAGTGTAACAGAATTAATGCCTGAGGAGAAAATTTCCATCGAAGCGGAAACAAGCTTAATTTGGATGGAGGTCGCTGGCGATCCCCAAGCCTACAGTTTAAGTTTTATGATATTGACGGGTCGCCGCATAGAAGGCTATTGGCCACCTCCCCTGGCACCGGAGTTTATAGCAGCCTGCCAAAATCATATTCAGCACCTATCGTCTTAACTGTTCTTATCTGCATACCTGCTTATTTCCTGCTTCCCTTCCCCAAAAAGAGAAAAAGGTAAATATTGTACACTGTAAAAATTCAGTCATGGGAAAATCGTCCTAGAAATCACTGTAAATAAATTATTATTCGGAAATATAATAATGATCCATGAAATTAGCGATATTGAAGCCTCGGTTCAGGACTTACTCTCCTTAGCCCAAACGGAAATAGAAGAACGTCGCCTCCAGGAACACCGCGAGTCCCAAATTGAGCAGACAACCGCCGAAATTATTGAGCGACTCCAGCCCCTACTTCAGCAAGTAGAAGCATCCCTAGAGCAGTTTCGCCAAGAGGGGTACACCGATAGTATTAGCTATAAAAAATTACTCGATAAGGCTGAGGAAATCCAACAAAAAATTGCCGATGCCCCCCTTTTAGCGGCCCTGACGGTGGATCAGCAGATGATCCTCAACGAAGAGCGGCTCCTGAATGAACGCCAAGGAGATCAGGTCAATACCTGGCGACGACACCTAAAGGAAGATCTCTTAGAGATGATTGATGAGCAGGATGATTTCTTTAGTGCCACCGACGCAGCGATCGCCATTCGGGGCTACATGATAGACCTCAAAGCCATTGATGCCCTCAATGAAGTGGTCGGGGCCCTGATGGATCGGATTAATAGCCTCAGTAAGGAGGGGCCCGTGGCCAAATTACGCGGCTCCCACGAGAACACCCTAAATTTTATCTATAACAAAGCCCTAGAAAATCGTGCCAAGGTTGAACGGCCCAACGAGGTGCAGCCACGGTTGCGTCATCGTCCCAGTGATAAACGGCCCAACTCCTATAGTGATCTCACCGGCAAAGTCGTGGTCTTTGGTGGCCACGATCGCCTAGAAACGGCAGTTCGTAATCGTCTCCGCGATGCCACCATTACCCTGATCTGGTGTACTGCCCAGGCCGGCCCCCAGTTGATGGAGCAATCCGAATCCCATATCGCCACCGCTGATTTAGTCATTGTAATCACCGGCTACGCCAGTCATAAACTCACGGAAAAAGCAATGCGGGCCGCAGAACGATCTAGCAAATCCGTAGAGATGATCAATACCACAGGTATGATTCGACTCCTAGAGGCGATCGAGTATGGTCTTAAAGCTCAGCAATTGGCCCAACGTCTTCGCTCTGCCTAAGCCCAGGGTCATACCGTTGACCTTAAAGGGAGAATGCTATAATCCAAGCGGTTCGCCCAGAATTTTGCACATTTGCCCAGAATAAGGATGGAACCCTATGGCTAATTCACAGGTGTTACAGTTCATGCAGAAAACGGCTGAGGATGAGTCCCTGCGGCTCCAGCTTGAACAACTGATGGGAGTGGGTGACGGTAACATTAGCAGTGCTGAGGCCCTCGACTCCGATGAACTCGCTGTGTTGAGAGGCGAAATGGCCCCCAAGGTCGCGGAATTCGCCCAAGCGCATAACTTTAGCTTTTCCGCTGAGGAGTTAATTACGGTCGTAGAATCCTTTGCCAAGTATCAAGCAGGTACGATCTCCGATGCCGAATTTTCCAAAATCTTAGGAATTTCCGTCAGTCGGGATGGGGCACAGCACACCACCAAGGTCGCCAATCCCCTCAAACGTCTTAGCCGTTACCTGGGCAAAACCTACCTGGGTATCGATAAAGACGCAGAAGACGAGTAAATTCCTATAAATTCTCAATCGCTGCCCCGGACGATTATGATATGGGTTAATGTTATGCCCAGAATCAGGATTCAGGATAGTACCTAGGGTCTGGGATATCCTCCGGGGATTAGGTTAGTGACTAAGCGGCCGCGCGATCGCTCCAAACTAAAATCATCACCCCGTCAGTTGCGTCAGTGGTCTAAGTGGCTATTGCCAGGACTTTTGGTGAAGCGATGGATGGTACTCAGCATGGTGGGCGTATTGCTCGCCAGCCTTGGGATTGCCATTAGTATTAATCTCACGCCAGTCTTTTTCACCCTGCAACTGGTTGAGCAATTAATTCAGCAACTTGCCCGGTTTATCCCTAGTTATATTAGTGGCCCGTTGGTTCTAGGCATTGGCCTGTGGCTCCTCTGGTGGGGCCAGGCCCGTACCCTTGGCTCGATTACGGAAGTTCTCCTTCCCGATGGTGATAAGGAACTCTTGGATCGCCTCCTCACCCATCGCCGTTTGGGTCGGGGCCCGAAGATTGTCACCGTAGGGGGGGGGACGGGCCTTTCCACCTTACTGCGGGGGTTGAAGTCCTATAGCTCAAATATTACCGCGGTGGTCACCATGGCCGATGATGGTGGCTCGTCGGGACGACTGCGGCGAGAAATTGGTGTCTTACCCCCTGGAGATATTCGCAATTGTTTAGCTGCCCTTGCAGATGAGGAAAAACTGATTACCGAACTCTTTCAGTATCGGTTCCAGGCAGGGGATGGCTTGGTGGGCCATAGCTTTGGCAATTTATTTCTCACGGCTATGAGTGAAGTGACGGGAGATCTCGAGCGGGCGATCGCCGCCAGTTCCCATGTGCTGGCGATTCGGGGTCAAGTTTTACCGGCCACCCTCACGGATGTCACCCTCTGGGCCGAGCTTGCCGATGGCCGTCGCATTATTGGTGAATCCCAAATTACAGAAGCGGGGGGAGAAATTGTCGATATTGGCTGTATTCCCCCCAACCCCGTGGCCCTACCCCGTGCCCTTGAAGCCATTGAAGCTGCTGACTATATTATTTTGGGGCCTGGCAGTCTCTTTACCAGTATTATTCCCAACTTACTGGTGCCCGATATTGCCACGGCGATCGCCCACCGCACCTGCCCCTGCATTTATGTCTGTAACATTATGACCCAACCCGGAGAAACCAATGGCTATACCGTGAGTGACCACGTCCGTGCCCTGGATGATGTCTATGGCATTCGCCTCTTTGATGCCGTTCTTGTTCAAAAACAACCCCCATCCCTAGCCAGCTTGGCCCGCTATGCCCAACATGGCAGTCAACCCGTTATTGTCGATCGCGACAATCTATCAGAACTCAAATGTCGCGTCATTCTCGCCGATATTATGGATGAAAATCCCCAGACCCAAAGTATCCGCCATGATTCCCAGAAGCTTGCCCATATTCTATTGCGCTGGTACAGTCGAATTCGTTCCCTCTAGAACGCTACGAAATCTACTTCCTTGAAAAGATAAAATGGCCTGCGTGGGGGGCCAGGCAATAGCCTAAGATGGGAGGAATCCCCTGATCCCGCCCTTGTTAAATTGAAAGGTTAGGCACATTTCTATGGCTATTGGTTATCTGGCCCTCGTCTTACACGCCCATCTCCCCTTTGTCCGTCACCCTGGAAGTGATTACGTTCTCGAAGAAGAATGGCTCTTTGAAGCAATTACGGAAACCTATGTCCCTCTGTTATGGATGTTTGAGGGGCTAAAAAAGGATGGTATTGACTTCAAAATTACCATGAGTCTTACGCCGCCCCTCGTTTCAATGTTGCGGGATGAACTGTTACAGGATCGGTTTGATGCCCATCTTGCCCAACTGGAAGAATTAACAGAACTGGAAGTTGAACGAAATGTCTATAACGGCCATATTCGTTACTTAGCCGAGCATTATGCCGAAGAGTTTAACCGTGTTCGCCAAACGTGGGAAAACTACGATCGTGATCTGATTAAGGCCTTTAAGCAATTTCAAGACAGTAATAATCTAGAAATTATTACCTGCGGGGCCACCCACGGTTATCTGCCCCTAATGAAGATGTATCCCCAGGCAGTGTGGGCCCAGATACAGGTCGCCTGTGAGCATTACGAAGAAAACTTTGGCCGGCCGCCCAAGGGTATCTGGTTGCCGGAATGTGCCTACTACGAAGGTCTAGAGCGGATGCTGGCGGATGCTGGACTGCGCTACTTCATTACCGATGGCCATGGAATTCTCTACGGCCGACCCCGACCCCGCTTTGGCTCCTATGCGCCTATTTTCACAGAAACTGGCGTGGCTGCCTTTGGCCGGGATCATGAATCCTCTCAGCAGGTGTGGTCTTCGGAAGTGGGCTACCCAGGGGCCGCCGAATATCGGGAATTTTACAAAGATTTGGGCTGGGAAGCAGAGTACGAGTACATCAAGCCCTACATTATGCCCAATGGCCAACGGAAAAATACCGGGATTAAGTACCACAAAATTACGGGTCGGGGCTTAGGTCTAGGGGATAAACAACTCTACGATCCCTATTGGGCCCGGGAAAAAGCGGCCGAACACGCCACCAATTTTATGTTTAATCGCGAGAGCCAGGTGCGCTATCTGCACCACTTAATGCAGCGTCCCCCCATTGTCGTTGCGCCCTACGATGCCGAGCTTTATGGTCACTGGTGGTATGAGGGCCCCTGGTTCTTAGACTATCTCTTCCGCAAAACCTGGTTTGATCAAGATACCTACGCTATGACCCACCTGGCGGATTATTTGCGGGCCCATCCCACCCAGCAGGTCTGTCGTCCTTCCCAATCTAGTTGGGGTTTCAAGGGCTTCCATGAGTATTGGCTCAATGATACCAATGCCTGGGTCTATCCCCACCTGCATAAGGCCGCCGAGCGGATGATCGACTTAGGGAAGGAAGAACCCTGGGATGAATTGAGTTGGCGGGCCCTGAATCAGGCAGCGCGGGAAATTCTCTTGGCGCAATCCTCTGACTGGGCCTTTATTATGCGGACGGGGACGATGGTGCCCTATGCTGTGCGCCGCACCCGTAGCCACTTGACTCGCTTCCATAAACTCTATGATGATATTAAGGCTCGAAAAATCGATGCGGGTTGGCTTGAAAAAGTCGAGGCGATCGATAATATCTTCCCCAATATCAATTACCGCGTTTACCGTCCCCTATGACCCCTCCCCGTCGCTACTACATCACCACCTTTGGCTGCCAAATGAACAAGGCAGACTCGGAGCGCATGGCTGGAATTCTGGATCAGATGGGCCTAGAAGCGGTTGAGGAGCCGGAACAAGCTGACTTGCTGCTTTATAACACCTGCACAATTCGGGATAATGCCGAGCAAAAGGTGTATTCCTATCTGGGACGACAGGCTAAGCGTAAACAAACCGAACCGAATTTAACCCTGGTGGTGGCCGGTTGTGTGGCCCAACAGGAGGGAGAGCAATTATTACGGCGGGTGCCGGAATTAGATTTAGTCATGGGTCCCCAGTACGCTAACCGTCTAGGGGAGTTATTGGAGCAGGTGGTGGCCGGTTCCCAGGTGGTGGCGACCGAACCCATTGAGATTATTGAGGATATTACGAAGCCGCGACGGGATAGCCAGGTTTCGGCTTGGGTGAATGTGATCTATGGCTGTAATGAACGGTGTACCTATTGCGTTGTGCCGTCGGTGCGGGGTGTGGAGCAGTCACGATCGCCCCAGGCCATTCGCCAGGAAATTGAGGAGTTGGGGAGCCAGGGGTATAAAGAAATTACACTCCTGGGTCAAAATATTGATGCCTATGGTCGAGATTTACCGGGGATTAGCCCCTCGGGACGTCGCCAGCATACCTTCACGGATTTGCTTTACTACATTCACGATGTCGAGGGCATCGAGCGGATCCGCTTTGCCACCAGTCACCCCCGCTATTTTACGGAGCGATTAATTCGCGCCTGTGGCGAACTGCCTAAGGTCTGTAAGCATTTTCATATTCCCTTTCAGTCCGGCGATAACGACATACTCAAGGCGATGGCGCGGGGTTATACCCGGGAACGCTACCTGAAGATTATTGATACCATTCGCCACTATATGCCCGATGCGTCTTTAAGTGCCGATGCCATTGTCGGCTTTCCGGGAGAGACGGAGGAGCAGTTTGAGCGAACCCTAGACTTGGTAGAGCAGGTGGGTTTTGACCAACTGAATACCGCCGCCTATTCCCCCCGCCCCAATACACCCGCAGCCCAATGGCCCAATCAATTGAGTGGCTCGATTAAGGGCGATCGCCTGCAACGAATCAACCATCTGGTGGGAATCAAGGCCGCAGAACGCTCCCAGCGGTATCTGGGTCGAATTGAAAAAGTCCTTGTAGAAGATACTAATCCAAAGGATCCCGCCCAAGTTATGGGGCGTACAGAGGGAAACCGCCTCACCTTTTTGCCGGGTAACATTGATGAATTAATGGGACACATCGTAGCAGTCAAGATCACGGAGGTACGCCCCTTTAGCTTAAGTGGTGAACAAACAAGAATGAGCCATATCGCCTAGGGGAAAAGACTGGGAAGAAATATAAGCTGCATACTTGATTACGGCCAGATATAATTTACTCTCAAGACATAAATTTTTTTATTAAAGTTCTCAGTGTTTTTAGTAAATAATTTAATATCTAAATATCGTAGAACACTTACTGAGTGATTAATTACAGTTAGATTTTAGAGTTTTAAAATCCTTGAAAATCTTAACGTTGTAGATAAAGATCGAGCCGTTGCTCTAGCTGACGTAGGGATGCTCGCGGCGAAAACCTTGGTAAAACAATTTGTTGACCATCAAAAACCTGAACTAAGATCGGTACTTCAAGTTGGTAGGCCTCAAACCATTCAGAACGAGTTGTAATATCCCGAATCTCTAAACTAAATTTAGGATGGGTCAGAGCTTGGAGCTTTTCGAGTAAACCCTCGCACAAATGACAATCTGGTTTACTGTAAAGAATTAGTTGATAATGACTCATGGCAAATTTACACTGAGGGGGCAGTAGCTAGGGGTAAGTCACCAATAGTTTGATGTTCCTGCGCTCCAAAAATTGCTTCTGTATGGCGGTAAAATTTTAGCTCAATTAAGTTATGGAAGGGATCTTCTAGGAAAAAGGTTTTATGCTCTAGGGGACTACCTTCAAATCGGATTCGTGGTCGTTGATAAAACGAGATTTGCTTCTCCTCAATGCGATCGCACAGGTTTTGCCAATCCGTTTCTGCAAGAAAAACTAAACCAAAATGGCGGGGATAGATACTTTTCTGAGGCACTAGGGGGTCTTGGGTGACGTGGGCGACTAATTGATGCCCATAGAGTTTCATAATTAGACAGTGATCATTCTGCCGACCCGGTTCACAGCCGAGACCATCCACATAGTAGGATTTTGTGTCTTTAATATTCCCCACCGGAAAGGCAAGGTGAAAAAGGACGGGCGCGATCGCACTCTGGGTCATAAAAATATCCCTTAAAATTAAATTTTTGTTACCCCTTGCTGATCTTAGCGAAAAGCCCTCAAAATAGGGAATTAATATCCACGTTGACAGCATTAATGACCGAAACATAATGACCGACTCTAACCCCATTCTTCAAGCCTTTCTCCAACCCTGGGCGATCGCCCTCTGGCTAAATACGCTGCTCATGGCGATCGCGATCGTTGTCCCCAAAAAACTATTAACCCCTGCCGGATTAGTCCATGCCTGGGGGTTGGGGGTTTTGGTTTGGGCAACCCTGGGGCCCCCTGGCTACATTGTGGTTATGGTTTATTTCCTATTTGGCTCTGGCGTGACCCGACTGGGCCTGGCACAGAAAAAAGCGGCGGGGATTGCCGAAAAGCGAGATGGTGCGAGGGGGCCAGAAAATGTTTGGGGTTCAGCATTAACCGGGGCCCTGTGTGGGTTGTTGACCCTTGCGCTGCCGCCATCCTGGCATCCCCTTCTTTGGTTGGGGTATGTGGCCAGCTTTAGTACCAAACTCTCGGATACCTGCGCCAGTGAAGTGGGTAAGGCCTACGGCAAACGCACGTTTTTAATTACCACCTTGCGCCCTGTGCCACCGGGAACGGAGGGGGCCATGAGTGTGGAGGGAACCCTGGCGGGCTTTGGTGGGGCGGCGATCATTGGTCTTGTGGGGTGGTGGGTCGGATTAATTTCCCCTTGGGCTATTTTGGTTTGTATTGGGGCCGCATTTCTAGCTAACCTTTTGGAAAGCTGGATCGGAGCCACGTTCCAGGACACCTATCCCTGGCTGACCAATGAGGTGGTCAATGGCATTAATACGACGGCGGGGGCTGCTTTAGCCATGGCGATCGCCCTGACCGGACTATTTTAGATAGATTTTTATTTAGATTGTTTTTTAGATCGTTCGGCCTATCCCTTCACGGAGCCAGCGGTGAGTCCCTGGATAATCTTGCGCTGGAAAAATAGCACCAATACCACTAGGGGAAAGGTTCCCACCATCGTTGCGGCGGCTAAGGGGCCGTAGGGAATTTCAAAGAGGGTCGTTCCCCCTAATTGGGCGGCGGCCACGGGGATAGTTTTCATCGATTCCTGGGTAATAAACGTCAAGGCAAAAATATATTCATTCCAGGAAAATATAAAGGCTAAAATTCCCGTTGTCACTAGGGCTGGCCAGGTCAGGGGTAAAATAATTTGCCAGAGCATTTGCACCGGGGAGTAGCCATCCATCTTGGCAGAATCTTCAATCTCGCGGGGAAGTTGCTGGAAAAAACTCCGCATAACGAGGATGGTGAGGGGCAGATTTATCGCCGTATAGGGAAAAATCAAAGCCAAATAATTATTGGCCCAGCCTAGGGCTCGGACAATATCTAATAGTCCCAAAAATAAGAGAATGTAGGGAAATAGGGTAATTACCAATACCACCGCCAGAATTAGATTTTCCCCAGGCAGCTTAAGACGGGCGAGGGTATAGGCCGCTGGAGAGCCAAGGGCTAGGCACAACAACGTAGAGATAATGGCGACAAAGGCACTATTAAAAATATAAAGATAAAACTGATCCTTAAAAAATAAATCACCATAATGGCTGAGGGTGAGTTGATCCAAACGGGGAAAATAAATGAGGGGATCCGCCGTAATTGCTCCATTGGTCTTAAGGGACGTTAGCAATTGCCACAGGAGGGGAGCTAGACTAAACAGCACCACTAGGGCGATCGCCCCCCAACGCAGGATTAAATCTGCCCGAAATGGTCCCGGTTGGCTATGACTCATGGTTCCACCCCCGTTAGCCGCTGTACTCGTATCAATAGGCCCCGAACCATGGCCACCACACTGATTAAGATAAGAAACGTGATCACCACGAGGGCCGCTCCATAGCCAAAATCTAGATAGCGCATCACCGTGGCATAGATGTAGAGGGCCACCATTTCCGTTGCTCCCCCCGGCCCACCTCCAGTCATCACCGCAACCAGATCAAAAACCCCCACCGCCTGGGCAAAGCGAAATAGTAGGGCAATCAAAATTTGAGGCAGGAGCAGGGGTAGGGTAATTTGCCAGAAACTTTGCCAGGATGTTGCCCCATCCATGCGATGGGCTTCGTAAAGGTCTTGGGGAATGGCCTGGAGACCGGCTAGTAACAAAATACTGACAAAGGGTGTGGTTTTCCAGGCATCCGCTGCAATCAGACAGACCATGGCCCAGGTGGGATTCCCCAGCCAATTAATCGGAGTGTCAATCAGATGGAGCCAGTTGATCAAAATATCGTTCCAGACACCAAATTCGCCACTAAATATCCACCGCCAGGCCAGGGCAATCAAGGCTGTGGGTAAGGCCCAGGGCAAAATGGCAATGGTTCGCACCAGCCCCCGCCCCCGAAAGGTTTGATCCAATAACAGAGCGATCGCCAGACCCAGAATCAATTCCACGGCCAAGGAGACCAGGGAAAAAATCGATGTATGCCAAAGACTCAGCCAAAAGCGACCATCCTGAATCAGGCGATCGTAATTCCCCAGGCCGTTAAACACCGGGTTCAGATTTGTTCCTAGATTTTCCCTGAATAGACTTAACCACAGGGCCCGGAAAATGGGATAGCCATAGACGATCGCCAAAATAACCAGGGATGGGGCTAAAAATAGCCAACCAATAGATCGTTCCTTTTGAGATAGGGTTTTTAAGTCCATGGCCCCTGAAAGATGATGTGAAAAAGATGCCTACTAACGGCTGGTTGAGGTTGCCTTAGTCTTTTTGATGCCCCGTCGCCGTAAGTCTTGCCACTGCTTTTCTAAGGTGGTGATCTCAGGCGTAGTTTGTCCATACCGCCAGGCCACGTAGGCATCGGTAATGGCAAGAACAATATTTTGCTGGGGAGCCTCTAGGCGATCGCCCAGATTGAACCCATATTCCAGGGGGGTTTGACTCAGGGGTTTGGGGTATCCCTGCTGGGCCAGCCAATCTAACATTTCCTGGTAGAGCCGCTCCATTTTTGCCAGGCGACCTAACCGTTTCCGATATCGCCATTGTCCGAGCAGTTGCAAGCTAAACCAGGCGATCGCCCCGGCTCCAAACAAAATGATCACCCCCCGCAGAATGCCGCCAATGCCTTGGGAAAATAAACCCAGGAATTTCTGAATCGCTGTATCCACTAGGGCAAAAAGGTTGCCGAGGGCACCAGTCACGGGTGTGGGCAACCACTGGGCGATCCAATTCCAGAATTGTTGTAATGCCGTAAAGGTTTGGTCTACTTCCAGGGATGCTGGGTAGAGATCATGGCCGGGAATCGGATCAAAGGTGAACCAGCCATAATTGGGAAAAAAGACCTCCGTCAGGGCGTAGGCATCGGTATTTTTGACCACATAGAGGCCCGTAAAGGGATTAAATTCCCCCGTTCCCAGGCCCGTCACCAAGCGGGCGGGAATGCCGATACTGCGGAGCATGATCGTTAACACTGTGGAAAATTGATCCGGGTAGCCCCCCTCATTTTGAAAGAGAAAGGCTTCCACCAGATCCTGATCCCTGTCTAGGGGGGGAAGGTTGGGCTGAATAAAATAGTTTTGCTTGAGGGCTTGGGCTAAATAAAGGGCCTGCTCGTAGGGTTCGCTAATCGGGCGATCGCTGCGTTGGAGTAAGGCCTCCGTTTGTTGGCGAACGGCGGGGGCAATCTCTGGGGGAATGGCCAAATAGAGCCGACGTATCTCTGGCTGATACTCCCTGGGGGCCTGGCGCAACTGGGAGCGATCGCGGAGGGGAACCTGGGAAATGACCGAATAGGTGAGTCCATCGGGCAAGGTGAGGGGGGCCCGCAATCCGCCGGCGGCATCTAGGGCAATTTCCTGGGTGGGGAAAAATACATCCCTGGGATGGTTCAAGTGGGGAATTAGGTTACTAAACTCCCGCAAAATCGAGTAGGTTTGTACCACTTCTCTGGTGGGGCCGAGGGCAATTTCACTGGGTATCGAAAATCGATAACTCCAGGGCGATCGTTGCAGTATCTCGGCATCTTCATTCCGGCTCAGTCGCCATCCCCGGCCCGTATATTCATCAAAGGCAATCATCCGCCAAAATCCTGGGGCTTGGGAACGCACCCGCATTAATACCTCGGGTTCCAGTTCTCCCCCAAGGGTCTGGTTGATTTCACTATCAAAACCGTAATAAAACGTAGAATCAAATTGAATATTTTCTAGGTCGTCTCCCCCCTGGCCCGATCGCCCGCCCCGGCCCACATAGCCGGGATTCACCACACGGGTTTGGTCAAACTGCTCCTGCACTTGAATATCCGCACTCACCGGCAAGGTGCGAATTTGATAGCCGGGTAGACGGGGCAACAATAGAAACGTCAGCATTCCCAAACCCAGCACCAGGGCCAGGGTGGCCAGCCATTGGCGGGGAGATAGGCCGATGCCCTTTAACCTCACCTGAAGCAATCCTAGGCGGGATCGATAATCCAGGACTAATACCGGCAGGGCGATCGCCAAAAAAATAAATAGGAACAGACCAAAGGTCATGGTTTGACTCAGGGTGGCGGCCACACTAATTAAAATCAAACCAATCACCATTGAATAGCCCAGATCCTTGCGGCGAGGCAAATCAAAACTATGGAGAACTTGGAGTTGAATTAATAATTTCGTTAACAACAGTCGGGAATCCTGGGCAAAACTGGCCAATTGGGACAGAAAAATCACGAGGGCAACGATCATTCCCAGGGCAATCAAAAACTTAGCCACAAGATTGCGATCTCGCCGCGCCCGGTAACTCCAGCCAAAGCCCACCACTGTCGCGGGAATCGCCCACACACTCATCCAGGTCTCCTCTGCGGCCACATCCGTTGCTACCAAGCCCACGCACACCATGAGCAGAACCCCTAGGCGCAGGAGTCGAGAATCTTCGATCGCCGCCGCAGGCAACGGAGATAGTTTTGGTAAAGTCCAGGAGCGGGGCAGAAAATTGACCACGATTTTATTGGGGGTTTTGTTGGGGGCAGAGGTTAATTCTGATCCTAGCAAAGAAGCTCCCGGAGCCGTGGCCCCGTAGGATTTCTCTGTAGTATTCTTACGCCGGATCTAAAAATCCTAAATCCGTTCCCCGATTCCCATGCACCCGCGCCAAAGCCTGATATTTACGGGCATGCTCCAGTAACTCCTGGGCCTCTGTCTCACTCACTGGGCGAACCACCTTTGCTGGAATCCCCACCACCAGCGATCGTGGCGGCACATCCTTACTCACCACCGCCCCCGCCCCGACAATACTGCCCTGGCCCACCCGTACTCCATTGAGAATCACTGCGCCAATGCCAATTAAACTCCCCCGTTCAATGTAGGCACTGTGAATCACCGCCCGATGGCCCACCGTCACAAAATCTTCCAAAATCGTCGGTTGCCCTGGATCCCCATGGAGAATTGCCCCATCCTGAATATTAGTACTTGCACCAATGGCAATCCGCTCCACATCTCCCCGCAGCACCGCCCCATACCAAACACTTGCCCCATCCCCGATGCTGACATGGCCAATCACCGTCGCATTTGCCGCCACAAAGGCAGCCTGTTCCATATCCACCGGAGGCCAGTAGGCGGGAGTCGGTATCACCATAGATATTCCTGCAAAAATCCTTGCCCTAGCAATCCTAGGATAGAATCTAGGATGGAGTAAATACATGGAATAAAACGTTAGGTGTCAATGAGTACCTACTACTACGTCTTGGCGAGTCAGACCTTTCTCACGGAGGTCGAACCCCTAGAAGAAGTTCTGCGGGAGCGGCATCGCAATTACCAAGAGCAGGGTAAGGAGGTCGATTTTTGGCTTGTCCTTGAGCCAGCCTTTTTGAATACGCCAGCGTTTCAAGAGCAAAAAGCAAAATGTCCCCAGCCAGCGGCGGCCATTATTTCCACCAATAAAACGTTTATCCAATGGCTGAAGCTGCGTCTTGAATACGTCTTGACCGGTGAGTTTACGGCCCCCTCAGAGACCATTCCCGAACCCTTGGCCTCCCTAGTGAGCAGTTCCTAGGGACAAAAATAAAGGAGAGAAATTAGCTAGGATGATGAAAGTAGTGATCTTTGCGGTGATCCAGCAATGCTGAAAGCCCTATTTGGCGATCCCAATCAACGCAAACTCAAGAAATATCAACCCCTTGTGGTGGATATCAACTTACTTGAAGACGAGATTCAAGTTCTCAGCGATAGTGAGCTTCAGCATAAAACCGTTGAGTTTAAGCAACGGCTCGACAATGGTGAGTTCCTAGATGATCTGCTCCCGGAAGCCTTTGCGGTGGTGCGGGAAGCCTCCAAGCGGGTCTTGGGGATGCGTCACTTTGATGTGCAACTGTTGGGGGGGATGATTCTCCACGATGGTCAGATTGCCGAGATGAAAACCGGGGAAGGTAAAACCCTGGTGTCTACGCTGCCGGCCTACTTGAATGCCCTAGAAGGTAAAGGGGTTCATATCATTACCGTCAATGACTACCTGGCCCGGCGGGATGCGGAATGGATGGGGCAGGTGCATCGCTTCTTAGGCCTAAGCGTGGGACTGATTCAGCAGCAAATGGCTCCCCAGGAGCGACAAAAGAGCTATGCCTGCGATATTACCTACGCCACCAACAGCGAAATTGGCTTTGACTATCTGCGGGACAATATGGCCACTTCCATGGCAGAGGTTGTGCAGCGGCCCTTTCGCTACTGTGTCATTGATGAAGTGGATTCGGTACTCATTGACGAAGCCCGGACTCCCCTGATTATTTCTGGGCAAGTGGAGCGGCCCACGGAGAAATATCTGAAAGCCGCTGACATTGCCCGCCAACTGAAAACCGAAGAACATTACGAAGTAGACGAAAAAGCCCGTAATGTCTTGATGACCGATGAAGGGTTTATTGAGGCGGAAAACCTTTTGGGGGTTGAGGATCTATACGATCCCCAGGATCCTTGGGCCCATTATATTTTTAATGCTATTAAGGCCAAGGAACTCTTCATTAAGGATGTGAACTACATTCTCCGCAATGGTGAAGTGGTCATTGTGGATGAGTTTACGGGGCGGGTGATGCCCGGTCGGCGTTGGAGTGATGGTTTGCACCAGGCGATCGAGGCCAAGGAGCGGCAAGAGATTCAAAATGAATCCCAAACCCTGGCCACGATTACCTATCAAAACCTGTTTTTGCTCTATCCCAAGCTGTCGGGGATGACGGGAACTGCGAAAACCGAAGAAGCGGAATTTGAAAAAATCTATAAGCTAGAAGTTACCGTTGTGCCCACCAATCGTCCCCGCAACCGCCAGGATGTGTCCGATGTGGTGTACAAGACGGAAGCAGCCAAATGGATCGCCGTTGCCGAAGAATGTACGGAGATGCACCAAGAGGGCCGGCCGGTTCTGGTGGGAACGACCAGTGTTGAAAAATCAGAAATTTTAGCCCAATTATTACAGCAGCAGGGAATTCCCCATAATCTCCTCAATGCCAAGCCGGAGAACGTAGAGCGGGAGTCAGAAATTATTGCCCAGGCAGGGCGGAAAGGCTCGCTTACGATTTCCACCAATATGGCGGGGCGGGGTACGGATATTATCCTGGGGGGAAATGCGGATTACATGGCCCGGTTAAAGGTGCGGGAATATTTCATGCCGCGAATTGTCATGCCGGAATCCGATGATCCGATGTCATTACTCTCCTTGATGGGAAATCAATCTAAAAAGGGGAAAGGGTTTGGCCAAGAGGCGGCTCCCAAAAACTGGACTCCCTCGGCGGGTTTATTCCCCTGTCAAATCAGTAACGATACGGAGCAGTTGTTACGGACGGCGGTGGAATTTGCGGTGAAGACCTACGGAGAACGCAGTATCCCCGAACTCCAGGCTGAAGATATGCTGGCGATCGCCTCGGAAAAAGCACCCACGGACGATGAAGTGATTCAAAAGCTGCGGGCAGCCTATAATGCCGTGCGGCGCGAGTATGAAACCGTCACGGGCGCAGAACACCAAGAAGTTGTGGAACTAGGTGGCTTGCATGTGATTGGCACTGAACGCCATGAATCTCGCCGGATTGATAATCAATTACGAGGACGGGCGGGTCGTCAGGGAGATCCCGGGTCTACACGGTTCTTTTTGAGTCTTGAAGATAATCTTTTGCGTATTTTTGGCGGCGATCGCGTTTCTGCCCTCATGAGTGCCTTCCGGGTAGAAGAAGATATGCCGATTGAATCCCGTTTGCTCACGGGTAGTCTGGAAAATGCCCAGAAGAAAGTGGAGACCTACTACTACGACATCCGTAAACAGGTGTTTGAGTATGACGAGGTGATGAATAATCAGCGGCGGGCCATTTATGCGGAGCGGCGACGAGTTCTTGAAGGGGAAGACCTGAAGGATCGGGTTTTAGAATATGCCGAAAAAACCATGGATGATATTATTGCCGCCTTTGTCAATCCTGAGTTACCTCCAGAGGAGTGGGATTTAGGGGGATTAGTGAGCAAGGCCCAGGAATTTGTTTACCTTCTAGCGGATTTAGAACCCCAGCATATTGAGCAATTGAGTGTGCCAGAGATGCAGTTATTTTTGCATGAGCAGGTGCGAACGGCCTACGAGCAAAAAGAGGCACAAATTGATGCCATTCAAGCGGGCTTAATGCGACAAGCCGAGCGGTTCTTTATTTTGCAGCAAATTGATACCCTGTGGCGGGAACACCTACAACAAATGGATGCCCTACGGGAATCGGTGGGGTTACGGGGCTATGGTCAAGAGGATCCTCTGGTGGAATATAAACGGGAAGGCTATGAAATTTTCCTGGATATGATGATTATGATCCGCCGGAATGTGGTCTATGCCCTGTTCCAATTCCAGCCCCAGATGCCCCAAGCAGCGGAAGTATCGGCGGAGTCAGTGTGATCCTAGCCCCCTGGTTTAGTTCCTTAGCCGTTCCATTGCAAAAGTACCACTTCTTCACGAAGTTGCTCTTTTGTGGCAGTTGATAGGCGAGTCCTAAATAAATCGATATTCATTACGTTATAGCCAGCATCGCGGGCAATATCCGCTAGTATTTCTCCAGTCTGGATGAGTATCCTAAAATAGGAGGCTTGATCTCCCACGACGTAGGCCAGCTTTGCACCGGGACGTAGTTTTGGTTTCAATTCTTCCAAATGGCGAGCCATTCCACCAAAATAGTGCTTAATAACCTTATGGTATAGTTTCTCAAATCCAGAATCTTTTTCTAGCTCTATCCGTCTTTTTTCTATTGAATCTGCCAGTTCAAGAATGCGCCCATTGTGTGCAATCCATTGCTCATCGGTGTCATTGACGTAAATATTTCTGGTATTTGAACGCAGTAGTCCTTCCTTGTGTCTTCTCAGGTCTTCTTTACTGGTAATAAAGCCCAACAAAACTGACTCAAGCCGTGTGGTTCTGGAATAGTCTTTTTCATTTGGATAGGGCGGGGAAGTGATGACTGCATCTATGTCGTTAGTCAGTAGTTTCATGCCAGGATTTCTAGAATCCGCTAAATGAACCACTGATATTACATTTTTCTGTTTGTCATAAAATTCAATACTCTTTGCAATCTCATTCACTTGATTCAGCCATAGCCCAATCACGTCGGCATCTAGCTTTTTCTTTCTGCTTACGCCAACTTCAGGGCCAAATTTTAAGTTGCTATAAGCATACACAAGCTGTTTGGCAAAGGCAGTTTTCTCATAATTAATGAAATCCGGATCATAATATTCATTCATTACTTCTAGCAAGACCAGGGCTTTATGGAGGGGAATTGGGCTGATTGAATCCTTGATAATGAGTTTCCCCTGCTCGTTGCTGAGGGTTTTTAGGTTGTCTCCATATTGAATGATTCGTGCTTGGAATTCCTTTGCGATCGCTTCTGCATGTTTAATAAGGGCGGCAGTATCAACATCCCATTTTGTTTTTGTTTCAGCCATTAACTGCACTACAGGATTAGCTTCAATCCCAACAGATGAAATTTCCTGTTTCTTGCACTCGACGAGGGTTGTTCCCGTACCGCAAAACGGATCCAGTACCCAATGTCCGTTATTAATATTGAATTTTTGAAGATAGTGCTTAACAAGGTGGGGCGGATAGGATAATACAAAACGATACCAGTTGTGAATTAATAGGTCATCTTCATAAAATCTATTTAACTCAGAGCCATCTTTTGCCTGAACAACATATGACATGGGTTTTATCCTTGTTCACGAAATAAGGGGAAATCCCATTTGTCCGGCATAGAATACCCAACGGCTGAATTCCCCCGCCATTTTAGCTATTTTTGGGTGGCTGAGTACCAGGGCAAACCCCTGATCTGTTAAAATATGTTAAGTTTTTGAGTCTATCCATGCGGGTTGTGATTGTTGGGGCCGGTTTGGCAGGGTTAGCTGCTGCCATTGATTTAGTGGATGCGGGTCATCAGGTTGATATTTACGAGTCTCGTCCCTTTGTCGGTGGCAAGGTCAGTAGTTGGTTGGATGTCGATGGTAATCACATTGAGATGGGGCTACATGTTTTTTTCTACAACTACGCCAATCTCTTTGCTTTGATGGACAAGGTGGGGGCGATCGCCCATTTATTGCCCAAGGAGCATACCCACACGTTCATTAATCGGGGTGGCCAGATCGGTCAGCTAGACTTTCGCTTTCCCCTAGGGGCTCCCTTTAATGGTCTCAAGGCCTTTTTTACGACGGGACAACTGACGAGCTTCGATAAGCTGAAAAATGCGATCGCCCTGGGAACCAGTCCCATTGTTCGCGGCTTGGTTGACTATCCGGGGGCAATGAGACATATTCGTAGCCTCGATCGCCTTAGTTTTGCGGATTGGTTTCGTCGCCATGGTGGTTCTGACGGTAGCTTAAAACGTCTGTGGAATCCCATTGCCTATGCCTTGGGTTTTATTGATACCGAGGAAATGTCAGCCCGTTGTATGTTGACGATTTTTATGATGTTTGCCGCCAAAACCGAAGCCTCTCGCCTAAATATGCTCAAGGGTTCCCCAGCGGAATACCTGCTCAAGCCCATGGTGGATTACATTCAAGCCAGGGGAGCGAAAATATTTACGCGGCGGCGGGTGCGAGAGATTCTTTACACCAGTGATCAGGAACAAAAATTAACGGTCACGGGCCTGGCGATCGCCCAAGACGACCAAGTTGAAACCATTCAGGGTGATGCCTATCTCTGTGCCTGTGATGTGCCAGGAATTCAGCGACTCATTCCTGAGGGATGGCGACATTTATCGGTATTTGATAATATTTTCAAACTGGATGCGGTGCCGGTAGCCACGGTTCAACTGCGGTTTGATGGCTGGGTGACTGAACTCCAGGACGACCAGAAACGTCATCAACTGGGCCAAGCCACTGGCTTAGATAACCTACTTTATACGGCGGATGCGGATTTCTCCTGTTTTGCCGATCTGGCCTTGACCAGTCCCGCCGACTACTATCGAGAGGGTCAGGGTTCCCTATTGCAAGCGGTACTTACCCCCGGAGATCCCTACATCAAGCAAAGCAACGAGGCGATCGCCCACAGGGTACTGGAACAGGTCCATGATTTATTTCCCTCCTCCCGCGACCTAAATATGACCTGGTATAGTGTCGTCAAACTGGCCCAGTCCCTCTACCGCGAAGCTCCGGGGATGGATCCCTACCGCCCTCCCCAACAAACCCCCATTGATAACTTTTTCTTAGCGGGCAGTTATACTCAACAGGATTACATTGACAGCATGGAAGGGGCCACCATGTCCGGTCGTCAAGCCGCCCAAGCCATTCTAAAAGGACAGTCCCATGGGTAAATGGTTAGAGCATACGGTGCAAATTGAAGTGGACGCGCCCATTGATCTCGTCTGGAACCTCTGGTCAGACCTAGAGAAAATGCCCCAGTGGATGAAATGGATTGAATCGGTCACTCTGCAAGATCAGGATCCGGAATTATCGCGATGGACCCTTGCTTCCGGCAACATTCACTTGAGTTGGCTCTCCCGCATTCGCAAACAAATTCGCCACCAGATTATTCAATGGGAATCCGTGGACGGCTTACCCAATCAGGGGGCAATTCGGTTTTACGATCGCCATGGTTCCAGTATTGTCAAACTCTCGGTGTCCTACGCCATTCCTGGATTTTTAGGGCAACTATTTGATCAGTTATTCCTGGGTCGCATGGTGGAAAATACTTTGAAGGCGGATCTAGAACGCTTCCGGGACTACGCCCAACAGGTACAACTGGCAACGCTGCCGTAAAATACTTCCCTTAAAATACTGGAGCATTGAAGCATTGATCTGGAACATCCTGCCAACATGACCCAACCGATTGTTGCCCCCTACCACCGCCAAGTTCATTTTGCGGATACGGATGCCGCGGGCGTGGTGTATTTTGCCAATCTGTTGAATTTTTGCCATGAAGCCTATGAAAAGCTCCTGGAAGATATAGGAGTTGATCTCAGGGAGTTTTTCCGGGATGGGGCGATCGCTATGCCGATTGTGGAAGCTCAGGTTAAATTTTTCCGTCCCCTCTACTGCGGCGATCGCCTGATCATCTCAATCCGTGCCACGGCCATTGATGCCTCCTGTTTTCAACTCCATTACCGGATAACCCCACAACAGGTTGAGCCTCCCCAGGGAACAGAACCCGATCACCCTAGTCCCGTGGCGATCGCCGAAACCCGTCATATTTGTCTCAAAATGCCGGAACGCCAGCGAACCCCCCTCCCGCCATTGTTCCAAGACTGGCTAGGCGACCCAGCGGAAACCCAGGCACCTCAATCCGACGACTAAAAAGATTGACTAAATGACTAAAGGAGAAGGAGAACCTCTTGGGGTGGCTCTAGGCTGAGGCCTAAAACCCCTTGGGCGTGGCCACCGTTGACGGCAATTTCAATGAAGCCGTGGCTGCCCACTAAACTCAGTAATTCTCCCACGGGGACAGTACTGTAGGATCTGTGACCACCGGGAATCGTCGGTTTATTACTCTGACCATTGCTCTGATCCGTGATCTGAATCTGCCATTGGCGGACATTTTCGACACAGTCTCCAGGAATTGTCGTGATTAAATTGCCAAAGTGATCCACCCCTTGCAGCCACCCCCGCCATCCCCTGGGCAGCGATTCATAGTCCAGGTAGGGCAGTTGAATCAGACTCGATGGGGCGATCGCCGGCCCTAACCTGTGAAGGGCGCACTCTCGAGCCAGATGGGCCGCCATCGGCGCAAAAATATCCCGGCCGTGGAACGTTCCACTAATAGTATCTCCGTACCAATAATCCCGGCAGGTTAATTCAACGGCACTCACCGGATCAATGATGCTCAAAACCGACGTAAATACCCCATTATCCGGGCCCACCAGATAACTTGACGGTTGACCTAACTGGGTCGGGGCAGGATTTTTCTGGGGCTTGACCCTCTGATACTCTAGGGCAATGGCGCGGCGATCGCCCCCCACTCCTGGATCCACCACGACTACATGAATTGTTCCGGCGGGAAAATGGGGCAGGGCCTGCAAAAGCTGAAAACTGGCTTGACGGCAATCCTGGGGCGGAATCCCATGGCTTAAATCTATGATCTGTTCCTGGGGAGCAATCTGGGCAATCACGCCCTTCATCACACCGACATACACATCCGTCAGACCAAAGTCCGTCAGCAGCGTAATCACCCTGGATAGATCCGCAACCGTCGGTTGGGTTCTTCGCCAAAGCTAGAGGAGTTCAGTTGATAATGCTCAATCAATTCATGCTGCATCCGCCGAATATTGGCAGATCGGGGCAAGAGTTCCACGGCCTGGCGTTTGGGAATGACAATTTGCTCTACGGCCAAACGGGCCTCCTCTAGGGCTTCGAGTTCATCATCCTGACCCGTGGGCGCAAATAGGGAGAGATCCGCACTCTCTGCCGGACTGGGTTCTTCGATACCTAAAAGATGCCGTAACCCCCGCACAATCTGGGCCATGCTATTGGTTTTAATGGCATGGATGGGTAAATGGTGAATATGGGCCAAATGCCGCAGTTTGGATTGACTTTTCAGGTGCGATCGCAGGGCTAAAATCACATCCGCATGATCAATGTCCTTGGTAATCACGACGGGTAATTTCAAGGTGTGAATCGCCTGTTCCAAATGATGCCGACTGACCGCATAGGGATAAATATGCAGGGGCAGTTCTTCGCCATTGGGGCCCATGTCTAGGTTGGGCATGGCCATATCTAAGAGATTTTGGAAATCCGCCCGATCGGGACTAGGAGGTGGGGCGATCGCCGTTGGGGACATCGCCGCTGGGGATATTGTAGGTAACATCCGCCCCGAATCCCGCCAATTGTTCCTAAAGGGGGCAGGCTTAAACTCCGAGGGAAGGGGATGGGGGGTAATGGGTTCCGAATGGGTGATGATCACGGCTCCATTTTCATCGACGGAGCGAGTTTGGGGGGTGGGAGCCCGGCCCCGCAATAGCATATCCACACTTTCCGCCACCTGATCATGGATCACCCAGCGTTGCCGCTCCAACATTTCCACAGCAATATCAAACGTGGGTGGGGCTTTCCGCTCTAGGACACTTTTTTGGGTTCCCCGCCGCCGCGCCTCATCATCCCCCAAGGTGACGGATTGAATACCCCCCACTAAATCCGCGAGGGTGGGATTTTTAATTAAGTTATCAATTTGGTTGCCATGGGCGGTGCCAATTAACTGTACGCCCCGTTCGGCAATGGTGCGGGCCGCCAAGGCCTCTAGTTCTGTGCCAATTTCATCAATGACAATCACCTGGGGCATATGGTTTTCCACCGCCTCAATCATCACTTGGTGTTGGTTTTCCGGATGGGCCACCTGCATCCGCCGCGCTCGACCGATCGCTGGGTGGGGAATATCCCCATCACCGGCAATTTCGTTAGAGGTATCAATAATGACTACCCGTTTACCAAAATCATCCGCTAGAACCCGGGCAATTTCCCGCAGAGCCGTGGTTTTACCGACTCCTGGGCGACCCAAGAGCAAAATGGATTGACCACTCTCCACTAAATCCCGAATCAGGCCAATGGTGCCAAAGACCGCTCGCCCCACCCGGCAGGTGAGGCCAATAATATCCCCCTGGCGATTGCGAATGGCACTAATCCGGTGCAGGGTGCGTTCTATGCCCGCCCGATTGTCGCCACTAAACTGGCCCACCCGCTGCACACAATAATGGATCATTTCTCGGGTGACTGGCAGTTCCGATAAATACTCGGTGCTATGAATAAATCGTGCTTCCGGCGATCGCCCCAGGTCTAAAACAATTTCCAGTAGTTCTTCCCGCTGGGGATGATGGGTGAGGGATTGCCCAAGATTGGGGGGCAGCATCGCTAGGAGTTGGTAGAGATTGTCTGTAACTTGGCGTTGTCCGGCAGTGAGTTCAACCATAGAGAGGGGGGTAATGCTTTAATTTGGCTAACGAGGGTGGCAGCTTGGGACACGGCTTGGCGCAGGAGCGACGGTGATTGATGCCACTGGGAGCTTTGGGCATGGAATGGAGCAAGGAGAGTGCGGGCATAACTACCGTAGGCAACTCCAGCGATCGCCGGTTGGACTAGTCCCTGATCCGCAGGGGAGATCAATAACCCCATTGCCCTGAGTTTAGCAACCGTATGGCCATTTGTCCCCCCCGCCAACTGCACAAATCCTGGTAAATTTCCCTGGAGAACCTTTTGCCCCAGTTGAATGGCGGCCCGGGTCGTGCCATCGCCAATATCCCCACTCATGGGCCGGCCATCGGTTTGCCAAATTAGAGCGCCCTGGAGGGGCCCAATCAAATCCGCAATCCAATGTAAATAATCCAGAAGATATTCGCCATCGGGACAGCTAATGGCTAAGACCTGTAAATGACTTTGCCAGGGGGCAACCTGTTGCCAAAGGGTGGAAAATTCACGCTGGCGATCGGGGCGGGTGTGGATCTCTAGGGCCTGCACCTGACCGGAATGGATCAAGGGTGCCAATCGTTCTAAACTCGCCGGTTGGGCATAGGTCTGAATCTGTTGAATCGGACAGATGGGTAAACAGCGGCCACAGCCATAGCAACGGTAATCAAGCACACCTTGGCTCGGAGCCTCAAATTCAATCGGTTCCTTAAATTCAATGGCGGCGGCCGGACAAATCGACACACAGGGCCGGGGACAGTCGGGGGGACAGTTCTCAGGGTTAAACCAGGCTTTGCGAAAATGGGGGTCTTCGCCATCATTGATACTCACCATCAACAATGGCCGCGGCTGAGACGGACACAGGGCGATCGCCCGATCCATACCCTCTTGGGCTGCCTGAATCACCGCTGGATCTGCGGCCACATCAATACAGTCCGCTCCGGCCAGGGTGTAGGCCAGGGCCAGATTATATACCTGTGGCAAATCCTGGAAACTGGCCCCCGTAATCAACTTGAACCAGGATTTTTGGGTGAGGGAGGCAAGGGGAGAGGACTGAACAGGCATGGGAGTGATAAAAGGAGTGATGATTGATAATTTATTAATAATTAAAGTGATAAAAAATTAGGGTTAATGGATACCCTCAGTCAATGGGGTGCGATCGCAGGGCCGGAATCAAATAATTTGTTAACCGCCAAGCATTGACCCCCAGGACGGTATTTTCTTGGGCTGCTAAACATCCCGCCTGGGAGTGCCACCAGGTTGCCGCTAGGGTTGCCGACAGAGGCTCCATTTGGCTCCATAACCCGGCCAGTAAACCCGTGAGTACATCCCCACTGCCTCCCCTGGCTAGGGCTGGCGTACTTTCAGGATTAATCCAGATCTGACCCGTGGGGTTGGCGATCGCCGTGCGGGCCCCCTTGAGCAAAATCATTGCTCCGGTTTCCTGGGCCGCCTGACGAGCTGCGAGGGGACGGTTTGCTCCTTGGATCAGGGAAGGGAAGAGGCGGCTAAACTCACCGCCATGGGGGGTCAATAGGGTGGGTGCTTTACGGTGAACTAATTGGCTGAGGCGATCGCCCTGGGCTAAAAGATTTAAGCCATCGGCATCCAGGGCAAGGGGGCAGGAACTATCTAAGAGTTGATCCACCACCGCAGGGGTTTCAGTGGTCAGGCCCGGCCCACAGCCAATCCCTTGGAAACGTCCCAGATCCAAATCCCCAGGTAATTGGGCAATGGCTCCATTTTTCGTTTCAGGACAGCCAATCACTAGGGCATCCGGGACTTGGCCAAGGATGAGGGGTTTGAGATGGTGGGGCACGGCCACCGACAGCATCCCCACCCCCGTCTCCCGGGCCGCCAGGGCCGCCAATAAAATACTGCCGCCATAGGTTGCGGAGCCACCCACAAGTAAACTGTGGCCCTGACGATATTTATGGGTCGATGGGGATCGCCGCAGGGGTAAGGTTTGCCATAGAGCCGGGGTTAAACATTGCACAGGGGGGCGATCGCCCAGAATCGCCGTAATATCCTTGGCGGGTAAACCAATATCGATCAATTCCAGCTTGCCAATTACATCTAGGGCGTGATCCTGCATTAACCCCAATTTCCGCAGGCCGAGGCAAAGGGTATGGTCAGCTTTAATGGCACCACCTAAAACCGTGCCGCGATCGCTGTCCAATCCGGAGGGAATATCAATACTGATCACCGCTTTTTGCCAGCGATTCAACTGACTCACCGATTCCAATACCTCGCCGGTGAGGGGACGCTCTAGGCCAAAACCAAACAAACCATCAATGATGCCTTGGCAGTGCCCTAGGTCGTTTATATCTGGGCTGACAGGAATCCCTAGGGACTGGGCATAGCGCAAATGATCGGCGGTGAGGGGTTTGGCTCGTCGAAAGGGATGCCAGAGGATCACCCCATAGCCCCGTAACATCAATTCCCGGGCAACGACGAGGGCATCACCACCATTATGGCCTGGCCCCACCAACACACCCAATTGGGGATAACGGTTCTGGGGCCATAGCTCTTGGATGCGTTGACTGAGTAATTGGCCCACCTTTTCCATGAGCGCGGCGATCGGCATTCCCGCCCGGAACACCCGCCCCTCAATTTGGCGCATTTCCTCTGTGGTGACAATGTAGGGAGGCAGGTCGTAGGGGTAAGGATCAGAGGGATAGACAGGCATGAATGATGGAGGAGAAAAAATTAGCTAGGGGAAGATTTACCTTGAATCGGAATATAGCGGGCCGCAAGGCCACCGCCAATAAAGCCAAACAGGTGGCCCTGCCAAGAAACCCCTGGCACAATGGGTAGCACCCCCCAGATAATGCTGCCGTAGCCAATCAGGGCAATGACAGAGAAAAATAAGGCTAACCAACTGCGCTCAAAAAATCCTCGCAATAGTAAAAACCCTAAATAGCCAAAAATCAGGCCACTGGCCCCGACCGTGACGGTATTTGGGGCAGAAAAGAGCCATACCCCTAACCCGCTCACCACCATCGTAATGATACTTACCTGCAAAAACATGGCAATGCCTCGCAGCAGCACCCACCACCCTAGGATAAGAAACGGCAGGGTATTGGCGATTAAATGGGCAAAGTCCACATGGAGAAAGGGGGAAAACACAATTCCCATCAGGCCGGGAATGGAGCGGGGAACGATACCAAAGTAATTGAGTCGATTGCCAAAAAGAAACTGGTTAATAATTTCCAGTACCCACATGAATCCCACCAAGCCAAACATGATTTGACCATGGGTTTTCAGTTCACTGGCGATCGCTTGAACCTGCGCCTTCATGGCCTCATCGCTTGGGAGCTAAAAACATAATCATATTCCGGCCCTCGTGCTTGGGAGCCTGCTGCACCTCTGCCACGGCCTGTAAATCATTGGCCATGCGCTTAAGCAGTTCTTCGGCTAAGTGGGAATGCTGAATTTCGCGACCGCGAAAGGTAATAGTTGCCTTCACCTTGTCGCCGGATTTCAGGAACCGCTCTGCCTGATTGACCCGAACATTGTAGTCATGGTCTTCGATCTTGTAGCGCATCTTCACCTCTTTTACGTCAGAGGTATGCTGCTTCTTGCGGGCCTCTCGCGCCTTCTTTTCCTGCTCGAATTTAAATTTACCGTAATTAATGATGCGACAGACCGGGGGATCCGCCTTGTCACTGACGAGCACCAAGTCTAGATCCTTGTCACGGGCGATCGTCAAAGCCTCAGCGGGGGGCATAATCCCCAATTGGGTACCATCGGTATCGACAACACGGACGCGGGGAAACCGAATCCGCTCATTGATCATGGGTTGGTCTTGTTGGTTTTTTTTCGTTAGAGCCACAGGTGTTGATACAATTTAGTTTAAGAAATACAGATTAATCATAGGACAAACAACAAGCAGGTAGTAGGAATTCTACTCTAAGAGAATTCTATGCTAAGAATTTTGTCACCTAATGATTAACCTGAGGCCATTTTGACATACTCTCCCTGGGTAAAGCCAGAAAATTTCAACCAGAACAACGTTAATTCTTGTCTACCTTGGGATTGAAGGGCATATTTGCGGCAGGTTGGCTCGATTCTTGGCCAAACTGGATCAGGTTTTCGCTGATTTCTTGAATAATGCCTAAAATACTAAACACATCGAGGACGACCTCTAGGGGATAGGCTCGGAAAAATCGTTGCGATCGCAGGAACTGTAATTTTTGTTCTAGGTCTTGTAATCCCTGGGTCAGGGCCGCGCTATCCGGTGGCATTTCAGTGGCTTGGTCTAAACTTTGGCTGCCTAGGTGAACTAATGCGCCCAATTCTGGCTCCATCCCTTGAAACATGGCCTGAATGGATGGGGGACTGCTTTGCTCTGACTCGTCGGCTGACCATAGCTCACAGTGAATGGCCTCAAAAGAGAATAAACTACTTAAAAATGAAAACTGATAATTCTCATAAATGTTCCAAAACCGCCGTTTTTGAGCGAGGCCCAGGGCTTGAACCGGTTCTAGGGTAGCCATGGTCTTGAGTTGGAGTTGCTGGCGATAACTTTGACGAACGGCATTAATGAGGGCTTCTAGGTCAGGATTTGCCCCTTGGGTTTGGCATTGTTGGACGACCTGGCCATAGAGTTGCCCCAGTCGCTGAAAATTGGCCTTGATTTCCTGATCCAGATGGCGGGCGGAGGTGTCAGGCCAAAGACATAGCCCCACCAAAAGGGCAATACCAATCCCCAATTCCGTTTCTAAAAAGCGGCCCCAAATATACGGCTCTGGCTGGGAAGGATAGACCATCAGGGCAAGAATGAGTAAAAATGCGCCTGGTTTATGGCCCTGGGGCATTCCCAGGAAATTCATGGACACAATTAACAGGGTGACTCCCAGACCAATACTGAGGGGCGTGGCTCCCAGGGTATAAATGAGTGTGTGGGCAATAACTGCCCCTAAAAAGGTACCCACAGTACGCTGCCAGGCGGAACGGAGACTATTCCCCAGGGTGGATTGCAGACAAATCACCACGGCGATCGTGGCATAGTAGCCAAAGGGTAAATTTGCCGACTCAATAATAAAAAGAGTCAGACCAAGGGCAACCATGCCTTTAAGGATATGCTTTAGGCGGTTGTAATACAGGGGGGTCGGGAGACTGATCTCTTTGAAATGGGGTTGGGGGGCTAAATTAAGTTGGGTTAGTTGGGGTTCGGGCTGAAAGGCTTGGGCAAGTAGGGTTAAATCTCGATGGATACGACTGAGACTATTGAGGGTTGCGTAGGTATGAACCACATCTTCGAGTTCGTAGGCTTGGTTTTTTCCCTGGCGGCGTCGCTGGTTTCGTCGCTGGTTAAGGTCTTGATAGAGAATTTCTAGGGCCTGTTGGGTTGGGGTGGTCTCGAGGACCGGAGGCTCGGAGGTGGCGATCGCCTCGGTGAGTTGGTTAAATTCTGGGATCAGGCCTTGGCCCAATCTTTCCATGGGGGCGATAAATTCAGAAAGGATGGGTTTATTCTGAATGAGGGGCACTAAACGGGCCAGGGATCGCAGGTGTCGCCGCAGTCGTCGCACTAGGGTTAAACGGGTACTCCAGTTTTCCTGGGCCAGTTGCCAGCCGGCAATCCCATAAATGGATTTATCTAAAAGGGTATCGGCTTGGCGCAGTTGATTAGAAATGGCCTGAAATTGTCGATCTTCAATATCTTCTAGTGTTTTAGGCCCCTCTAGTATTCCCGTACCTGTTGAATCGATTGAACCTGCACGGGAGTCCATGGTTGGCGGGGGGGAGACGTACAACCGATGCAGTAGCCGCTCTAGGGTATGTCCTAATTCCGCTAACACCGTTGTCACTTGATGTCGCAGGGTAAGCTGGGGGCGATCGGGCCAAATCAATAGGGTGATTAAAATACCGATGAGGATACCAATGCCATTATCAAACACCCGATTTAGGGCATAGTTCCAGGGATCTTTGCCTATTTCGGAGCTAGAGGCAATCAGCACCGCCACGACGATCGCCTGATTTTGCAAGGCCGATAGTTTTAAGCTTTGACATATGATCATTACGGCTAAAAAAGCAACCATGCCGCTGATGGGATTTAAGCCTAGCAGGGAAATACTTAGGGCCGCAAAAATACCCCCTAATATGCTCCCCCCCAGTCGTCCCCAACCCGCCTTGAGGGTTTCCCCCACATTGGTCGAGAGCATCGTTGCCACCAGGCCCATGACGGGATACTCGACGGATTGAAGATTGGACTGCCAGAAGACCGTCGCTAAAAGAGCCGCCGCCAGTCCCACTTTAATGGCGTGTTTCCAGGGAATCAGGGGCCATTGACGGCTAATATACTCCTGTAGCTTCACCGCTGTTTACTGCCAAGAATAAATACGATGGGGTTGCCACGGTTGGGCTTCCAAATGCTCGAGGTACTTTAGACGACCGTGGTGTCGTTCTAGGGTGATGGGTAAACTCATCATTGGATCGGTGCCTGGAGCAATCAAGCATTCGAGTTCCACTACCCCTGGGCTTTGTTGAATCTGGGCTAATATCTGGGCGATCGCCCGTAGATAGGGATGTTCTGGGTCTTGGTACCAATCAGGAGCCGCTAAATTGGGCTGATCCAACCCCAGGTGAAAAATTAAATCTGCCTGGGTAAAAATAGCCTGTGCCACGGGCCGGGCCTCTTCTTGGAGTAACAGATGCTCTATGTCGGCCCAATGCCGTAGTTTTTCTAATCGTTCGTAGCGATCGCCGACTGTGAGCGGAGTGGATTGCCAGCGAATGGCCACGGTGATTAGATAGGTTTGTAGGAGCAGATGGCCTAGCTTTTCTGCCTTGGTTGCCAAATAGTCCGAATTGTAGGGAGTCGCTTCAATGAGTAGGGGAACCCGATCCACCATTTCTAAACCATAGCCCTTCAAGCCAGCAATTTTACGGGGATTATTCGTGATGAGGCGAATATAGCGCACCCCCAAATCATTTAAGATTTGTGCCCCTACGCCATAGTTCCGTAGATCTGCCGGAAACCCTAAATGCTCGTTGGCTTCCACTGTATCCATGCCCATGTCTTGGAGGGAATAAGCCCGTAATTTGTTCACGAGGCCGATGCCGCGGCCCTCCTGGCGTAAATAGACCACAACACCTTGCCCCGCATTATGAATCATTTTCAGGGCGGCTTGGAGTTGCATGCGACAATCACAGCGGAGGGAGCCTAGGGCATCCCCCGTCAAGCATTCAGAATGCACTCGCACTAATATGGGTTGTTGACTAAACTCCTCTAGGTTCCCCTTGACAATGGCAATGTGCTCCGACTGATCAAGCTGGTTTCGGTAGCCATAGATTTGAAACTGGCCAAACTCCGTGGGTAGGGCCGCCACCGCTTCCCGATAGATAAATCGCTCGTGCTGAAGCCGGTAGCTAATCAGATCCGCAATACTTATAATCTTCAGTTGGTGGGTTTGGGCGTAGTCAATCAGTTCCGGTAACCGCGCCATGGAGCCGTCGGCATTTTGAATTTCACAAATGACCCCCGCTGGGTATAACCCCGCCAACCGAGCTAAATCCACCGCCGCTTCCGTATGACCGGCTCGCTTGAGGACTCCCCCTTGCCGCGATCGCAACGGAAAAATATGGCCGGGGCGACGCAGATCCGTGGGCTTGGTTTGCGGATCTAGGGCCACTTGAATGGTACGGGCCCGATCCTCAGCGGAAATTCCGGTACTGACACCTACGTGGGGCCCGGCATCGACACTGACGGTAAAGGCGGTCTGGTTACTATCGGTGTTACTCGTTACCATGAGGGGCAGGTCTAATTCATCGAGGCGATCGCCCTCCATGGCCAAACAAATGAGGCCGCGGGCATTCACCGCCATAAAATTAATCATTTGTGGGGTTGTAAACTGAGCCGCTCCAATTAAATCCCCCTCATTCTCTCGGCTCTCATCATCCACGACCACAATCACCTGGCCTTGCTTGAGGGCTTCTAAGGCCGACTCAATGGTATTAAAGGTAAACTCACTACTACGAGAAGAAATCACCGCGTTTGTCGAATCCCGTAAAATTTCTTAACACTTTCTCATTTAATTTTAGCGTTTCTGGGGATTTGATTCGCTGTTTCCTGGGCTGTTTCGATTTCTGCTAGTGTACACTGTTGGCAACAACTCGATGGCAAGCAGCAGGGGACAATGGATCAAAAAATTTCAGTGGCCATTCTTGGCGCATCCGGGTATGGTGGCATTCAACTTGTGCGCCTTTTACTGGAGCACCCCGCTGTGGATATTACCTATTTGGGGGGAGAGGGTAGCGCGGGTCGTCCCTATACGGAACTGTATCCCCATTTACAGGATCGGGTCTCCTTGGTGGTGGAGCCAGTGGATGTTGAGGCGATCGCCCAGAAAAGTAAGGTGGTTTTTCTTTCGTTACCCAATGGGTTGGCCATGGATCTAGCCCCCGCCCTACTGGAGCGAGGGTGTCGCGTTTTAGATCTCTCTGCGGATTATCGCTTTACTAACTTGAAAACCTATACCCTCTGGTATAACAAAGAGCGTCAGGATCAGGATATTGCCGCTAAAGCAGTCTACGGCTTACCGGAACTCTACCGAGATCGCCTCCAGGGTGCTGATTTGGTGGGCTGTCCCGGCTGCTACCCCACCGCCAGTCTGTTGGCCCTTTCTCCCCTCCTCAAGCAGGGATTAATTGTGCCCGAAACCGCCATTATTGATGCTAAGTCGGGAACCTCTGGGGGGGGGCGGCAGGCAAAGGTGAATCTACTTTTGGCGGAAGCCGATGGCTCCTTGGGGGCTTACAATGTGGCTCGCCATCGTCATACCCCAGAAATTGAACAAATTTGTAGTGATCTGGCGGGTCAACCCGTCCAAGTCCAATTTACGCCCCATCTGATTCCAATGCCCCGCGGAATTTTAGCCACGGTCTATGCGACACTGCGGGACCCCGGTCTGGTGCGGGATGATTTAATTACCATTTATCAAGCCTTTTACCGCCATTCCCCCTGGGTGAAGATTTTACCTTCGGGAATTTATCCGCAAACGAAGTGGGCCTGTGGTACGAATTCCTGCTACATCGGCATTGAGGTGGATGAGCGTACCGGCCGCGTCATTGTCATGTCTGCCATTGATAATTTGCTAAAGGGTCAGGCTGGCCAGGCGGTGCAGTGCCTGAACCTAATGATGGGTTGGCCGGAAACCCTGGGTTTGCCCCAGTTGGCGTTCTACCCGTAACGTAAGTTATCCTTTTTGGCGAAATGTGGCTAGGCTAAGGCTGCTGCCCGCTAGTCCGACGATAATGCCTATTCCGGTTAATCCAAGCAGAAACCCAAGGCCCGCCAGGGACTGTTCCCCAAGAATGCCGAGCAATAATTGGGGGAGTTGTTGTTGATACCGTAGCCAACCCACCACCGACTGCTCTAGGACGCGAATGGTTCCCCAGGCCAAAATGCCGCCGCTTCCCCCTAAAATTGCCCCTTGAAGAATAAAGGGCAAATGAATCCACTGCGGTGTGGCCCCCACCAGCTCCATAATTTCAATTTCGGGGCGGCGCACCATCACTAATAGGCGCAAAATGGTGGCAATCATGGCGATCGCCGTCAGGGCTAAAATACTGATAATTCCTAAGCCAAAGATCTGTAAGCTCCGGCTCAGCCGCTGCATACTTGCCAGGGCCCGATCCAAGTAATGCACCGAATCCACCTCAGGGAGCTGGGCGATCGCCTGGGCCACCTCAGGAACAGTTTCACTGGTTTTAGCCCGCAGCTTAAGTTCATCCACCAGGGGATTGTCCTGGACACCGGGGAGGGGGTCTTGACTAGGATCAATGCCTAAATCCACTAAAAGCTCAGTCCAGGCGCGATCTCGGCCGATCATCGTGACCTCGGCAATATCCGGAATTTGGGCTGCCTGTTGCTCCACCTGGGCCATATCCGCATCAGGTTTAAGGTAGGCGGTGACCTCTAGGCGACTTCCCAATTGATCCAGGGAGGTATCCAAACGTTGGGAGATATGCAAACCGAGGCCAAAGAAAAACAGGGCCACGGTGACAGCCAAAATAGCCGCTATATTCAGCCAGCCCCCCCGCACCAGACCCATGCGAGTTTCTTGGGCTAAATAGAGAAGGCTTCCCCAGGCTAGGGAGAAATGGGGGAATGGTAGGGATCGGGATGACATGAGTTCCTAGTGGGTGGCTAAGGGACGTAATTTACCCTGATCTAATTGCAGAACTCGATGCTTAAATAAACGGGTTAATTCCAGATCATGGGTAGTGACTAATACGGTTAGTCCGCGTTGGTTCAATTCATGCAAAATACGCAAGACCTGAATGGCATTCTGCCGATCTAAATTGCCGGTGGGTTCATCCGCCAATAGTAAGAGGGGGCCGCCGACAATGGCCCGGGCAATGCTCACCCGCTGTTGTTCTCCCCCGGATAAACTAGGGGGACGCATATCGGTTTTGTCCGCTAAACGAACCAGTTTGAGGGCACTTTTGACCCGTGACATAATGTCTGACGGCGCTTCTCCCCGTACCTGTAGAACAAAGGCAACATTTTCGGCAACGGTGCGATCGCCCAGGAGCTTATAGTCTTGGAAAATAATACCTAAACGCCGTCGCAATAGGGCTAACTGCCGTCCCCCTAGGGATTGAACGTCTTGACCCACCACGGAAACCGATCCGGAATCGGGCCGCTCAGCCCCATAGAGGAGTTTCAGGAGGGTGGATTTCCCAGAACCGGAGGGCCCCGTCAAAAAAACAAAATCTCCGGATTGGAGCGTGAAGCTTACCTGATCTAAACAATGATGTTGCCCAGCATACCCCTTAGATACCTGGGTCAATTGGGCAATCATTGGCTTCGAGGGGGGCGAAGCAACTTTGTTGGGGGCGATCGGCTCCGGGGCGACCTGGCTCATGGCGATACCTCATGGGCCCAGAAAAATCGACTTTTGACCGCACGCCAAGCAAACTTTGGCAATGCCAACATCCGCCGCCAGCGCCAAGGCTCTTGATAGAGGCGATAGAGCCACTCTAGATGATTATCCCGTAGCCAACGGGGTGCCCGATTCTTGTTCCCGGCCCAAATATCCAAACTACCACCAACCCCAATCCAAATGGCTTCTGGGCAGAGATGACGATTGGCAGCAATCCAATATTCCTGACGGGGCACGCCTAGGGCAACCAATATCAGGGCTGGCTGTAAATCCGCTAGGGTGGCCTTCAACTGTGCCTCATCCTCGGGGCCATGGTAGCCGCAATGGGTTCCCAATATATTCAGGTTGGCTAAGGTTTTCTGCCAATATTGGGCCGCTTCCTCGGCAATTCCGGGGCCCCCCCCATAGAAAAAGACTCCCAGGGATGGATAGTCCGTTGCAATTTTATGGAGGAGGGACTCTGCTAACTCGATCCCCGGTAGCCGCTCACTGGATATGCCATGGAGCCATAGATAAAATGTCACCCCCGACCCATCGGGAATAACTAGTTCCGCCTCTTGAATCACCCCGGCTAATTCAGGTACGTTCTGGGCCAGCATAATCATTTCCGCATTTAAGGTAATGACGTGGCAACCTTGGTGTTGCGCTTGGGTTGCCAATAGCCAACTGGGTGCATCTCCATGGAGATGGAGGGGTAAGCCCCAAATAGAAACCTGTTGGGGGACAGCGGGAGTGAGTGAGTTTTGAACAGTCAATGATTGTATCCTCAGCATCGTATCAGGGTAGACTGGCCAATCTTAGGGGCTGGAACTTCAGGGGACATGAACGGTAGTTTTCACTAAGTATAAATGGCTTGGTTCAACCATTCCATGCATGAAAACGCATTTCTATATCACGTTACTGCCTAGGGCGCATTAATTGCCAGTGTTTTTCTGCAATTTTTAGGGCCTCTAGGGGAGTGTTTTGCTCCATTAAGACTGATTCTAGGGCGCGGCCAAGGTTTTCTGAAAAACGGGCATAGCCAGGAAAGAGGGGGCGCGATCGCGCGGTGGGCATTTGATCTAAAAAAACTTGAATGACCGGATTCTCGGTTAAAAAGGCTTGATACCGAGGATTTTCCAGGGAATGGATATTGGCAGGAAGATAGCCGGTACCCAGGGCCCAATCCGTTTGAAAGGTTTCGCTGAGGACATAATCGGCAAAAAGGAGGGCGGCGGTTTCCTTTTCTGGAGTTGACTTAAAGATAAATAAATTTTCCCCCCCCAATGCCGTAGCGGCAGCGCGATCGCCCTGGGCTGGATCCTGGGGGATGGGCATGACACCAAAATCAATCCCGGATTGGTTTAACTGAGCTAAAGTCCAGGGGCCCGTAATCTGCATGGCGACCCGGCTATTGATAAAATTGTCGAGTTCATAGCCCCGCTCCGGTAGGGAACGAATGGCTACTCCTGTGGAAATTAGGTTTTGCCAAAATTCCATCGCTGCGATCGCCGCTGGTGTATCTAAATGGGCTGTTGCCGCTGTTGCCCCCAAATTTCCGCCCGCAGTCCATAAAAAAGGCAGCCAGGTAAAGACGGCAAAATCCCCCTGCCCTAGGGCCAACAAAATGCCATGGCGGTTTGTCCGTTGATGCTCCGTCGTGGTTAAGGCTTGGGCCGTAGCTTGTAGGTCTGGCCAGGTATTAGGAAGCTGAGTAACTCCCGCGGCCTCAAATAGACTGGGACGATAGAATATTCCTAAATTATTCGCCGCAAAGGGAACGGACCAAATATGGTCATCGTAGGTCATGGTTTCCGCGAGGGACGGGGTAATTTCAGTTCGCCGGGGCGTTGTTGCCCACCAATCATCCAGAGATCGCAGAGCACCCAGATTAACCAATTGGCCAGTCACGGTGGGATTGTACCAGAGCAAGTCGGGGGGAGAATTTCCGACCACGGCGGCCAGGATTTTCGGCAGTTGTTGATCCGGCTGACCCACATAGAGGCTATTGACGTGAATCTGGGGATGCTCTTGATTAAAGCGATCGACTAATTGCTGTAATACTTGACGATTGGGCGGTGGATTAACCCCTTGCCAAAGGGTGAGTTCAATACGATTGACATCCTGGTTAGCAGAACAATTGACCAAAAATAGGCAGAGAATAATGCAGGCTAAAGATTTAACCAGGGTAAATGGGAATCGAGACCACTGCTGCAATACCATTTATATGCCGTTCATTTACATTGCAGTCCCTGGTGGTGGCCAATCAGGGTCAGAGGACTTTTGTTCTTCTACAGATTCCTGGGGTGATTCCGATAGTATATTTTCGATGAAAGATGGTTCTGAGAAGTCATCACTGGTAACTGTTGGCTCCAACTTACCTTCCCCTTCGTCATCGGATTGCTCAGGAATATCATCCAATATATCCGCAGCATTAAAAACCTCTTCTGGTGAGTCAATGGCTTTATGTTCCATCTCTCCCCCATCTTCTAAGGGGTTGGCAGGAGCAGTTTCAAGGGATTCTGGGGATTCCGTCGTTTCTAGAGTTTCAGGGGACTGCTCGGCTTCACCTACGGACGTGACTTCATCGATCGCCGGAACGGGATCAAGGTCTGATAATGGCTCTGGCTTTGCTGTAGCTATCTCAGATGTCGTTTCAGGTGTTGGTTCAGGACTGGGTTCGCTGGCTGTAACCGTTGAAGATTCTGGGGCGGATTCTGGTTCAGTTCCCCACGCATCAGCGTCTAAGCTAGGGGAAGAAGTCACATCCAGGGCGGGTTCAGCTTTACTAGGGCTGTCATCCTTTTGGGTTGGGGTGACGTTTTTATCCTTATCCCTTTTTTGGAACTGACCCTTAATTTTTTCGAGATCAATACTGCCTAGGAATTCGGCGATTTTTCCGGCTACTTTGGGCGTATCCCCATCACTGTCGGATTTTGATCCCGGTAACGCAGACTTTAGCTTGCTCCAGAGGGTTCGAGCTTTTTGAGTGTCGGTGCGATCGCCCTCATGGGTGAGTTGCCAGCGGTATTGCAGGGTCTGCCAGCCAAACCAAAGCAACAACACCACTGCCGCTGTTTCCCCCAGAAGTAGGCCACCTCGGATGCGATCGCCATAGACCCATAGGGTTAGGGCAAAAAATAATCCGGCTCCACTGCTGACCAGATCAAACTTACGGTAGAGTTCTGGCAGAAAGAAGGCAGACAAATACAGCCCTAAGCTGGCGATCGCAACACTCCAGGCAAGCAACTCAGTCAGCATTCCTATTCCTCTTCGCGACGGCAATCTGACACCCCCAAGGGGGATTAACCTTTACCTTACACTGAGGTGAAATTCCATCAACGAGATTTTAATCTTCTCCGCTCATTAGGCCCTAGCTATATACCCCATCTATACTCCGTTGCGGGCTAGGGTTAGCCAAGGAAAGTGGATTATGCACGTTGACGCCATCGACTAAAGAGAGCTATGAAAATCCGTCACTCGCACGGTCTGATGTCTGCCGCTAAACTCTGGCTAAAATTACTCAAGGTGGCAGATATAAATTTTTCTACAAAATAAAACGAGTCAGTGAACTGCTAAAATTTTAGTCCGCTCCTTGTAGCCAATTTCTTCGCCTATGGCCCTTTCCGTTAATGAAATAGAACCATTAATTTGCCAAATCGATCGCCTAGGGCAGCCCACCAGTTCCCGTTATGGGCGATTAGTTTCCTGGCAAAGCTTTCCTAATCCCGTGTGGCACTATGGTGTCGGCCTATCGGATACCCATATTTTTGATACGGGCCGGATACTCCGTCCTGTCGAGCATCCTTGGGCCCAACCCGTCACGGGCGTGGATGACATTGCTGTTGCCCCCGATCAGGCGATCGCCCGCTTAAAAATGTCCCTTACGGTATTTGCCGACTGGGATTATAATTTAATCGCTTGGAACTGTGAGCATTACAGCCGCCTAATTACCACCGATCGCCCCCGCTGTTATCAAAGTCGTTTTTTGTGGTGGCTGGCAAACCTAACCCCGGAGGGGGATCACAAAACTGCCCAGAGGCTTTTGTCCCGTTCTCTACAAAACGATTAAAAAGAGGAGTTGACCACGGATGAGTGAAGCCACACCTGTCATTGTTGTTGGGGCCGCAGGCAAAATGGGCCGGGAAGTGGTCAAAGCTGTCCATGGCGCGGCGGATCTCACCCTCTACGGTGCTGTGGATCGCCACCCTGCCGTGCAAGGGTTAGACATTGGGGACGTGGCGGGCATCGGTAGTATCGAGGTCGGCATCCATCCCCAGCTTCAGGATATTTGCGTTGCGATCGCCCAGGAAAAAAAAACAGCGGTAATGGTGGATTTTACCCATCCGGAATCGGTCTATGAAAATGTGCGGATGGCGATCGCCTACGGCATTTACCCGGTTGTGGGAACCACGGGCCTGAGTCCGAGCCAACTCAATGACCTAACGGAGTTTGCCGATAAGGCCACCATGGGCGGTGTGATTGCCCCTAACTTTTCCATTGGTATGATTTTGCTGCAACAGGCGGCCATTCGCGCCAGTCAGTATTTTGATCATGTGGAAATCATTGAGCTACACCACAACCAAAAAGCCGATGCTCCCAGTGGTACGGCCATCCAAACCGCCCAGCTTTTGGCAGAATTGGGCAAAACCTACAACCCTGCTCAGGTGAAGGAGTCCGAACATTTAGCTGGGGCGCGGGGGGCCCTCACCGATGAAAATATTCGCATTCACAGTGTCCGTTTACCGGGACTCATTGCCCATCAAGAAGTAATTTTTGGTGCCCCCGGCCAAATTTATACCCTACGCCACGACACCAGCGATCGCAGTTGTTATATGCCTGGAGTTTTACTAGCCATTCGCAAAGTCACTCAATTACAACGCCTAGTGTATGGCCTAGAAAAAATTCTCTAGATGGTTTCGCGCCTAGAATGGCTGGAAATATCCCTGGAAAAATCACATGACCCCTCCTTGGCTGTGGACATTGGACACCTGCCCCAGTACCAATACCTGGGCGATCGAGCAGGAACGGCTCTGCACCCACGGCAGGATGATCTTTACGCGACAGCAAACCGCTGGACGGGGCCAATGGGGGCGGCAATGGTACTCTCCCCCAGGGGTTTTAACCGCTAGCTTGGTCGTGGATCAACCCACCAATCCCTATCTGGGTTGTATCAGCTTAGGGGCGGCCCTAGCCATCATCTATGCCCTAGAGGATCTATGTCCTGAATTGACGGGGCGACTACGGCTGAAGTGGCCCAATGATATTTGGCTTCAGGATCGCAAACTCTGTGGCCTCCTGATTGAGGCGATCGCGGCCCAGGAGGATCGTCCCTCCCGACTGGTAATCGGCATCGGCTGTAATTGCTCCGTGGATTTTTCCCAAGCAGAGCATCCTGTTTCTGCAAATACTGGTTCTGTAAATGGTGAGCCAATACCCCTAAAAACCGCCATTAGCCTCGGTGATGTGATCAACAAGATTCCCGATGAATTAACCCTGCTCAGCCAATGTCGTCACTATTTACTAGAGCTAATCTCCTTGATACAATGGCAACAAAGCAAGGTAAATCAGCTATCCACGCCATCTACAACACAACCGTCTACAATAACACCATCGACAAGAACGTTGTCCCCGGGGCAGCCACCAGCAGGTTTCCAGAGGCTTTTAGCTGAAATTAATCACCGTGATTATCTCCGCGATCGCCCGTTGCAGGTGATCACACCGCAAAACCACTATCAAGGTTGGGGGCAGGGGATTGATCCCTGGGGTCGTCTTTTTCTACGCTTAGACTCTCTAGGTTTAGATCATAATCAGATCATCACCATTAGCAGTGGCCATATCATTATTTCATCGGATTTAGATAAGCTTGATTTTAAGCAACCTTGGCGGGATTTCAAGACCCGCTCGAATTAACCGGATTCGCATGGAAGAAATCGCTGTAAAGTAGAAGCAATAAGACCTTGGGAGACCCTCTGATGATAACTGGCTTATTAGATGCTTCGGCGGGCAACATATTAATTGTGGATGACACTCAGGAAAACCTAGAGGTACTGAGTGCCCTACTAGAAATCCAGGGCTACGAGGTGCGAATGGCGATTAATGGCCAGATGGCTCTCATGGGCGTAGAGGCAGAACCACCAGATATTATTCTGCTAGATATTATGATGCCCGACATGAATGGCTATGAAGTGTGTCAAATTCTCAAGCAAAACCCGAAAACAAAATCCATTCCAGTTATTTTTATTAGTGCCCTCGATGATGTCTTTGATAAAGTCAAAGCCTTTGAAGCGGGTGGGGCCGACTATGTTTCCAAGCCCTTTCAACAGGCAGAGGTTCTGGCACGGGTCAAAAATCAACTCACGATTGCCCAGCTTCAGCGGAAACTGCGGCAACGGAATGCCCAACTGAAGCAGCAAAATGCCCAACTCCAGGAAGTGGTGGAAGATCGGCGGGAATTAGTGGGTTCCCTACAGGCAGCGGAAGAAAAGTATCGGCAAATGATTGATGAGGCGGTGGTGGGCATCTACCAAAGTTCACCGGAGGGGCGTTACTTTAAGGTCAATAATGCCTTAGCGCGCATCTACGGCTATGCGACGGCAGAGGATTGGCTCGCAGACCTAGAGCATCACACTGAGCATCCCTACGTCAACGCGACGGATTGGAGTACCTACCAAGCGGAAATGCTCCAAAATGGTGTGGTCAAAAATTTTACGACAAAGGTCTACCGAGCCGATGGCTCCATTGCCACCATCTGCGAGAGTGCCCGGCCCATCAAAAGTGAAGATGGCCAGATACTATACTATGAAGGTTTTGTCTTTGAGCTTGCTTAGTGTCTTTGAACGTGCTGAGTGAATGTATCTGAGTTGCTATTTTTGTTGAGTATAAATTAAATTATTGATTAGTCCCCTTTTGCGATTCAATTAAATTTCTGTGCTTGAATCCACCCTTGCGGCCATTGTTGGGGCCGGGGCTGTCCGCCCTTGGTCAGAGGTTGTGGCATCCCTACCCACGTTGGCGGCAGATTATGCCAATGGTTATTTTGCCAATCCGCCGATTGTTGTCTATCCCCCATCCGTTGCTGCCCTTGGGGAGGTTGTGGCCTGTGCCCATCGTGAAAACTGGCCCCTCTTACCCCTCGGCCAGGGGACAAAGTTAGCTTGGTTGACCCCTTCCCCCAAAATTAAGGTTTTGGTGAGTACGGCTGCCCTAAATCAGGTGAAGGCCCATGCGATCGCTGATTTGACCGTTACCGCAGAGGCAGGCATTTGTTTTAATGATCTCCAGGCCCATTTAGCCCCCGCCGGCCAGTTTATTGCCCTGGATCCTAAATACCCAGATCAAGGCACCCTGGGGGGAATTGCCGCCAGTCGGGATAGTGGTTCTCTGGCCCAGGGCTATGGCACGCTGCGGGATCATTGTCTAGGGATTCAGTTTGTCCGCAGTGATGGCCAAATTGTCAAGGCCGGGAGTCGGGTGGTTAAAAATGTGGCGGGCTACGACTTGATGAAGTTGATGATCGGGTCCTTTGGTACTCTCGCCATTCTCACGGAATTGACCTTGCGGGTGGATCCCTTGCCAGAAGCCCGGAAAACCTGGCTATTGACGGGGAATAGCGACCAATTATCCCAAGGATTACAGTCCCTAAACCAAAGTACGTTAACACCGGCGATCGTGGATCTGTTGACAGGGGACTATCTCAAACCCATGGCTTCAGAAGCATCCTTAGGATTACGGGTGCAGTTCCACGGCCTAGGGCCTATCCTCAATGCCCAGGAAGAATCCCCAGGGACGATCGCCGGCCGCTTGCACCTTCTGGCAAAGGAGGCCCAACTCACCTGTGAAGCCATCCCCGATGCCCCAGTAACCAGCCCTAGTCCCACTTTTCCCCCAGGGGCGATCGCCCTAAAAATAGGTTGTTTACCCCATCAGAGTACAGATTTAGTGCAGCAATTGCTCACCGCAGCTAACCAACAGGGGTTTTCTCTCCATGCCTGGATGCAGGCAGGGCGAGGGGTGGGCGTGATCTATTTGCAACCCCAGGATAGGGATCTCAGCCTTGAAACGGATCGGGCCCCGTTGATTGCCTTTCTCCAGTGGGGGCGATCGCTGTGCCAACGTCACGGCGGTTATTTAACCCTACTCCAGGCAAATCTAACGCTAAGGCAAGAGTTTGAACCCTGGGGATATGGCGGGAATGCCCTTACACTCATGAAAAAGATAAAGGAACAGTTTGATCCAACCGGAATTTTAAATCCGGGTGCCTTTCTTGGGGGTCTGTAATGACAGAAATAGTGAAACGTCCAGGATTTGATCAGGACTCTCCACCGGAACCCAAGCTCATTGATGCCTGTGTCCATTGTGGGTTCTGTCTCGCCACCTGCCCCAGTTACCGCATTATTGGCAAGGAAACCGACTCCCCCCGCGGCCGTATTTATTTAATGGATGGGATTCACCAGGGACAAGCGGAACTGTCTCCGGCGATCGCTGGTCACTTTGATTCCTGCCTAGGCTGTTTAGCCTGTGTCACCACCTGTCCATCCGGTGTCGAGTACGACAAGCTGATTGCGGCCATGCGTCCCCAGGTCAATCGCCAAGTTCCCCGACCCTGGTTGGACACAGTATTTCGGAAATTGCTTTTTAGTACGTTGCCCTATCCGCGCCGATTACGCCCGTTGATGTTTCCGGTGTGGCTCTACCAAAAAATAGGCCTGCAACAACTGTGGCATCGGTTTCCGAAATTAGAGCAATTACTGCCCAAACCCTTAAGGGCAATGGAGCGATTATTACCCCCCCTCAGCCAACGATCTCTAGGGGAGGATTGGCCCAATCTGATTCCAGCCCAGGGGAAAAAACGCTATCGGGTCGGCTTGATTCTCGGTTGTGTGCAACGGGTCTTTTTGCCCGAAGTAAATGCCGCCACCATTCGGGTCTTAGCGGCCAATGGTTGCGAAATTGTTCTCCCCACCAATCAAGGGTGTTGCGCTGCCTTACCCCACCACCAAGGGGAAGAGGATCAGGCCCGGCAACTGGCCCGGCAGATGATCGATATCTACGCCGATATGGAGGTGGATGCGGTGATCATTAATGCCTCCGGCTGTGGTCATACCCTGAAGGATTATGGTCATTTACTGGAAAATGATCCAGACTATCAAGACAGGGCGATCGCCTTTGCTGCCAAAGTCAAAGATGTCCAGGAATTCTTAGATGACGTGGGTTTAGTCACGCCCCTTTCTCCCCTACAGGACACCCCCTTGAGCCTGGTCTATCAAGATGCCTGTCACATGATCCATGGCCAAAAAATTACGGTGCAGCCCCGCCGTCTCTTGCGACAAATTCCTGGGGTACAATTGCGAGAACCCATTGACGCGGCCCTCTGTTGTGGCAGTGCCGGTATTTACAATATTTTACAACCCGATGTGGCAGAGGAATTAGGCAAACAAAAGGTCAAAAATTTATTACAGACCCAGGCGCAAATCATTGTCTCGGCAAATGTGGGTTGCACGGTGCAAATTCAACGTCATCTGGGCGATCGCCCGTCGAAAACGCCAATCTATCATCCGATGCAGCTACTTGATTTATCAATTAAAGGGGAAAGGCTACCTGCCCAATCTTGAGGAGAGTTCCCGTGGAAAACACCATTTTGAAGGATCGCTATAGGATTGTTAAAAAATTAGGATATGGCGGGTTTGGTGTAACTTTTTTGGCAGAAGATAAGCATAGCTTCAATAGTCGTTGTGTTGTCAAGGAATTAGCACCCTACGATCAGGATCCAAATAAATTCAAAGTCCTAAAAGGAATATTTGAACGGGAAGCCAAAGCCCTATTTAATCTGGGAACTCACCCCCAAATTCCCCGATTTTATGAAAATTTTGATCTTAATGAAAAATTCTATATTATTCAAGAATTTGTCGAAGGGCAGGTCTTGAGTCAGAAAATTTCCCCCGGTCAAGTGTGGTCAGAGGCGGACGTTATTAAATTATTGAAAGATGTTTTGGAAACCCTAAATTTCATTCATGGAAAGGGGGTCATTCACCGCGATCTAAAACCAGAAAATTTAATTCAACGCCAAGAGGATCAACGCATTGTTGTGATTGACTTTGGTGCGGTGAAGGAAGTCAGTATTACCCAAGTAATTGAGCCTTATAGTGGTGAAACAAGAATAACGGATATTATTGGCACACCGGGCTATATGCCGCCCGAACAGCGATGTGGAAAACCCCGTGATAACAGTGATATTTATGCCTTGGGAATTATTGCTATCCAAGCCCTAACGGGAAAATCACCAGATCAATTAATATCGGATCCAACGACTCTAGAAATTTCATGGAAAGAGTGGGTTCAAGTCAGTTCTAAATTAGCCAATATCCTAGATAAAATGATTTGCTATGATTGTCGAAATCGATTTGAGTCAGCAAAAGAGATTTTAGAATTTTTCCAGAACGAAGATACAATAACAACAGAAGAAAAAGAAAAAGAAAGAGAAATAAACATAAGTATAAATTTTCGTGTCATGGATAAGTTCTTTCATCGGAGACAACAGAATCAAAAAACTCTCAATCCTGATTATTCAGGTCAGACCCCAAAAACGCCCTTGTCGAATCTCACCCGGGCTACCCTAAGTAAGATAACTACCCATAGCCATGAATTCCATGATCTGGTTTTAGGTCAGTATCAAAAGCATGACATCACCGTAGATCAGGCTCAAGATTTAGCAAGAAACTTTCAAGAACTTGCAGCAATTGCACCGATAGTAACCCGTCTTGAGGACTTAACGATCCTTTACGATGTCATGGTGGAATTTTATGACTATGTAGATCGATTTCGTTCCCCCCAGTCTAACTATTGGTGGAGTCGAGACTATCTGAGTCAAGCTATTTTGCCCCTTGCCCGTAGCTTGGTTTTAGAACATCAAAGCAATAAAGACTGGAAGTGTGTCCAAACCCTCAACTATAGCTCTCTACCGGCCCTAGCGGTGGCTTTTAACCCCGATGGTCACGTCTTGGCCGAAGGGGGATGGGATCGAACATTGCGATTTTGGGATCCCACCACTGGTCATTTAATACAATCTGTGGTTGGGATTCCTGGAGCGATTCGTGATCTTGCCTATAGTCCCCAGGGAGATTGGTTGGCCATCGCCGGGGATAATGGAACCGCTCAGTTATTAGACATTGCAGCGAATCAACGGGTTCCCCTCAAAGGTCATCTCAGTTGGGTGAATGCGGTGGACTTTAGCCCCTGTGGCAAACAACTGACAACGGGAGGCCACGATCGGGTACTACGCCTTTGGCAGATTGATCATTCCTCGAATCACACGGTTATTTTTTCCTATCCCCTTTCGGCTCAAATTTGGGCGATCGCCTTTAGCCCAAAGGGAACCTACCTGGCTGTGACGACATCGGAAGGTCTCATTTATTTATTTGATGTGGCAACTCAAGAGATCAGTCTCATTCATACGTTTAGGGGCCATAAGTCCGCCGTAAAATCCTTGGCCTTTACCCAGGATCAGTTCTTTTTATTCAGTGGCAGTCTGGATAAAACCTTGCGACTCTGGAATATTCCCCTCCGCGAAGAGTTGTGGTTTTGGGATAATCGGGATCCCATAGAGGCCCTAGCCTTGAGTCACGATCGCACAGCCATCGTCACAGGGGGAGGGTTTGGATCCATGAAATTGTGGGATATGGGCCAATTGCAGTCTTTTCGGCAATTAATCGAAAATACCGGAGCGATCGTTTATGACTTAGCTTTTAATGCCCAGGGCGATCGTTTGGCGAGTAGTCACTTTGATGGATCCGTAAGGATATGGCAGCCCTTTCCACAGGAAGAATCCTTGGAGCGATCGCCGGTCTAAAAATTTTTCTCTAATTTTTTTCTCTACAATATAGCTATCGTTACCTAGTTTAGGACGGGGTGCAGGGGTGGAACCCCTGGCTGGGGGCGAAGCCCCCACACCCCCCTTATCCGAAATGTCCTAGGGAAACAGGCGACAGCTATAACTTAGAACTGACATAGGAGTCATTTCCCATGGGTCACGGTCTACTTTGGTTGCCCCTACTGGCGATGTTTATTGTTTTAGCCCGTTTGGGTTGGCATGAATACCGCAAAATTGAAGCCTATCGAGAGTGGGCCCAGGGCTTTGAGCGATCTAAATACGATATTTTGGCTGTCCTCGGACAAAGAGAGACCACCCTCACCTGGGGAACGCCCACCCGATCCGGGCCCATTGGCCTTAAATCCCTATCCCTGGCAACCATCGATGGCGTTGAAGTACAGGTGGATCAGACCGCCATTGATATTGGGGATCCACCCCAGCGGGGTAAAACCATTACCCTAGTCTTGACATCCCAGGATCAATCCAGTAGCTATGCCATTCCCTTTACAGAAATTCCCCTTGCGGTGGAATGGTGCTACTTTCTGCGGGAATATATTGGGCAATTAGCGATAAAATGAGGCCGTTTTGTAGGGGTATCCCATGGGAAATATGAAGAATGTCATAGCCTTTGTGCCCGGTGGAATTGGCGATCAAATTCTCTTTTTCCCGACGTTGGATGATCTAAAACATCATTACCCTGAAATTCACCTGGATGTGGTGGCAGAACCACGGGCGATCGCCGCCTATCGCTTAAATGCCGCCGTGGATAAGGTGATTCCCTTTGACTTCAAAAATCGAAATGCCCTAGCCGACTGGTCGAATTTGATTGGCACAATTCGGGAAGGGGAATACGAAGCAATTCTGTCCCTCGGCAAAAGTTTACCCGTGCGCCTCCTCCTCTGGTTGACGGGGATTCCCCAGCGGGTCGGGTTTGGCTCCTCTAGTTTTGGTTTACTCACCCATCCCGTTTCCCTGAATAAGGATCAGTACAGTGGTGCTATGTACCATGATTTACTGAAGGGATTTGGGATTACGACACCCGCACCATTACCAACGATCACCATTGCCGATGCGGATCATGCTTGGGCACAGGCGGAACAGGAACGTTTAGGCCTAGGACGGGATTACCTATTGATTCATGGTGGCTCCAGTCAGTTGGCGATCGCCAAAGGAATTAATAAAATTTATCCGGTTCCAGCATGGGCAGAGGTCATCAAACAACTCAAAACCCGTAACGCTGAACGGGCTATTGCGGTTGTCCAAGGCCCAGAGGATCAGGAGTGGGTCAGTCATCTAAAACAGATCGTCCCAAGCATAAGCGTCGTATCTCCCCCTGACCTAGGCAAATTAGCCGCCTTCATTGCCGCCGCCGGCTGGATGCTCTGCACCGATAGCGGCCCCATGCACATTGGTGTCGCAGCCCGCACCCGTTTAGTCGCCCTGTTTGGCCCCACAGACCCGGCAAAACTATTGCCTGCGGATGCCCGATTTATAGCGATCAAGTCGGCCACAGGACAAATGGCAGATATTTCCGCTGTTGAGATTGTGGATGCTATCCATGGCTAGGGCTGCGGTCTTCCTCGATCGCGATGGGGTCTTAAATCAAGAAGTGGGCTATATTCGTCGGCTTGAGGATCTCAATTTAATTCCAGGGGTTGCCCTGGCCATTCGCCAACTCAATGACGCTGGTTTATTTTGCTGCCTAGTCTCCAATCAATCCGGGGCCGCCCGGGACTACTATACGGTGGCCCACATTCACGCCCTCCACGATCGCCTCCAATCCTTACTTGCCCAGGAGGCCGGTAGTCACCTGGATGCCCTCTACTTTTGTCCTGATTTGAGCGTACCGGAGGGGGGAATTGTTCCCGACTATAGTGGTTGGACGACCTGGCGCAAACCCAATACGGGAATGCTCATTGCTGCCGCCTGGAACCATGATCTAGACATTAGTCAAAGTGTGATGGTGGGGGACAAAGCCACGGATATTGATCTGGCCCACAATGTCGGCTGTCGGGGAATTTTAGTGCAAACGGGCTATGGAGATCGCGTCCTTGGGGGAAAGTATCAACACTCCACCCAACCGGATTACATTGCCCCGGATCTAGCCGCCGCTGTGGCCTGGATTTTGTCTCAACATGCTAAACCCAACTCCATTTAAATTTTGCGCGTAGTTCAGCTTTTATTGAATAAATTTATTGAGTTCTTGCACTAATAAATGTACTGTCGTAGAGGGATTGTCTTTACCAGGAATGTGAGGATCATATTGCTTGAGTAAATTTGTAGCATTTCTAATGGCGACAGACTGTTTATCTAATATCTCATCATAAATCGTCTCACTATTTTTTGTGTATTGTCGATCAAGGAGAAAATTTAGTTTCCGAAGATAGTCACACCGAGGAATACCAGTATTGAGAAACTCAAAGTGAAGGACATACCATAACTCGAATGCCTCGTTTGAATAAGCTATATGGAAGCCTTGATGGTTAGCACTTTGGATAGCGTTATTAAAATCTTCTGGAGTCCAAGAGTCTCGATCAAAAACACACCAGACTTGATCATACTCTTCTTGCTCTTTCAACTCTTTGGCACTATTAACTAATTTACTAGGGTTTTCTCCCAATCCTTGAACATCTACTTCAATAACGTTTCTTGGAACACGAAAACTTCTAAAGTAGTTAGGTTCCGTTTTTTCTCCCTCACATATAATTAAAAATCTTTGCCTAACTTCCCTCGTGTTGACTTTTCTTGGGGAATATCCACGAGAGTTTAATTTCTTTCTAGGCATGGGCATCGATCAGATTGTTTAAATTGCCAATGTACGGAATTGCACCATACTTTCCTTTGATGTAGTCACTCTCAAATGATGCATCATTACGCACTTTGTATTCTGCCAAAGAGTATAGATCTGTCGCACCATACCTATTCTTTTCGGTGAACCAAATTTGATCCCTACGAAAAAGCCTATTGCTAAGTAGATTAGTATCATGGGTCATAAAGATTAATTGAGCATTGTTCGGATTCGTCTCATTTGAATTAAAAAGTTCAACAATTGCACGACTAATTAAAGGATGAATTCGAGCGTCAAACTCATCAATGATTAGGGTTTTGCCCTCTTTTAATGTGACCACAAGAGGACCTGCCAGAGCAAAAACTTTCTGGGTTCCCTCAGATTCTTGATCATCTAAGTCAAATAACTCTGTAGATATAGAATTGCCTTTCTCATCAAATCTTCGGTGCATAGTTTGAACCGATGCTACTTTTCCTCCTCCATCTTTTAGGATGAAACTTTTAATTTCGTCAGGAAGGTCACTGGGCAGAAGGTCAGCGGTAATTTCACTCTCTTCTACTTTGACATCACTAAATCCCAAATCTAGTTTTTTGAACAATTGAAGAATTTCATCTTTGTTTTTATTACCCATCAAGCAACTAACCGTGTAGCCTCGATATCCTCTGTCATTTAAACCAGAAACAACTTTAACTTTATCTGTTAACCAGGCTAAAATGCTTTCTGCAATCTCAACATTAAATTGAGCAGACACAGATAAGAAAAGGGCATTTCGTCTTGTTTTTTGTTGAAGTCCGTCAGCTTTATATGTTTTAGAAACACTAAAGCTATCGAATTTTCGCTCAAAAAGCTTAGTTTCTCTTAATTTAGGAACGTAGAATAGCCATTCTGATACAACTTCATCACGAGTTGCTTCAAACCCATACCGATATTTTTTTTGATTAATCAAAAACACAATTTCAAAAAAAGTCGGTTTGGCACTAGTTTCAGTGCTGAGTTTAAATCGTTCAACTCCTATTTTCTCAGTACTCTGAGTTTCTTTGGATGAATTAATCATGAACCATTTCATGAAGTGTAAAGCTTTAGCCAAATTGCTTTTACCACTAGCATTTGCACCATATATTGCAGCACTTTTAAGCAGAACGAGTTCATCATCCACTGTAAAAACATTATTTTCGTCAAGTTTTCTATCTTTTGATACAAGACTAGATGACACCATGCTAAACGTGACTCGATCCTTAAACGATCGGTAATTACCAACACTAAACTCGATAAGCATGGCTGATCTCTTGATCCTAATTAGCTAATTTGTGAAAAAATCACATATTCCTGATATAAGAATAACAACAATTCACCAAAAATGATCAAGTATAGCCATTTTTACTGCATTTATAGGTATAATTTCACAATTCACAGCAATGCTCCTAGGCAAAGGAAACAATCAGGTAGGGGGCCTCAAACTTACCACTGGTGACGGGTTTTCCCTTCAATGCGGCCGGTAATTCAATGTGTCGCCGTTGATCTCCGGCTTCAATGGTGAGTTCACCACTGTACTCGCTCAGCTTCACTTGCTGTTTATTAAAGCCAGGTAAAAAGACGCGCACCTGTTGACTTTCCAGGTCAATGCTGTGGGGGGGTGGGGCCACGGGCAGGTGATCCATATCCGGGAGGGCCTGCACCAGATCCGCATCATTCTGGCAGATCTCTGGGGATAGGGTTGTTAACTGGAGGGGGCTAAAGGTTGCGGCAATGTCATCGCTGGTTCCAGGGGTGGGCTGGTTAGCCTCCGGGCAGTAGAGCAATTGGGAAATGGGTAAATTCACCTGTTGAGCACTCCCCCAAAGCCAAGAGGTTTCAGCGATCGCCCCAGTCTGTTGGGTTGTCACCAGTAACACAGTTAACTGCTGGGCATCCGCTGCCACCGCCACCCCCCTATCTACCCAGTCCTTGGCCTGGGCAATACTGGTATTAATCTTTTGGGTATCAATATTTGCCGCCATAATTGCGCTGGCAATGGGGCCGCCAATGGCGGTGGCCAGTTTACTCAGGTCTAGATGCTCCAAGACCCGACGAAAGCGACGATAGTACCAGGCAATGGCATTGGGCAATCCCAGCAGCCGCAGTGTATCTCGGCTATTGGCCCCTGCATAGATAATCACATCGTAGCGATCTCTGGTGTAATGTAATCGCATTGCATTGAGGGTTAGCAGGGTGTCCATCCCCGGCAAAATCATTAACTCTCCGGCATAGACCTTGCCGATTAAATCACTGGGTAGGTAGGGTTCTACCACGTCCGTGAGGTTATCCCATACTTGACTGAGGCTGTCCGTGGTCTGTAATTCGGCAATATCTAAATTGGGGGCATAGTTTTGGGGTTGGGGCTGCAATTCAACACCATAGAGGGTGCTCAGGGAAATGGCAGGACTGGGAACCACCAGTAAAACCCGCCGCTGCCGTTGGGCAAACCATTGTGCCACCGCCATACCCAAACGGTTTTGAAGTTCGGGGCCTGCGCCAAGAAAGGTAACAATCCGGGTCATAGTAATCTCAACGTTCGCTCAAAATAAGATGCTCTGGGACATTGCCATGGCAAAGGAAGCCTAACACCAAAGGAATCCCCCCGTAGATTAACACCCACCAGCCACCTAATTCCAACCGCCGTAGCGATCGCCGTAATAGGTGAGAATCGCCCGTACTTGGGCCTGATCCGCCGGGGACAGATCATCGCTGTACTGGAGCTTGAGGGCTTCCACTTGACTGAGGTGATAGTCAAACTCTGGGGCAGACTGGGGTAATAATTCAACGGTGACACCGGAAATCTGCCCTAGGTGGGCGGCAATCTCACGGTAAATGGCAAGGGGTAATTCGGGCTGACGATAAACCTGTTCCATGGATCGGCAAGGGGTAGAGTAAGAGTTCAAGAGTGACTTTTATTATTTTGAAATTATTGTTTCAAAATGAGTTTTTCAACCTTGGGATTCAAGTTGACAGGTCTCCGAGGGCAGGGGGAGGGTACAACAGTTGACATTTTCTAGGCACACCTTACCCCACTGTAAGGCCCAGCGCACTAAGGCGACACGGTTATCCGATTGAGTCTTTGTCAGAATATGAGTCATATGATTATCAACAGTACGCTTACTGATGTCTAGCTTGTCCGCAATATCATAATTGGTCAGCCCCGCAGCAACTAATTCAATGACTTGAAGCTCGCGGTCAGAGAGGAGGGGGTATCCTTGGTTATCACTACGTGGCATAGAAATAAGTCGATCCGTATAATTACCTATCTTCCCTCAGATTTTGACATACTCCCTGCCCTAAAATCTCTAATACCTCTTTCTCAAAGGCAATCTGGGCACGATTGGTGCGACCGCCAATGTAAAGGGTCTCCTCTACCCTGAGGGCCCAAATTTGAGAATGGGAGACATAGCTCATGATCACCCCGGCCATGAGGAAGGCAAACCCGGCATAGAACAGGGGAATCCCTGGGTCAGATTTAATTTGAAGTCCAGTGCTGCCAACAATTTCGGCGATCGCCAGGTTCACCCCATTCACTTCGTAGCCCATTCCCGGTCGCAGGGTTGCCAAGAACTCGCCCTCAGGGTTATAGAGCAGTAGGGTTCCTTGCAGATCTCGGGCAATGAGGGAAATCCCCGCACTCAGATCCGGTGTCGTTGGAATCCAGGTTCCCCAGAGTCGTCCCTTGCCACCGGTATCTAGCTGGGCCATGGGCAGTTGCAAAACCGGACTATTGTTTAAGCGAAAGCGAATCGCGGCGATCGTCCAGTCTGCTTGATAAAAGGTGACACCGCCATACTTAAGGGGCTGATTTACATGGATGGTTTGCCGCTTCACTTCCTCACCCTGGGGATCCAGCACGGACATATCCGAATAGAACTGATCAATCTCTCCCTCTGGGGTATAGTCAATCCAAAAACGATTCACCTTCATGGCCCAATCTTGGCTAGGGTGGGCCCAAGGGCCGGCCTGGACAACATTTTGCACCTGAAACGTCATGCCACTGGGGATAAATTCCTGGGCAATGAATCCGGTTAGGGCCCCTAAAATCCCCCCCAACAGGATCAAAATCATGCTGGCATGGACAATGATCGGGCCAATGCGTCCGGCAATGCCTTTGCGGCCGTAGAGGCGATCGCCCTCCTGAAAGACCCGATAATTTTTCTGCTCCAGTAGGGTTCTTAGGGATTCAAAGGGAGGCTCCTGGGCGGGGACAGGACTGGGCAATTCAACCCCTAGGGCCAGCTTTTGAAACTGGCGAGGCTGATCGTAGTAGCTCCAATGCTTGGCCGCTTTCAGGGCCGGTAGTTGGCGAGTAAAGGTACAGGCGATTAGGCTGGCCCCAAACAACACCAGTAGGGCTAAATACCACCAGGTTTGGTAGACCTGATCCAACCCGAGGGCAAGTAGAACTTTCCAGGTTAAAAATCCAAATAATGCCGGTTCCTCAGGATAATTGGCTTGGTAAAATCCGGGGGACTGGCCCTGCTCAATAACCGTACCGGCAATACTGGCCAGGGCGATGACGAGGAGTAAGACAATGGCTAACCGTAGATTCGCCAGCAGGGGAAGAAGGGATTTCTGCCAAAAGTGGGATACCTTCGCCCAAATAGAGAGGGGTTCAGAGGGTAAAAAATTGCGAGTATCCATAGTTTAATAGTTTGACATACTCCCTGCCCTAAGGGTTTGCAGGGCCATCAGGCTAGGCCGTTCTCCATGGGTTCCCTATCCTTCAACCCACCACCAGAAGAACAAGTAGAATAGAAATAGAATTCCCATGCAGATTGTCACTCTGTACCTTAAAATACCGGCGATCGCCCGTTATACTGAGTGGGTCATGATCACTGTAAATTTACATTTATACCGTCTATGATTGGGCCTCGTTTTTTTCGTTCGGCTTATCGTAAAGAACCCATTTCTGCCTTTTTGCTAGTGGCGGGCAGTGTGGATACGGTCATGGGAGGCATTGGCGGCTACGGTGGTTTAGCAGCCCTTGGTCTACTCATGGTGGGGGGAGCCTTCGCATTGCGTTGGTGGCAATGGCAACGCTGGCAAAAATCCGTTGCCCCAGAACGTCTGGCGGAATATGCCCTGCCGCCCCAATCCTCCCGGCCCCTGCCGATGCTCTCTATGGCCAAGAAGCAACATCCGCCCCATTAAGTGCCTATTAAGTGCTAAGTGCCGTTAAGCAGTTTCATTAAGATCAATCAGATCAATATGCTCAAAATTGGTGAAGTTGCCCACCAAAGCTCGCTCCCCGTTAAAACCATTCGTTATTACGATGATCTTGGCTTATTGACTACGGTCGTCCAGCGATCGCCCTCAGGGTACCGTCTATTTCAACCCAGCGTTATTTATCGGCTCCACTTTATTCGCACGGCCCAACGCCTGGGTTTGACACTCCAGGAAATTCGGGAAATTTTAGAGATCCGTGATCAAGGGGTTCTTCCCTGTGGTCATGTCAAGGAGCGGCTAGAGTCCCGCCTAGCAGATATTCAAGGGCAAATTGTATCCCTTAATCTGCTGGCCCAACAACTGGAGGGCATTTTATCAGGTTGGCAAGAAAATCCAGCCCCACAGATGAGTCCTGACCAAATTTGTCCTAATCTCCAACCCCAGCCCCTAGCATTGGCGCAGTCCCATCAACAATAAGGCCACCTGATCCACGCCCCTTCGCAGATCCGGAGACGGCGTTCCCCCTTGGTTGAGAATAATGCTAAAGGCAAGGGGTTCAAAGTCCGGGGGATCCATATACCCAGAGAGGGCGGTCACACCCCGTAGGGTTCCGGTTTTTGCTTGAAGTTGTCCTTGGGCTGGGGTGTCTCGAAAGCGATGGCGCAATGTACCACTTTCGCCGGCAATGGGTAGCGATCGCCGAAATTCTGAGACTACAGTCGAGCGATCCATCGCCAGTAAGAGTTGGGTTAGGGCCCGGGGGGTAATCCAATTTTGGCGGGAGAGGCCCGAACCATCCACCATCACAATGGTTGTCGGATCTAGGCCCAAATCCCTTAGGTAGGTTGCCAGGCGATCGCCATCTCCGGCCCCAATGGCCTGGTAGACCATTTCCGCCGAATAGTTATGACTGTCTTGGTTGATTCGATCCACTAAGCGGGTGATGCCTGGGGAGGAATGGCGAACTAACACCCGATTCAGGGGTTGATCCGTCGCCACCAGCTTGATGTCTGCCACGGATAGTCCTGCCGCCCGGGCAGCCTGGGAAAATTGGTTTTTTAGGTAGTCGGGGATTAGCTTTTCCGGTAAGGGACGGACAATATTTTCTGGTTCACTATGGGCCCGCAACTTCCCCACGATCGTAATGACGCGGTTTTCTGGATCAATGCGGGTATCAATCCATTCTGTGTCCTCGGGGCCAATGGCCATGGTTTCATTTTTGACCTGCCAACCGGAGGGGGGAGTCTGCCGCCATGTGAGGGTTAACGGCTCCCCCTCATCCTTGGGCGTTGCTAAGAGATGAAATGAGTTTTGATTCACCCCCAATTTTGTAATGGGTGTAATATAGCCAAATTCCACATCTTCCCAGGCCCAGGTGGGTTCGATTCCCATATCCACGGATTCTCCCGCCACCAGTTCAAGGGTCTGAATGGAGCGAATACCTTGGCGATACAAGTCCTGGGCGATCGCCTCAAGATTGGTATAACTGAGGGTGGGATCATAGCCCCCCTGTACCCTTACCCGGTTCAGAGCCGCCCCGGCACCGTCACTACTAACCACCGTGTCAAGGGTTGTATTCGCACCTAAAAAGCGCAGGGCCACCGCTGTTGTCACTAACTTGATGTTGGATGCTCCCAAAAACAGGCGATCGCTATCCCGCTCATAAATGACCTGGCCATCCCTTAGCCGCACCACTTGAACACCCCAGCGGCCCCTTTGCCATTCTGGCCTATCCATGAGGCGAGATAAATCCTGGGCAACGTTCGCCACACAGGAACGGTGGGCCGGATTATTTTGCCCTAGGGCCGGTGCCGGTTTTATCGCAAATATCCCTAGCCCTAGGAGCAAACTCCCCAAAACTAGGCTCACGCTGAATTTCCTTGGAATTATTTTTGCGGGGGAAGATGATTGGCAAGGGGACGTTCGCCGCCAAGTCCGAAAGAAATAAGAGGAACCCATAGGTACATTTATGTCAGTCATCAATTATCCTGCAAAAGCATTTGTTTGACATAGACGCGATCGCAGCGTTGGGTTTCTATCCCTGTGGCTGGCTGATAGCCTTGTTTTTCGTAAAGCCCAATGGCCGTTTTCATCACACTGGCGGTTTCAATCCAAATGGTCGTGATTCCCTGGGACTGAATTCGCTTTTCCAAGGATTGAAGGAGAAAAGTGCCAAGGCCTTTGCCCCGCACTTGGGGGTGTAGGTACATCTTGCGAATTTCCACCGCATTGTCTCCCCGATCAATGGGATAGTAGGCGGCGGTGCCCACCACTTCGGCCGCTTTTTCAACCACCCAAAATTCACCCCCCCGCTCTAGGTAGTAGGCTTCGACGTGAACCACATCCCGATCGGCTCCCTCCGGCTCCCAATTGAGATTAAATTCCTTTAGGATCTGTTGCAGGAGGGAAATGACGGCTGGGCGATCGCCCGATTCCCAGGAACGAATTAAATAGTCACCGTAATAGCAGTGCATTAGGGGAAATTGTATAAGTGTGAATTAGACGTAAGGCTAGCCGCAATGCTCGATAAGCGTTCTATAAGGGTAGGCGATCGATATCTTTATTTGCACCAATAACGACCATGACATCCCCTTTATGCAGCCGTTGATTGGGGCTGGGATTGATTTCAAATTTTTCATCACAGCGTAGGGCCAAAAGATTTAACCCATAGCGACTGCGTAGCTCAATTTCCGCCACCGTCCGACCATCAAACTCTGATGGGGCTTTGACTTCCACAATACTTTTTTCTGGGTCTAAATCAAATCGATCCAAAATGGCGGGACGAGTGAGGGAGCGGGCCAGGACGCAGCCGGCCTCATACTCAGGAAAAACTACCCGATCAGCTCCCACCCGTTCCAAGAGTTTTTTATGGACTTCGGAGGAGGCCTTGGCAATAATTACGGGTACGCCAGCTTCCTTCAGATTTAGAGTGGTAATAATACTGGCTTCAATGTGGTTGCCAATGGCCACAATCACCGTTTCAAACTCAAATAGCCCCGCCTCTTTCAAGGCTTGGGGATCCGTTGAATCTAGCTGAATGGCATGATCCACAAGCTGATCCTGCATGACTTGGGCCACAAGCCGCTCCTGGTTATCTGTTCCTAGAACCTCGTAGTTGAGATTATGCAAGGTTTCACAGACTCCCCGACCAAACCGGCCCAAGCCAATAACGGCAAACTGCTGTCCCGGCTTTCGCAGATTCCGCAATAAACCGATGGATGAAAAATTCATCGAAAACTCCTATAGTGACGTTCTCTCCGGTGAACGCTCATCACTCGCTGGTGAAGGCTAAAGGTTGGATCTGTTTGCCGACAATTCCTCTGCCGCTGTATTCAACAGATGCCGCCGTCGCCGACACCGCTGTGAGCAATACTTTACATCTTGCCAACAATCGGCCCATTTTTTCCGCCATTCAAAGGGGCGATTGCAGATTGGACAAACTTTTGCAGGAAGATGTTTTTTTATTGCCAGGGAAGAAGATTTTCGCCGATGCATAACATTTAAGGTTGGGGGGGAGGGATCAAACTAGATTGCCTAGATTGGGCTGAGGATAATTCCTCTTCTAGCATGGTTTGGTAGATGCGCCCTAGGGAGGGTGTAATCAGATTATTTTCAATGCCGTAGCCCAAACTGGTCCAGGTGCCTGAAAGTAGTTCTAGAACCGCTTGAATTTCCCCTTGGCGCAGTAAGGTAGAAATATCCACACCCCATGCCTGGGAATCCTTTAACCAAGCGTAAACCACCCGATCTTGGTATTCTGGCTGAAAACTGTAGGTTTGCCCAAACCATTGGGGGGGCTGGGGATGGTAGAACTGGGCTTTTTCTTCCCAGGTGGTCGTTAAAAATTGATACCGCCCCGCAGCGGTGGTACATTGGCCCACATTGGGGCCCCAGCGAATGGGGATGCAGCGATCGGGATGGCGCTCCAAATTCTGAATATGCTCACCACCGTACAAAATAGTGTAGGGATTGGCATCATTTGCCTCACTGGCTGAGATTGTCCGCATTAAGGCCCGTAGGTAGGGGTCTCCACCATCCATGACGAGGGGGGCAACCTCACCATCCCGCCAAGGTAACCAATGGCGCGCCTCAGGCCGATTTTGAAACCAGATATGGCCGGCGATCGCCCCGGTGAGGGTCAAGACCATCAAGTTTTTAAGAAAACGAAGCACCCGTTCCTGCCTAGCTTAGTGCCGTAAACAACTCAACCAAGGATGGGGGAGAGGATAGGGGCCGAGCCACCACCTCAAGAATTTTATTATGGGCATTGGCCTGGTGAAGGGCTTCAACACAAATTTGCGCCACCTGTTTACGGGGAATACTCCCTTCAAATAGGGTATCGGGGCCTGAGATCACTGGAAACACCTCCTCCTCACTCGATTCTTTCAGTCCACCCGGACGAACAATGGTATAGGTTAAACCACTGTCTTGTAGATAACGTTCCGCCTGCTGTTTCCAGTACAAAATCAGCCAAAACAAATTCAAGGGATGGAAGAGTTGGGATACACAAAGGGATGATACAAGCACAAACTGCTCAATAGATGCGGACTTGGCAGCTTCAATCAGGTTTTTTGTCCCTTCGTAGTCTACCCAGTAGGGTTCTAGGGGATTCAGTCCAGGAGTCGCACCCGTGGCACAGAGAATAACAGTACAATCAGCGATCGCCGCCGCCAGGGTTTCCGGTTGGGAGACATTAGCTAGTTTGATTTCCACACCAGGGGGCAACAGGTCTTCAGCTTTCTGGCGATCGCGAACTCCGGCAACCACTGGAATCTGCCGTTCTACTAATTCTTCAACAATGCGTCGACCGGTACGCCCCGTTGCTCCTACGACCAATGCCTTCATAGTTGATCACAAAATTAATAACGCTACCATGGTAAACCCTTGACAATACTTCCCCCCTTACAAGATGATGAAGATTGTGATTAGGGGCTATAGCTCAGTTGGTAGAGCACTTCAATGGCATTGAAGGGGCCAGCGGTTCGAGTCCGCTTAGCTCCATCCCGTCAAACGCAGTCTAGCAAAGGGTTACAAGGGTTCTACTAACTTTCTGAATATCTTTTTTTCTGGTAGAAGATTCTACTTTTGATAAAGAAACGGTAGAAAATTGGTAGAAGCGGATAGAACGGCTTAACCCGCTTTTAGGTCATTGCCTAGTATCTTTTATGAGGTTGTAGAAGACGTCAATCCATTCAGCAATGGTAGTCTTGGCAATCGCCCGGGTCTGGAATTCAATGGGGTGAATCAACTCGGTTTTTATCATCCCGAAAAAGCTTTAGCGACCGTATTATCCCAGCAGTGGCCCCGACGACTCATACTACAGGCTATATTGGCTTGTCCAAGTGACTGTTGATAGTTGTTGCTGGCATATTGTGACCTTCAGTCTGTCGGTACGCAGATGGCGATAGACCATCCCACAACCCTGCTAGAGAATAGGTCAAAAATAGGCCACCAGATAGATCCACCCTTCGGTCGTCCAGACAAGGCCAGGCTATGGCTTAACGGGCTGGAACAATGGGATTAGCCGTGACCTAGGGGTGAACAAAGAAGGCGATCGCCAATACAGCGTAAGTAATAAGCAAGAGTACCCCTTCCAACCAATTAGAGCGTCCATCATTACTAATTGAATTGGTAATCATCACCGCCGCAATCACGCAGACCAACTCAAAGGGATTAAAGCTCAGATTCATTTCCGGTTGACCCAGGAACCAGCCTGCTAAGACTAAGACCGGAGCAACAAATAGAATAATCTGAAGGCTGGAACCAATGGCAACGGCAACGGCCCCTTCCATGCGGTTGTTTAGGGCAAACTTGATACAGGTAATAAACTCGACAAAACCACTAAAGAGGGGAATTAATATCACGCCCGTAAAGACTTGGGATAACCCCACACTGGTAATACTTTCCTGGAGGCTATCCACCAAAACCTCAGACACAAAGACCAAGACAATCGTGCCCACTAAAAGGATACCAATTTGCAGTTTGAGGTTAACATCAACAGTTTCTTCTTCAGATTCAACCACAGCCGCTTCATTGTCTTCCATCATGAACAAATGACGGTGGGTTTTCATGGAAAAAAGTAACATTAATCCATAAAACAGCAAAAGTAACACCGCTGCCGCATAGGAAAATTGATCCAATGCCTGGAGGTTGACCGATGGGGCCGTATATTTAATGGCGGTGGGTGTCATCATCACAATGACGGCGAGGGTCAATGAGGATGAATTAATCCGGGCCACCGCTGGCTGAAAGTTTTGCTCACGAAACCGCAGCCCCCCCAGCAGAGTTGCCAAACCAAGGGCAAGCAGTAAGTTAGCAATAATTGAGCCACTCAAGCTGGCTTTCACCACATCAACGAGGCCCTGCCGTAGGGCAACAATGGAAATAATCATTTCCGTGGCATTACCAAAGGTGGCATTCAGCAATCCGCCGAGGGTGGGGCCAATGACTTCGGCAATGGCTTCTGTGGAATTGGCAATAAGGGCAGCCAGGGGGACGATCGCCAGGCCACTGAAAATGAAAATAATCAGGGGGGGGGCATCAAGAAATTTAGCGATGAAGGCGATGGGAATAAAAACCAACATCCCTAGTAAAACTTTTTGCATCAGGGGCATACGCAATTCTCCAGAAGCCGATCCAAGTTCAGATGGGGGGCAATGGCATCTGTTATACCATCCAAATGGGCAAGGCGTTGGTATTCGTAATCTTGAATATCACAGGTTAGGGGGGGCAAGTTTCGTTTTTGGCGGAGATGATTCAGCCATTGTCGTCGCCACGTCCCATTTTCAAATAAACCATGGAGATAACTCCCCCACAGGGTTTGACGGCTATTTACGATTCCGAGGTGTTCTTCCACAAAGAGGGGGCAAAAGTCCTCATTAAAGTGATACTGGGTCTGACCCTGATGGATTTCGTAGCCCTGGATGGGTTGGCCGGGGATGGGGGCCTGGGCGATTCCTTGACGTTGGCGGGTTAATTTGGTTGCGGTGATGGTTGTCTCTAGGGGGAGTAAGCCCAATCCTGCATAGGTTCCCGGTTGGCCCTCCAGACCTTGGCGATCGCAAATTTGGGTTCCCAGCAGTTGCATCCCGCCGCAGATGCCCATAATCGTGCCACCGGCGGCCCCATAGGCCTGGAGTTGGGCGGCCATGCCCGAGGTTTGCAACTCTAGTAAATCCGGAATCGTTGTTTTTGTACCGGGGATAATCACTGCGTCCACTGCCCCTAGGGTCTCGTGGGGGTATAGATAATGGAGGTTAACCGTCGGTTCGGCTGCAAGGGGATCGAAGTCGGTAAAGTTAGCAATCCGGCGTAGGCGAATCACGGCAATGGTTAAATCTGCTCGCTGAGATCGCGGCCGGCGATCAAATAAATCCAGGGAATCCTCGGCGGGTAGTTGAATTTCTAGCCAGGGAATGACCCCTAAAACCGGAATGCCGGTACGTTCCTCTAGCCAAGTGATGCCCGACTCTAGGAGAGATCGCTGCCCCCGGAATTTATTAATCACAATCCCCTTAATCAGGGCCCGTTCCTCCGGCTCTAATAGTTCTAAGGTGCCGACAATATGGGCAAAAACCCCACCGCGATCGATGTCCGCCACTAGTAGAGTCGTTGCCTGCAAATGACGAGCCAGTCGCATATTTGTCAAATCTCGATGCTTCAGATTAATTTCTGCCGGAGATCCCGCGCCTTCGCACACCACCCAGTCAAAGCGTTCCCCTAACAGTTCTAGGGAGCGTTGAATGGTGGCCCAACCAGGTTCAAAATAGTCTCGGTAATAGTCTGCTGCCTGGGTGCAACCCACCGCCTGACCATTAAAAATAACCTGGGAGGTCATGTCTCCCTGAGGTTTGAGCAGGATAGGATTCATCAGAGTTTCTGGCTCAATGCCCGCAGCCCAGGCCTGTACCGCTTGGGCGTATCCCATTTCTCCCCCGGAAGCGGTCACGTAGGCGTTAAGTGCCATATTCTGCCCCTTAAAGGGGGTGACTCGCAGGCCCCGCCGCGCCAATAAGCGACACAGGACGGCCGCAATCAAGGATTTACCGGCATGGGAGGTTGTCCCCACCACCATGAGGGCATTCACAGGGAACCTAATGGAGCCAACGGGTGAGGGTATTTTGGAGGCGATCGCCCCAGGAAACCCCTGCCCAAGTATCTTGGCTATCAGAGTCCGTTCCTGTCTGAACCCGGAGCAGCACTTGTTGACCCAAGGGAGTCAGACGAAAGCGATCGGTCAAACCCTGGCCATCCACCTCTCGACGCAGGAGGCCCACCTGAAGGAGCCAATCCAGGGAGCTTTCCGCCGCCAGCAGGGACAATGGGGCCGGGGTAAATTGCTGCTCTATCCCCGCCTGTTGGGCAATATCTAAAATTGATACACTCCGCTGCCCCATCTGAATAAAGAGACGGGGTAAAAATGGACTACACCGCAGGGCCCGCTCTGCTCGCTCTAGGGTTTTTGCAGCATACTGCATTGCCAAGATAATTCCCTACCTCAATGCCTAGGCCAGGTGGGTGGGGTGATGAACATCAATTAAGGTGGAGCGATCGCCAGGCATATTGGACTCAGGACTTCGACTTCTAGATTTTGCCGATTGGGGTTGGGCATTGGCGGTCACTAAGCGGCGATCGGGCAGCACCACCCGCTCCATAATAAATTCAATGGTTCCCTGGCGTAACCAGCCCCGGGCTACCAAAATATCGCCAAGGCGGGCACCGGTCATGCGCTGATCCGCAAGGGCAACTTCAATCTGGGCTGGACTGAGGAGTTCTGCTTCCACGAGGTAATTGCCGAGCCGTTTTGTATAGCTTTCATCCCCAGGCTTGTTGACAAAGGGCCGGGAACTTGATTTAGCACTAGATTTATTTGTCGCGGTCTTATCCCGACTACCCGGAGCGGCAGGCTTGTGAATGGCATTGGCAGGCACGTCGGGAATGCTAATTAAAGCGTCATTAGCCCCTTCCCCGGCGATCGCCACTAGGCGTTCTTTAATTTTCATTAGAATATCTGCTGCCCGACGCAATTGCCCCTGATGGGCCACCTGTTCCAGTAAGCGGGCCTCCGCCTCAATTAACGTTTGTTCTGAGGCCGCCGCCGCCACCTGAAGCATCCGAGCCTGTTGCTGAAGGGCCGTCATATCCCGTTCCGCTAGGGCTTTTTTACACTGGCGTAAAACGAGAGAGCCTTGTTTGAGAAGAATTTTATTGGAATGGCTAGTCATAGGAATTTAATTTTTGTAGGTTATGGAGTGGTAGGCGAGGGGCAGGGAGTCAGGGGTTATTTTTCAACTGTTGTATCAGAAATAACGTCCCACAACTTATATTAACCAAAAAATAGGCAATAAATCTTCACGAAACTTTAATTTACTCAACAAATCTCTATGTCAGGTAAATCTGGGAACAAATAAACTTTAACTTAATTTCTTTGCCTCCGACTTGCGTATTTTCCCTGAATCTATTGTATCTATTTTTTCTGCAATACAGTTGGTTCTGGAGAATTATTCTGCCGCTAAACTCTAGCTAAGACAATTACCAAAAACCGCTTAAGTACCCTCGTTCCGTGGAAGACTTTTCGCCCCATCTTATCCCGTCTCCACAAGAAACCACGCAAAAGTCAGGCAGGGCAAAAGCTCATAGATGTGATTCCAGTATTCAAAATGCTGGTACTTCAAAAGCTCTACAACATCAGCGATGCATAATTGAAACACCAAGTCAAAGACCGCGTATCGTTTAGCTAATGTCACCGTTCAATGGCTTGGAATTGATTTTGAGCTAGACTATCTTGACAAACCGCCAGCATTTCCTGCTGGGCAGAGTCAACCTGGGGTAAGGCATAGTACTGATGCAAGTCTAAGGATACTGGATAGGAGAACGCTTCGTAGCTATCTTCTACGAGCAAATCTAGAGTGGTGTGATTGAGGGTACCGTGGAAGCAATCAAAGGATGAATGGGGCATAAATAGGGCTCCAGTAACCTGGCTATTTTTTACCTCAAACAGAACGTAGCCCTGTTGGACTTCCTGGGGTTGGGAAGATTCGCCATAAAGGTAGGTGCCATTATTGAGGGCAGGAGGCCGATTCGTAGCGGCAACGAGGGAGGACATTTGGGCAGAAACCGGCACAGAACCGAAAAGAGATGCCATTATCCCGAAAACCGTCACTGCCCCAAGTCGAAAATTCTTGGATGTAAACACCGCATTACCCTACCTGAAACGAAGTGAATGTTAGACGAGTTCAGCTATCCAACCCATTGGGTTACTAGATCAAACTTTAAGGGATAGTTGTGGGTCAGGTCTTCACCTACTAGGGTGACAAAGATTCATTCTATCGGGCGATCGCCCTGTGACGGTTGCCAAAGTTGACTATATTATTAAGCTTATAGAGTTATTGAGCTTATAAAGCCAACTATTTTATCTTTTATCTAACCGTAGCTGAGGAGATTAATCACCGGGCCGGCGGGAATTGACCCAGAACCCAGGCTAAAACTACTGCCACCGATGCGCCGCACCGGAGTACCTTCCATCAGGGTTAAAAAATCATCAATCCCCGATAAATCACAGGTGGCATCCGCCGCATTGGTACGGTAGTGGGTTGGTACAACAATATGGGGTTGAAGCAGTTCAATGGCCGCCTTGGCTTCGGCAGCGGTATAGGCCTTATCACTGCCACCCACGGGGATTAACAGGAGATCGGGGCGACCCATGAGAATTTTCTGCTCAATACTCAAGGGCATGGCGATCCCCCCCAAGTGCAAGATATTCACCCCTGCCTGCTGCCAACGCCATACGACATTTACGCCAAAACGAAAGCCACCCACCCGATCATGATTGGTACGAATCCCTTGGATTCTGAATCCATTCACATCGTAGTTGCCGGGTTCAAAGAGAAGCTTGGGTCGCCCTGGTAGCCCCTCAATAAATCCCTCATCTAAGAGGCGGCTACTGATCAGGACAATATCGGCGGCAACAGTCGGTGGCCGAAATCCCTGGGTACATCCCAGGGGCTTAAAGGGATTTACGAGGATGCGCTGGCCACCCCCCGTGAACAAAAAACAGGTATGGCCCAACCATTGCACTCCCAATGTTCCGCCTTGGGCATGGGCGGCTAGGTTAATCCCCAATGTGGCGATCGCAGCCCCTTGAGCGTAGCGGAAAAATTGGCGACGTTTCATGCTCCTCCTGCCCCTATATGTCCTATACGTTTTGGATGGTTATTCATAACTGGCCCCACCGCAGCCAGTTTACTGGAGTTTTGTCCTACGGGATCACCGGACGGGGACACTTTGTAAAAAGTTTCGCAGTAGGGCCTTTCCTGCTGAGGTGAGAATACTTTCAGGGTGAAACTGAACCCCCTGAAGGGTTGGATAGTCCCGATGGCGAATTCCCATAATAATGTCATCCTCTGTCCATGCCGTAATTTCCAAGAGGGGTGGGCAACTGGGGCGATCGATGACCAGGCTATGGTATCGAGTTGCGGTAAAGGGCTGGTCAAGACCGGCAAAAATCCCCCTATTCTGGTGATAAATTGATGACGTTTTGCCATGCATTAATTCGGGGGCCCGCACCACCTCGCCCCCATAGACCTGACCAATGGCTTGATGGCCTAGGCAAACCCCCAAAATAGGGATGGTGGGTGCAAATTGTTGAATCAGTGCTTGACTGATCCCGGCATCCTCGGGGCGGCCGGGGCCCGGTGAAATGACGATGCCATTAGGATTAAGGGCCTCGACTTGGCGTAGGGTAATTTTATCGTTGCGATACACCTGAATCTCGGCTGCTACGGGCAATTCCTGACCTAACTCCCCCAGGTATTGCACCAGGTTATAGGTAAAACTATCGTAATTATCAATGACCAGAATCAAGCGGAAGATATTCCTTTCTATCTATAAAATCAGAAAAGCAATCACAGAATCTAAAATCTAGAAGCTAAATACCTCGTTTCAGTTTGTCGCCTTAGTAGCCCCATTAGTAGCCAACGTATGGCCAGAAAATCATCTGAACTAAGGGAGGTAAAATTAAAATAGCAGCCACAAATACTGAGGCAAAGGCTGCCAATAATACTGCCCCTGCGGCACAATCCTTGGCGACCCGTGCTAGGTCATGATACCGATTGCCCACGGTTAGATCTACCACGGCTTCCACCGCCGTATTCAGAAGCTCAAGACCCATGACCGCAGCGATCGTAACGCCAATGAGGGCAATCTCTATGCCCGATAGACGCAAAAAACCAGCTAAGGAGAGGGCAACGGTAGCCATTAGGGTGTGAATGCGAAAATTTCGTTGAGTCTGAAAGGCATACTGAACCCCAGACCAGGCATAACCAAAACTAGAGAAGAGCGTATGGGCAATGCGATAGGAGCTACGATGCACCGAAATGGGGCGAGATATTTTATTGGGATACGGAGCTACAATTTTCTGTGTCATATCTTACCCTTCACTCTCTCATCACTAGGAATTTAACAAAAATTAATTATAGCCTGGATTTTGAACCTACCCTACCTAAGCATAGCCCGGCAAATCTATCAAGAGGTATCAAGTAGAAAGTCAGCAATTTATTCAAATTCCGGTGGTTCTACACCAATAAGACCCAGGCAGGTGGCTTGGCAACGGAGCATTTCTTGTAGCCGTTCTTCATTGGGATGACTCCACCCTAGAAGGTGAAGTAGTCCATGGATAGCCAACCATGACAGTTCTGTAATTGCACTATGGCCGCGATCGCCGGCCTGGCGATGGGCGGTTTCAACGGAGATGACAATATCCCCTAGGTATAGTGGTTCATGCTCTGGGGCGGAAATCCCGCTGTCTAGGAGAGCAAAGGCTAGTACATCCGTGGGGCGATCGCACTGGCGGAAATCCCGATTTAATTGCTGAATCTCCTGATCATCCGTCAATCGCAGGGTGATCTCGTAGGCTGGGGCTAACTGGGGATCAAGATGGTGGATCCATTGGCTAAACCATTCTTGCCAGCGATCGCCAGAGATTTCGGCCCTAGACTCCAAAGGGGAATAAAAGAGATCCTGAACGCAAAGATCAACAACCAACGAATCAGTGCCGTCCATGCCTAACTAGTACCTAACGGGTCAGATAGGAAATGGCCACCAACAATCCTAGGAGTCCAAGGGTGGTCAAGGCAAAATGGCGCAAAGATTTACCTCCCTTCCGCACCATATTTCTCATGGCCAGCTTAACGTAGCTATCCTGGGGCGGGCGGGGGGATGCTTCAGGACTGTCGCTGGTGTCACTGGCAGCTTCGGGGGTGGGGGGGCGATCGCTCATGAACGTAAGGATTCCTTCACCATTCGCCCAATGGTTTCTGCCCGCAGATAGGGATCGGGGCCAAAGGGCAGGATCTCGTAGAAATCATTGCCGGGCAAACGCATAATTTGAATGGATTCATCTTGGTATTGCATAAGGTAAACCCCTGGCGGCCAGGTTTTGGTACTCCGCACTGGCATGGGCACATCCTGCTGCTGGTTGTTTTCACAGACAAAACGACTCACCTGAATGGTTTCTCGATAGACGACTTTATCCTTTCCTGTGGCAGCATCATGTACCTTCTTGAATAAAAATCGATCTAGCATCTTCGTCAATAATTCAATTTCCGTTCCCCCCAATTTTAGATTTAAGTCTAAAAGAATATCTTCCAGGGCATGATCCCCTAGGGGATTGTCGGGAATAATTGTTTCTAGGGGGGAGGATGTGGGTTGAGTTGAGGCTTGGGCGGCGGCAGGATTGACCTTACGGGTAATTTCACTGATCGAGGCCAAGTCAACCATCGTCACTTTTTGAAAGGTGACCATCCAGGTCAAAATACTCAGGGCAAGGGGAGGCTCAATGGCTTGGATAAAGGCTTGTAAATCAATATCATCTAGGCGCAAACGCTTTAGGGCTACGCTTGTTTTACCCAGGATCAACCCTAGACTTGCATAGTCTACCTGCCTCAGGCTGGCATATAAATCTTGAATATTGATCGTGGATTGAACGGGCTGGGTGGAAATTTGGTACGTGATGTCGTAGAGCCACTCCAGGGTAATCAGATCATGATTGATCATCCAGAGAGTAAAGTTAAAGGCTGTTTGCGGATAGGTCTCTTGGGTTAAGGTCTTCAGAATCACTTGGCTGCGATCGCGCCGAAGCAAATCCACTAGTATGTCAATCTTCGCCTGTTTATCTGTGGCATTGGGGTAGGATTCAATTGCCTCCAAGAGAGCCTGATCACTGGGGACAAGCTTAGTAATCGCAATATCTTGGCTGGTAGACATAGACGACATGAACCTACAGGCTTAATTGAACATTGTACGCGGATGGTAGCGAAAAAACACCCCTAGGTTGTAAGCGGTTCATTATCTCTAGAGAACACTATTAAATTATGGTTGACTGTGATCTATGTCACGGCAAGAACTGGGTATCTGCTCCAGAGTGAGAGGTAGTGTACTCTTGTTATGCCAGTTTATCTATTGTCTATTTTGCTTGTAGATATTGGTACCTCTAATACTGCACTCGTTCTCCATCGGGGCTTTATTAAAGACGTTACTAGGGATTGGGTCTATAGGGTTTGAATGCGGGGGAAATGTAGAATGAGTAGTCAACAGCAGGAACGTCATATATTAGTGATCAATGGATTGCGGGGACGGCAGGCGATCGCCCTTGAGGCGGCGGCCTATTCCCTAGGGCGGGATCTAACTAACGCCATTGTCCTTGACTTTGAAACGGTATCTCGGCAACATGCCATTTTATTGCGTGTGCCTGTGCCGGGAACAAAGGAATATTGCTACCGCCTTGTGGATGGGAATGCCAATGGTAAGCCGAGTACTAATGGTACCTTTGTTAATGGTAAGCGGACGGCTAGCCACGATCTGAAACATGGAGATGTTTTATTATTTGGTCGGAAGGTCAAGGCGTCCTATTTAATGGTATCCATGGCGGAAACAGAGTTTAGCAAGTACCTAGAATCCATTGCCTTTCAAAGTATTAAATCTCAATCGATGAGTCCCAAGGAAACCTTGGTGGGGGCGGAGATGTCTGGCGAGCTTTTGGCGCGCTTAAATGCCGATCGCCCTGTGCGGGAACTTGCTCCTGTGGGAAGTCCCACAGCGGTTACGACGGAAACGGCATTAAACAATCGAGATACGGTGTCTGGTCAGGAAGAAACTCCAGAGTCGAATGCCCTGCCTATGGCGAAAGATACCGTTCATGAGGATCAGCCTAATGCCACCTGGCAACAATGGGCCTGGGCGGTGGCGGTAGTCGGGGCGATCGCCCTGGGTGGTGTGGGGGTAAGTGTCTTCCTGAATTCGTCCCAATCCAATTCCAATCCATCCCAGCCAACTCAGGGGCAGTCCCAGTAAAGGGAGTACCTTGTTCCTGGAGAGAGAACCTTAGCCTGATCGTAGACTCTTGAAGCCTTAGGTTGGGCTAATTCCCGATCTGAAATTTTTACCTTATTACTCCCCGTTCTTATGATTTTTCATTGAGGTAACTTCTCATTGAGGTAACGTTGTATCCAAGGTTCTAAAATATCCTCGACTCTGGCAATTCCAACTACAAGGAATCTTCATCTTGCGGATTTTGCTGTTTTTGACGACATGCGTAGACTGACAAATGGATCAGGTCGTTAGGGACTCAAACACAGATATCCTCGGAGAACGATTTCTCTCCTATCCTTACATTTTTAGGACTACCTTAAATATTAAAATTTATAAATATAAAAACGCACCTAAAAACTGAATAATGTAGTCCGTTCTAAAGATATTCATTTCTAAAGATACTCATTTTGTAAACTTTCTGATGGGCAGGCTTTTAGGAGGAGTCGCAATTTTAGGATACACTTCCTCGGCATCACACCTAGGGCGATCGCAAAAATGGATCGCCTCCATGACGCAGAACTAGAAATCTTGTGCTAGAGTGGCGTAAAACTTGTGATTAAATTTAATTATTTCTTTATAATCTCTTTATAATCCTTATTTTTATTATCTGAAGTCCCTGCGAGGGTATCGTGTTTATCCACTGGCGGCCAAGTCAAAAGAAATCACCTCCATCCAATGTTCCATTATTTTGGCGCACCCTGAATTGGTGTGGTGTTGCCCTAATTTCCGCCAGTTTGGGAGGGCTTTGGGCTTTGATTACCCACAGCACGCCCTTGATGCATCGGGCCCTCAGTCCCCAAGAATCCGCCGTATTTAGTCGCAATCGTCGGGATATTTCCACATTAGATCAGCCGGTAAATCTTTTGTTGATTGGCACAAAGGTATTAAGCTCCGATGTTGTGGAACCACCTGTAAGTGATGCCACTTACCATACCCTCGTCAACTCGGTAGAAGGGCTTTCGGATACGATGCTCTTGGTGCGATTTGATCCACGGGATCAGCGGTTAACCATCCTTTCAATTCCCCGTGATACCCTGACTTGGATTCCAGGTCGGGGCGATGCCAAGATTAATGAAGCCAATGCCCTCGGTGGCCCGGCCCTTGCAGCCCAAACCGTCTCTGAGTTATTGGGGGATGTGCCCATCGATCGCTACCTGCGAATTAACGTCCAAGGAATTTCTAAGCTGGTGGATGCCTTGGGGGGAGTCACGATCCACGTTCCTAAGGATATGCGCTACCAAGATATGAGCCAACGCCTCAATATTGATCTCCAGGAGGGGCGGCAGCACTTAGATGGTGAAAAAGCCCTCGATTTTCTCCGATTTCGCTATGACGAGTTGGGAGATATTGGTCGGGTGCAGCGGCAGCAATCCTTCATGCGGGCCTTGATTGAACAAACCGCCCAGCCGGATACCCTCGGTCGTCTACCGCAAATTTTAGGGGTAATTCGCGAAAATCTGGATACAAATTTAACGGTGCAGGAATTAGCCAGCCTAGCTGGGTTTATGGCCCAAGTGCCGCGATCGCGGGTACAAATGCTGATGCTTCCAGGAGATTTCAATGGCACCGGCCGGGAAGAAATCAGTTATTGGCTCCCCAGTTATCGGCAAATTGAGGTTCTAGCGGATCAGCACCTACGGGATACGCCCCGACGCAGTGGTTTAGGGGGGAATGGGCTAGAAGAAAATCCCATGGATGTTTCTACAAATTGGATCCGCATTGCCATCCAAAATACCTATTTACCGGAGCCCCAAGTCGAGCGAGTGAGTGATCATTTAAGCCAAGTGGGATTTCGCAATCTCTATCGGGGAGAAGATATGACCCAACCCCTGAAAGTGACCCGGATTATTGCCCAGGCTGGAGATATTGATAAAGCCCGAGCGGTGCAGCTACAACTGGGTTTTGGTGAGGTGCGGGTCGAAAGTACTGGTGTTTTGGACTCTGATGTAACAATCCAACTGGGAGAAGATGCCCTCTATCGTTTATCTGGGTTTGGTGAGCAACCCCTGTGAATTCTCCCCATGTGATTGGTGTGGATTTAGGGGGGACGGCCATTAAGCTGGGTCGGTTTAGCCGTGATGGTCAGTGCTGGCAATCCTTGACGGTAGCGACTCCCCAGCCCCCTACACCCGATGCTGTGATTGGGGCGATCGCCCAGGCTATTCAAGGGATCGATCCCCAGAAAACGGCCCTAGCCATTGGCCTGGGAACCCCTGGCCCCGTAGATAGTACCGGACGCATTGCCCGACGGGCCATTAATCTCGGCTGGGAAGATGTTCCTCTAGGGGAAGCCCTAGAAGAATTAACAGGGCGGCCCACTATCTTAGCCAATGATGCCAACTGTGCTGGTCTGGGAGAGGCCTGGCTAGGGGCGGGAAAGTCCTTTCGGGATTTGATTTTACTCACCTTGGGGACGGGGGTGGGTGGGGCAGTGTTGCTCAATGGCGAATTGTTTGTGGGCCGGGATGGTACCGCTGGAGAATTGGGTTTGATTACCCTGGATTGGTGTGGTCATCCCTGTAATAGCGGGAATCGCGGTTCCCTGGAGCAGCACGTTTCCGTCCAGGCCATTCGCCGCCGCACTGGCCTTGCCCCCTATGAATTGGCGGAAAAGGCCCGTCAGGGAGATGGTGCGGCGATCGCCTTTTGGGAAAATTATGGTCGAGAATTGGCCGCTGGTTTAGCCAGCTTAATTTATGTGTTGACCCCCGAGGCGATCGTCATTGGTGGCGGTATCAGCGATAGCCACGATCTATTTTTCCCGACGATGATCGCAGAAATTGAAGCACGGGTGTTGCCCAGTTCTCGCCCAGGGCTGCAATACTTACGGGCGATCCTAGGCAATCGGGCTGGCATGGTGGGAGCGGCCAAGCTGGCCTGGAGCCTATAAGGTTACTAGAGACTAGAGCGATCAGGGACGAAATAAATGATGATGCTCTGGATGGTAAAGGTGCGATCGCACCCTATTGGATTCAATGCTAGAGGGCTGGGCATTGAGGGCCGGGCTAATCAGATATAGAGTCGTGCGGGTCAACTGCTCATTGCGAGTGGTGGCGGCCATCTCTGCCAAGGGAACTAAAACGATTTTTTCATCGGGCCAGCCCAGACGATAGCAAATGGCAATCGTGGTATCCGCCGGATAATGCTGCAAAAGTTGGGCTTCGGCTTTGACCACATGGTGGGCACTCAAGTACAGACACAGACTAGCCCGATGGGCCGCCAAACTGGCCAGTTCTTCCTGGGGGGGAACCTTTGTGCGACCACTACTGCGCGTCAAGATAATGGTTTGGACGAGTTCAGGAATGGTCAACTCTGCCTGTAATCGGGCGGCGGCCAACTGAAAGGCACTAATTCCGGGAACAACCTCTACGGGAATATCAGCCTGGTGCAGCAGGGAAATTTGTTCATGAATGGCACTATAGAGACTGGGATCTCCAGACTGGAGCCGTACAACCGCCTGCCCGGCTTGAACTCGCTCAATTAAGATCGGCAAAATTTCCTCCAGAGTCATGGAGGCCGTAGGAATCAACTCCCCATCGGGGCGCATCATTTCCAAAATTTGATGGGGAACAAGGGAATCGGCATAGACGACCACATCGGCCAAGGAAAGAAGTCGTTGACCTTTCACCGTCAATAGATCCGGATCCCCGGGGCCGGCCCCGACAAAATAAACTCCTGGTTTGAGCATCCTAAAATCCTGGCCGTAAACGAATCGCCAGGGACACCACCCCAAAGGCCACTAACAGGACTCCACTGGCCGGGGTAATCCAACTAGACCATTGCCGCAGAGCTAACAGTTTCTTCACCGTAACCGTAAAGGTGCCCGCCACCACCAAGGGTAAAACGTAGCCCGTGGTATAGGCCAACAGTAAGCCTGCCCCCACAATCAGATTTTGAGTCGTGGCCACCCAGGCTAGGAGAGTCGCGAGTACGGGGGTACTACAGGGAGCGGCCACCAGACCAAAGGTTGCCCCCAGGGTATAGGAGCGAAACCCCCGCGGAACTCGATCCGGTAGGGTATCCAAACCCGGCCAGCGGGGAAAGGTGATCGGCAGCGCGTTCAATAAATTCAAGCCCATGACAATGGCAATCAAGCTCACCACAATGGCCAAGCCGGAACCTACCTGACCGTAAATCCGCCCTGCCAAGGCCGCTAAAATCCCCAGGGTGGCTAACATGGTGGCTAACCCCAGGGCAAACCACAGGGACTGGCGCGCCGCCGCCCCACGATTTTCCGCAGCATAACCGCCAATATAGCCCACGGTAATGGGCAACATCGAAAGGGTGCAGGGGGTCAAGCTCGTGAGTAGCCCCGTCAGAAAAATGACTCCTAAGCTGATCAGGGATAAGTGGCCCAACTGATCCGTGACCCAGCGATCGGACCACTGCTCTAAAAAGAAAAGTTGCTGTTGAATGGCCTGAAACACTAGGGTTCTCTGGGGCTAAAGGAAATGGCGGGGCCGGCACTGACAATCACCATGCGATCGGGGTGAATCAGTTCTTGCAAGGCCTGGTGTACCTCTTCTAGGGTAACGGCTGCCAGGCGATCGGGGAACCGCAGTACCTCACCCGGGTCTAATCCCACCAGGGCATTTCCCAGGAGCGATCGCGCCAAGGTATCAATACTGGCCAGTTCCACAGGATAACTATTCATCAAACTCCGCTTTGCGGCCTCTAGTTCCGCCGAAGTGACTCCCCGTTCCCGTAAATCTCGGAGGAGACTTAGGGTGGCTTGAATGGCCTGGGGGGTATCCCCTGGGGCCGTTTGCATTTGAATCAGAAAGGGGCCCGCTTGGGGGCCGGCGGCAAAGAAGCTATAGATGCCGTAGGTCAATCCAAGGCGATCGCGGATTTCCACCCCCAGACGACTGGAAAGGGTATCGCCACCAATGATGTGATTCAGAAGTAGGGCCGCATAGAAGCGGGGATCCAGGCGATCAATCCCTGGGGAACCCAGATAGGTAATGGCTTGGGGTTTGCCAGGCATGACTTGATTGACAAAGATGGTTTTTTCCGGTAGACCCACCTCTGGAAACTCAAGGGATAGGGCCGGGCCACTGGGTTGCCAATGGCCAAAGTCTTCCACAAAGAGCGATCTCACCCGATCGAGATCAAAATTTCCCACTAGGGTTAGTACGGTTTGATCCGGGCTATAGGCCTGGCGGTAAAAATCCAGGAGATCCTGCCGTTGAATACGTCCTACGGATTCTAATGTGGGAAAGGGATGCAGGGGATGATTTTGGGGATAGAGAGTTTGCTGAAAAATGCGTCGCCCCACCCGTACCGGATCATCGGCTTCGAGGTGCAGTCCCGTCAGGGCACGTTGTTGACTATTTTCAAAGTCATTGGCGGGAAAACTAGCCCCCTGGAGGACATCGGCTAAGTTTTTCAGGAGGACATCTAAATCCGCAGAAAGGGCATAGCCTTCAATGTCTACCCCATCGCGGAACGTGGAAAAGTCTAGGGTGATACCCCGATCTTCCAGGGTTGTGGCCAAGGTGAGGGCATCCTGGGTTTGGGTGCCATTGAGTAAATTATCGGCGGTTAAACTAGCTAACCCCGGTGTGGTCAATAAATCATAGGCTGTGCCCGCATGGATGCGCCCAGCTAGGGTGACGGTGGGGGTACTAGTATCCACCAGGAATAAAATCCGGAGGCCATTTTTGAGGGTAAAGGTGGAAATTTGGGCCGCAGTATCCCTGCCATGGCTGAGATTTGTCGCCGTTAATGACTCCAGCCCTTGGGGTAGGTATTGGGCCACACTGGCGGGATCCACCGGGTCACCGGCATAGAAATGTTCGGTGGTTTGTCGCCCCGATAGTGGCATCAATTCGTCATCGGTGATTTCCGTGGGCTGAAATCGACCCACCACCCGCTGGTTCGTCTGGAGATAGGTTTGGGCCACCCGCTGTATATCTGAAGCCGTGACGGCCTCAATGCCAGCTAAGAGGCGATCGCTATAGCGGTAATCTCCGGCAACGGTTTGATCATAGGCCAGTTGGCTCCCTTGGCTATCAATATCCCGATTTCGCAGAATAAAGTTTGCCCGAAGTTGGTTTTTGGCCCGTTGCAATTCCCCTGGGGCGATCGCCTGGGTCTGAACCGTTTCAATAATGTCCTGGATGATGGGTTCAACCCCGCTTAAGTCCTCATTGGTACTGGCGATCGCCGCAATTTCAAACCACCCCCCCGCCTGGAGCATGGCCGCATAGGAATTAACGGCACTTACTTTTCCCGTTTCCACGAGGGCCTGGTAGAGCCGAGAACTCCGCCCCCCACTCAAAATGGCATCTAGCACCTCTAGGGCCGGTGCATCGGCATGTAAAAGTCCGGGTAGGGGATAGAGGATTTGCAAAAATGGGGCACTCCCCGGTTCTTGGAGGGTAATGGGTGCAATCGGCCCGGATGGGGGTTGGGGTGGGGGTAGGGTTGCCGTCCCAGCGGGGCGATCGGGATTTTTGAGTTGGCCAAAGGTCTCTTGAACCATGGTTAGGGCTTGATTGGGATCAATTCCCCCGGTAATCACCACCACCGCATTGTCCGGGCGATAGTACTGGCGATAGAAATCCTTAACTTGCTCTAGACTAAATTGCTCCACATCCGCAGCAGTCCCCCCCACCGTCAGACCGTAGGGATGATTGGAAAAGAGAGTTGCCATCATCACCCGACTGAGGCGATACTCCGGGCTGTTTTCATAGCCCTGCAACTCAGAAATAACCACCCGTTTTTCACTGTCTAGATTTTCCGGCGTGATCTGACTATTCAGCATCCGATCCGCTTCTAAGATCAATAGGGACTGGAGTTGATCCGCCCGAACTGTGTGGTGATAGGCGGTGACATCATAGCTGGTGAAGGCATTGGTGACGCTGCCAATGGCATTAAAAAGCTGACCAAACTGTAAGGGCCGGGATTCAGTTCCCTTAAACATTAAATGTTCCAGTTGGTGGGCAATTCCATTTTGTCCCTGGGGTTCCTGGGCCGAGCCAACCCGATACCACACCTGCAAACTCACCACTGGAGCCGTAGAAATTTCCTTAACGAGGACGGTTACACCATTGGCAAGGGTTGTTTCCTGGACACAGGTTGCTAAAGCACTGGATGCATTCATGGGCGAAACCGCAAAAAGAGACATTAAAAGGGGCACAAGCAACCCCAGACTGGCGTAAACCATCCAGCGTGGTTGACGGCGTAATAATCCGCGAATCAATGTGCTTTGCTCCCGTCGCTGATTGACACTCCCCGCACTAAAGTACAGGGCTTTCAAGAAACGCTATGGTAAGAGGCTCTCTGGAGATCAACCTTACCGTAATACAGATCCCGCTTCCAGACCAATCCCTTAAAACAATCCAAAATTTTCTCTGCCCTCCCTAATTCCCCGCTACACTCCTGAGTAATGCCCATCATTCATGGCAAATAAATCCATAGCGAATCAACCAAACTCAGGAATATCTATGATGACAACGTCTGTACCTAGTGCAACCAAGGGATCCCTCAGTGCCTTTGGGCCAGCGCGATCGACCATTGAAGCCAATCCCCTCTCCAAGGATGAACTCCAAAACATTCATGCTTATTGGCGGGCTTGCAATTATTTAGCCTTGGGCATGATTTATCTGCGGGATAATCCCTTATTGAGAACTCCCCTAAAACTCGAACACATTAAAAAAAGATTGTTAGGCCATTGGGGAGCCAGCCCCGGTTTGTCCTTTGCCTATATTCATCTCAATCGGATGATCAAAAAATATAGCCAGAGCATTATCTTCTTGGCGGGCCCTGGCCATGGTGCCCCAGGAGTCCTCGCTCCCGTGTACTTGGAGGGTTCCTACTCCGAGATTTATCCCGACAAGAGCGAAAATGCCGAGGGATTGCTCCGCTTTTTTAAGCAGTTTTCCTTCCCCGGTGGCATTGGTAGTCACTGTACCCCAGAAACCCCTGGTTCTGTCCATGAGGGGGGTGAATTAGGCTATGTTCTTTCCCATGCCTGTGGAGCCGCCTTTGATAATCCCGATCTCATTGTAGCGGCAGTGGTCGGGGATGGGGAGGCAGAAACGGGCCCCTTGGCCACCTCCTGGCATATCAATAAGTTTCTCAACCCGATTCGGGATGGGGCCGTCCTGCCGATTTTGCACCTGAATGGCTACAAGATTAATAACCCAACGATCTTGGCCCGCACCAGTCGGGAAAATATTGAAAATCTGTTTAAGGGTCTGGGCTATGAACCCTGCTTTGTGGAAGGCTCGGATCCAGACACCATGCACCAGGCAATGGCCGCCACGGTGGAATACTGCGTTACCAAAATCCATGACATCCAAAAAGAAGCCCGAACCACTGGGGTTGCTAAATTCCCGCGCTGGCCGATGATTGTTTTGCGGACGCCCAAGGGCTGGACGGCCCCTGCTGAAATTGATGGCCGTAAGGTGGAAGGCTTCTGGCGGGCCCACCAGGTTCCCATGGCAGATGTGTCGAAAAACCAAGCCCACCTAGACATCCTCGAAGATTGGCTGCGCAGCTACCGCCACGAAGAATTATTTGATGAGCAGGGTACCCTCATTCCTGAGTTGCAAGCTCTTTCCCCAGAGGGGCATCTACGCATGGGGTCTAATCCCCACACCAATGGTGGCGTCCTCCGCAAAGATTTAATCATGCCAGATTTCCGGGACTATGGCATTGCAGTAGCCCAGCCAGGGCAATTTGAAGCGGAAAATACCCGTCCCTTGGGGGTCTTTCTCCGGGATGTGATGGCCAAAAACATGACGAATTTTCGGGTGTTTGGCCCCGATGAAAATACTTCCAATAAGCTGAATGATATTTATGCCGTCAGCAAGAAATTCTGGATTGAGGAGTATTTTCCCGAAGATGACGATGGAGGTGAACTGTCCACCGATGGTCGGGTGATTGAAATGCTCAGTGAGCATACCCTAGAGGGAATGCTAGAGGGGTATCTGCTAACGGGCCGCCATGGCTTCTTTTCTACCTATGAGTCTTTTGTCCATGTGATTGACTCGATGTTTAATCAACATGCCAAATGGCTAGATATTTGTCGTCATCTCTCCTGGCGGGCGGATGTTGCCTCATTGAATTTACTGATCACCTCGACGGTGTGGCGGCAGGATCACAATGGCTTTACCCACCAGGATCCAGGCTTTTTGGATGTGGTCTGCAATAAAAGTGCCTCTGTGACGCGGATCTATTTACCGCCCGATGTGAACTCTCTCCTGTCGGTGGCGAATCATTGCCTGCGAAGTAAAAACTATGTGAACGTGATTGTTTCCGATAAGCAGTTGCACCTCCAATATATGGATATGGATGCGGCCATCAAGCACTGCACTAAGGGCCTGAGTATTTGGGATTGGGCCAGTAATGACCAGGGTAGTGATCCGGATTTGGTGATGGCCAGCGCCGGAGATATTCCCACCCAGGAGGCCTTGGCAGCAACGGCCCTGCTACGGGCTGAATTTCCAGACCTAAAAATTCGCTTCATTAATGTGGTGGATCTCTTTAAGTTGCAGCCGGATACGGAACATCCCCATGGACTGAGCGATCGCGACTTTGATAGTCTATTCACCCTAGATAAGCCGATTATTTTTAATTTCCATGGTTATCCTTGGTTGATCCATCGCTTGGCCTACCGCCGTCGGAATCATGGGAATATGCATGTGCGCGGCTACAAGGAAAAGGGAAATATTAATACCCCCCTGGAATTGGCCATCAATAACGAAATTGATCGCTTCAGCCTGGCGATCGATGCTATCCACCGGGTTCCCCAACTACAAGTTGCGGGGGGGCACGCCATTGATAAGTTCCGCGATATGCAGATTGAGGCCCGCAGCTACGCCTACGACCATGGTACGGATAAGCCGGAGTTTTCTAACTGGATCTGGCCTTACTAGATCTCAGCTTTGTCTATCACTTATGAACTTATGACTCATCCTCAGGAGGTTCATCCTGGGGATGGGCGACGGAGTTAGCCGATACGCTAGCTCCCTGCTCCAGTTTTTGGCGGACTTGCTGTTCAATAGTGGCCGCTAGGTCTGGGGATTCTTCCAGGAATTTGATGGTGTTATCGCGGCCTTGGCCAATGTTTTCATTGTTGTAGCTATACCAGGCACCGCGGCGGCTAATAATTTTGGTTTCTTCGGCCATATCAAGGATACAGCCGAGGCGGGAAATACCACGACCAAAAATAATGTCAAACTCAGCAATGCGGAAGGGGGGGGCAACTTTATTCTTGGCCACTTTCACCTTGGCACGGATCCCGAACTCTTCCGTACCTTTTTTAAGTGTTTGGACTCGGCGAATATCTAGACGAACGGAGGCATAGAACTTGAGGGCAGTACCCCCCGTCGTTGTTTCCGGATTGCCATAACTGACACCAATTTTTTGCCGTAACTGGTTCAAGAAAACCACGGTGCAGCCCGTTTTACCAATATTCCCGGTGATTTTCCGCAGGGCTTGGCTCATGAGTCGGGCCTGGAGACCCATGTGGCTATCCCCCATATCACCTTCAATTTCGGCCCTGGGGACAAGGGCAGCCACGGAGTCCACCACCACAATATCAACGGCGGTGGATCGCACTAACTGATCGACAATTTCTAGGCCCACTTCGCCGGTATCGGGTTGGGCCACTAGCAGGTTTTCAATATCTACACCCAGGGCCGCTGCATAGGTGGGGTCGAGGGCATGTTCCGCATCTACGAAAGCAGCAACGCCTCCCGCTTTTTGAATTTCCGCTAGGGCATGGAGGGCCAGGGTTGTTTTCCCGGAACTTTCTGGGCCATAAATTTCGACCACCCGACCTTTGGGTAAGCCGCCGCCAAGGGCCAGATCCAGAGTTAAGGATCCGGTAGACGTCGTTTCCACTTTCATGCGAGTGGCGTCCCCTAGGCGCATGATGCTGCCCTTGCCGTAGTTTCGCTCAATCTGGCTAACGGCCAAATCTAGAGCTTTACGCTTGTCGGGGGAAAGAGTCGTTTCCGTCATAGGTAAAAAGTCTCTCTGGAATGGGGGGCATCCGGTCTTTTTTAGAGTAGCTTGCGATGGAGAACAATGGCGTTATCACCAATGACGGGATTCCGTACCAGAATATCTCCCTGGGTATCAACGATCGCAAAGTGGTGGAAGCCTAAATCCTGGGAGCGTTGCCAGAGGTCTTGGGCCAGGTCATCCTGTTTGTTGGTATTGAGATGGTACCAGTCGGAACTCAGCATCACTTCAAGGGTATGGTTAGCCAGATTCACGGTCAGGGTTTGGGTGATTCCCTCGCGGTAGCGATCGCTCAGGGCGAGGATTTGACTGCGGATGTCGGCAATTTCTGCTTCCTCAGGACTCAGTTCAGGGGGCGGGGCAGGGCGATCGTCCACCGTTTCCACCCCTTCCCCTAGGGAATTTTCCGGAGGAGCAATGGTAGGAAGGTCAGCCTCGGCGATCGGTATCGGTTCATCCCCTAGGGAGGTCAGATCGGGAATAACCGGACTCGGTTGCACTTCAGGGATGGGGGGTTGCACAGCAATGGGAGTTGGGGACACAATTGGCTGAGAGGGTAGAGGGGGCCGGGAGGTCAAGGAGGGTGGTGTCTGAGCCTGAGATGATCCTTTCCCTGCAAATGTGCCTAGGGGATTGACCACTACCCCCACCAGCACTAGAACGGTAACTAGGGTGGTCAAGGTCGATTGACTGACCCGTTCTTTCCATGGCTCGGGAAAACGGGAGCGGAGCCAACCCATGAGATTCCAAAAAGATTGGGCCGCAGATTGTAGGGGTGGCCCCAAACGAACTAAAAAAGAAGCTTCCCGCTGAAGGGCATCCTCAGGGATGTTATGGGTCATTGCCTGGGTCTTGAGGCGATCGAGTCCAAATTGACCCAAGGAAATCAGGCTTTCGAGGGCAACCATGGTTTCCCGAAGTAGGGACGGGCGTACCTTTTGCCACAGACCTGACCAAAAAGGGGGAGAAGGAGGAGGATCAGACATTACCCAGAGCCATTAAACTACTGAGTTAGATCCTAATGGAAGGTGGGCACGAGTGATGGGTATCAAACGGTTCTGGATCAGGTTAGCTCATCGAATCACTGAATTTCGCCAGGTCAGAGCCACAGAAGAAAGCCTGAATTGCCTCATTGAGGATGTCTTATCTGAATCGACCCTTAGCGGTTCCTACTTGGTTCTGGTTATTGGTTCCTGCGCCATTGCCACCTTTGGTTTACTTTCCAATAGTGCCGCAGTAATTATTGGGGCGATGATTATTGCACCGCTGATGCTGCCCATTCGTGGCATTGCCCTGGCGGCATTAATTGGGGATTTGGAGATGTTCCAGATTTCCACTATTGCCGTAACGGTGGGAACCCTGTTAGCCATTATGATGGCTTGGACGATTGGTTTAGTGACGGGTTTGGTGGAATACGGTAGTGAAGTCATGAGCCGTTCCCAACCCAATCTATTGGATCTAGGCATTGCCGTGGCTGCTGGGGCCATTAGTGGTTATGCCAAGGCGGAACCAAAAATTTCCAGCACCTTAGCAGGAACGGCGATCTCCGTGGCCCTGATGCCGCCAGTTTGTGTCATTGGTTTGGGGTTGGCGCAAATGAATATGGGGTTGAGCCTAGGGGCCAGCCTCCTGTACTTGACTAATCTCCTGGGTATTACCCTGTCCTGCATGATTGTCTTTTTAATTTCTGGTTACATTCCCTTTCGCCAGGGTCATCGACCCTTAGCCGGGGCATTAATCCTCACGGGAGTATTATTGGTTCCCCTCGGCTTAAGTTTTACTCGCCTCGTTAATCAAGTGAGACTCCAAAATGAAATTCGCCGCGCCTTAGTCTCCCGCACCGTGACATTTCAACGCTTGGAACTGCTAAATCTGAATACGGATTGGTTGAGTGATCCACCAACCATTATCTTAAATGTGCGGGCCCTAGAGCCAGTAACTCCCAAGCAGGTCTTTTTAATTGAGGAATTCATTGCCCGGGAAATGAACCAGCGTTTTAGAGTGGTGTTTCAGGCCTCCGAAGTGGATGTGATTACGTCGGATCCATTATTTGAACTCGAGGAAAAACCCGTATCTCATGAACCCGAACCACCAGCGGCAGAAGCCGAGCCAGACAAATCAGAAACTCCTGACCCTACCCCAGAATCCAATGCTGAATCCACTCCAGACTCCCCTGAGGATGGAGAAACCAGCGATCAGCCAACCAATGGAACGTAGATTCTTTAGTTGTTGTAAAGACTGACATACTTTTGCGAAATAATTTTTAAGATTGGGGATAGATGCATCCTCAAGGAGGGGCTATGGCTGATAAATCCGTAAACTCTGGAAACTTTTTCCATGAACAGGCTCTCGATCGCGACTGTACCACCCTCTCCCGTCATGTCCTCCAACAACTAAAAAGCTTTGGCCCCGATGCCCAAGACCTCAGTGCCCTGATGACCCGTATTGGCCTTGCCGGGAAGCTCATTGCCCGTCGCCTCAGTCGGGCCGGTCTTATGGAAGGGGTGCTTGGCCTCACTGGCGAGGTCAACGTCCAGGGAGAAGATGTCAAAAAAATGGATCTCTTTGCTAATGAGGTTTTTATTGCCGCCTTTAAGCAAAGTGGCTTAGTCTGCCGCCTTGCCTCTGAGGAAATGGATAAGCCCTACTACATCCCCGAAAACTGTCCCATCGGCCGCTATACCCTCCTTTACGATCCCATTGATGGTTCCTCGAATGTGGATCACAATCTAAATGTCGGCTCCATTTTTTCCATTCGCCAACAGGAGGGGGAAGACCTTGATGGCACCGCCCAAGACCTTCTGCAAAGTGGTCGTAAGCAAATTGCGGCCGGCTATATTCTCTATGGCCCCAGTACCATGCTGGTCTATTCCATTGGTCAGGGTGTCCATGCCTTTGCCCTAGACCCTAGCCTAGGGGAGTTTATCCTAGCCTGTGAAAATATGATCATCCCTGATCATGGCCCCACCTACAGTGTCAATGAAGGGAATTTTTGGGATTGGGATGAATCTATCCGCCAGTATGTGCGCTATGTTCACCGGCAACCGGGCTACAGTGCCCGCTATAGTGGGGCCCTAGTGGGAGATATTCATCGCATTCTTTTTCAGGGGGGAGTCTTCCTCTATCCGGGCACGACCAAAAATCCCCAGGGCAAACTGCGGCTCCTCTATGAAACGGCTCCCCTCGGCTTTTTGGTGGAACAGGCCGGCGGGAAAGCCAGTACGGGGAGCGAAAATCTCCTAGATGTGGTTCCCGATCATCTCCATGCCCGCACCCCTCTTGTTCTTGGCAGTCGTCAGAACGTTGAACTGGTTGAATCCTTTATTCAGAACAATCCCCAAGCTGAATCCACATTTGTACAGGTGTAGAACCCATGGTGGCATTGATTGAAAACCCTCTCCGTGTTGGCCTAAGGCAAGAACGGACACCGGAACCCCTGATTTTAGTTATTTTTGGGGCCTCCGGAGATCTCACCCAGCGGAAGCTAATTCCCTCGATTTATCAACTCAAACTAGAGCAGCGTTTACCCCCAGAAATTACAGTGGTCGGGGTAGCCCGGCGGGACTGGAGCCATGATTTTTTCCGAGAGCATCTGCGGAAGGGCGTAGAAGAATTTGGCGGCGGCACCCAGGCCGATGCCATCTGGGATGAATTTGCCCAGGGATTATTTTATTGCTCGGGCAATATGGATGATCCGGCGGCTTACCAAAAGCTTAATGCCCTCCTTAGCGAACTGGATCAGACGCGGCGTACCCGGGGTAATCGTGTTTTTTACCTGGCGGTGTCCCCTAACTTTTTTGTGGAAGCTATTCAGCAACTTGGCTCTGCGGGTATGTTGGCCCGGCCGGATAAACATCGCCTCGTGATTGAAAAACCCTTTGGCCGTGACCTCACCACCGCCCAATCCCTGAACGAAGTGGTACAAGCGGTTTGTAAAGAGGAGCAGGTTTACCGGATTGATCACTATTTAGGTAAGGAAACGGTCCAAAACTTGATGGTCTTTCGCTTCGCCAATGCTATTTTTGAGCCGCTGTGGAACCGTCAATATGTGGATCATGTCCAAATTACAGTGGCAGAAACCGTGGGTGTAGAAGATCGGGCGGGCTACTATGAAAGTTCTGGGGCCCTGCGGGACATGGTACAAAATCATATCCTTCAATTATTAGCCCTGACGGCCATGGATCCCCCCAATTCCCTGGATGCGGATAGTCTTCGCAATGAAAAGGTGAAGGTTTTGCAGGCAACTCGCCTAGCGGATCTCAGTAATTTGGAGTACTCGGCGGCCCGGGGACAATACCGTACCGGTTGGATGAAGGGTAAGCCTGTCCCTGGCTATCGCGAGGAACCAGGGGTCAGTCCCACGTCCACGACACCAACCTATGTAGCCATGAAACTTCTCATTGATAATTGGCGGTGGCAGGGGGTTCCCTTTTATCTGCGCACGGGCAAGCGGTTACCCAAAAAGGTATCGGAAATTTCAATTCAGTTTCGGGATGTGCCCCTGTTAATCTTCCAGTCGGCGGCCCAGCAAGCCAATCCCAATGTATTAACGATGCGGATCCAACCCAATGAGGGGATTGCCCTGCGCTTTGATGCCAAAATGCCCGGCCCTGACCTGCGATCGCGCACGGTGAATATGGATTTTAGCTATGGTTCCTCCTTTGGTATGGCAACCGCTGATGCCTACACCCGTTTATTACTAGACTGTATGCTAGGGGATCAAACCCTCTTTACCCGTGCCGATGAGGTGGAAGCCGCCTGGCGAGTTGTCATGCCAGCCCTGACGGTCTGGGAAGCTCCCAGTGATCCGAGCTTAATCTCCACCTATGAAGCTGGAACCTGGGATCCCGAATCCGCAGAACTATTAATGAATGCCGATGGCCGACGGTGGCGACGACTATAGATTAGCCGATTAGCGACCATGGATTAGCTGGATTAGATCGATTAGTACAATTTCAACAGGTAAGGTTTTATGGCAAGTCAATCGACGACCCTTGTCTCCCTTCAGGATCCCATTGATGTTTCCCTCAGTGACATTGAATCCGAGCTACGGAAAATTTGGTCTGCCTATGGCACCCACGGGGATAAAACCTCTCCGGCAGCGGTGCGGGCTACCACCTTTACCCTGGTGGTCTATGAAGCCGATGAAACCCAGCAATTACTCTCTAGCCTTGGGTTCTATAGTGGCCCCATTGATGGAATTACTGGCCCACGGATGCAAGCCGCCATTAAAGTAGCCCAAAAAGCCTACGGTCTATCCCAAACCGGTGAGGCCAGTCCGGTGCTCACGGCTCGCCTGCGGGATGAGTATCAACAACAATTGGCCAGTGGCCAGGGGCGATCGCCGGAACGCTATGCTTCAGACATTAGCGGCGGTAGCGTGGCGGATATGGTGGCCAGTCAAAACCCCTGTCGAGTCATTGCCCTATGTCCGACCCTCGGTGAAGATACCGGGATTACGGCCCAGGTGGCGGCCTATTGCCCCATTAATAAACAAACCCGTAGTTCCCTCATCTGTTGTGAGTACATTACTCTCAAGGGAACGGTCAATGCCTTTAGCCGGGTTGCTGAACTCGTGGAGTCCTTACTCATTCATGAGCTACCTGCATTCCTCTGGTGGAAAGGTAGTTTTGATAGTGAATCTGAGTTGTTTCGCAATCTTTCGCCCCATTTTAGTAGCGTCATTGTCGATTCTAGTGAGTTTTTAGCTCCCTTAACCGATTTGCTTAGTCTGAAGGCCTGTATTGATCAGAAAATGAATATTGCCGATTTGAATTGGCGACGGTTGGCAGCCTGGCAAGAACTTTCCGCCGAAGCCTTTGATCCCCCGGAGCGGCGGGCCGCTATCCAAGAAGTAGATCAAGTGGTTATTGACTACGAAAAAGGCAACCCATCTCAAGCCCTCATGTTTTTGGGGTGGTTAGCCAGTCGACTCCAGTGGCAACCCTCTAGTTTCCGCCAGGAATTTGGGGATTATGATATTTACCAGATTGAACTCATTGGCCCCGATCAGCGTAAAATTCAAGCCGAATTGGCGGGGATTCCCACCGGAGAGCCGGGGGAAGTCATGGGGGATATGATTGACCTGAAACTCACATCCACCAATGCAACCGCGGATTGCTGTACCATTATTTGTTCAGAAACCCGGGGCTGTATGCGTATGGAGGCGGGGGGGAGTGCCCAAATGTGCCGAACCTACCAAGTTACTCCCTTAGCGGAACAAAGTGCTGAAATGCTCCTCAGTCAACAGTTGCAACGCTGGGGCCGGGACTTACTCTACGAAGAAAGTATGTCCGTTACCAATGAGGTTCTCCGGCTGGCCCAGAGTGTCCAACACCCATAAAGAAATACAAGGGGTAGTTTGTTAGCGATTACCAGGGATTACCAATCATCGTAAAACCTGCCCAAAAATAGGGAGCACTGTAGCGATCGCTGGCAATCATCTCTAATTGAGCTTGGCGTAGGGCCGCCGACTTAAAGGGAGCCGATCTCAATTGCTCATAAAAGTAACTCATTAATTCCAGGGTGCCGGCATCACTCACTTGCCAGAGACTACCAACGGCGGTTTTTACGCCCGCTTGAACCGCTAGACCCGCAAATCCCAATTCTGCCTCTGGCTCTCCCATGGCGGTTTGACAGGCACTCAAGACCAGCAAATCCACCGGCGGATCCGCCAGATCTAATTGGGGAAGTTGGGTGAGATCCACCGCATCCTCGTCCCACAGCTGGATAAATGAATTATCGGCCGTCCCTGGACGAAAAACCGCATGGGTTGCTAAGTGCACAATTCCGTAGGGATTTTGCTGCCGCTGGGCCCGCAAATTATCACTGGTAAAGCCTTGATTGAGTAAGGTGGCTCCTCCCCATAGATCATGAATAATGTTGAGTTCCTTGGGAACACTGGGGAGCGGCGAAAAATCTAAAAACTCCGATGCCCCCATCGCCAGGACTTGGCTATTCTGAATGGGACTCCAGCTTACATCCGTGAGGCTAAAGCCAGGAATGAGACTGATATTATACTTCTCAACTAGAAACTGGTTGCCATCATGGAGTGCGGCCCAAGGGAGCGATCGCAGGCCAGGGCCGACACAAAAAATCAATGTATTGATCTGGTCAGCCTCAAGCTTAGATTCTAGGGGGGCAATTAACCAGTCATAGAGGGATTGGGCACTTTCGAGGTATTGGGGAGAGTTTTGGGTGCGGGGATCCGAGGCCAAACGGCGAAATTCAGCCATTTTCTCCCTCATCATGGCTTGGCTGGCGTTGGGTTGGGGCACAGCCAACGGCGGCCCAGATAGGGAGGTAATTAAAAGCTGGAGACTGTCCCCCATCTGAAAGAGATGGAGTACGGCAGCCCGGCTACCGGTAACATTGGCCCGTTCCTGTAAGGTACGTTGGATGTCTTCAGCAGTATAGGCCCGGGTTTGGAACTGAGATTGAAAATAGGCCTCGTATTCCGCCTGCCAACCATTTTCTTTGATTTCTACAAATTCAGCAGCGGAGAGTGTAGGGCCATTGGACTCCGTGGCTTGAACCGGAAGCAGGGAGGACGGTGAAGGAATTAAGATAAGCGTAAAGAAAGTGATGAAGGCAAGAATGAGAAATCGACGCATTGAAGTAGTCCAAGAAGGAGTTAACACTATTCTATGTACGCAACTGCCCAGCAGCCAGATGATATAAAATCATGACCAACAGGATGATAAATAAATATACAATAGGTAAGAATGGATATACAATGATACGCTTACTGCTATGGCGGTAGAGGTTTTAATTACCCTAGGGGCGATCGCTATATCTTGGCTGGCTTTTACCTGGCTGATCCGGGTTGCCAAGGTCACAGTGGGAACAGCGATTAAAATAGCAATTATTTTGCTGATTTTACAGCTTCTCTTTGGGATTGGCCCCGCAACCCTTTGGCAGCGAATTGTAGAATTTAGTCAACAGTTAATGGATCGGTTTAATAGTTAGTTGACATTAGGGGCAAATCTGCCGATTACCTTGTTTAATCGTGGAAACCTCTAATTCGCGATCTTCGGGGTCTAGCATGCCCTTGGCAATAATGGTCATCCCCACCTTGAGCTTCCCGCTAAGAACCGCGCCTTTACAGCTATCCGGTAAATCTAGCTTGTAATATCCCTGGGCTGTAGAAATTCTTAACTCATCATCATCCAAAACTTGCTCAATTTTACCTGAAAGGGTTTTAGGAACATCATCATCTGCGAGGACTTGTCTGGGGATGACGATACTAGGAGCCAATAATAGGCTAACGCCCAAGACAAGGATGATGTTGTTTGTCAGGGTAACGGTTAGAATTTTTATCATTAGGTAATTTACTATCCTAAAATATTCTACAGGAGTAAATGATAGCTTGACGACTTGAAAATTGCAAATTCAGGGCCGACCTGGCAGGGCAAACGCATTGTCAATTGTTAAGGATAAAGGATGCGAGGGGGATAATCATTTTCCCATCCAGCATGAAGACGCTTAGCCTTAAGATCAACTTCGCGGAACTGTTCAATACTCTCTAAAAGACAATAGTGGTGAATCTCGCTGCAACAATGACCGGAGCGATCGCCCGGTCTACTCCTGTTTTAGGAATGCAACTCAAACGGTTGAAAAATCGATATTTTCATAAAGTGCTGCAATTTGAATTTGCAATTTAAAGATACTTAAAGAAAGGGTGACAGTTGGGTCGTCGTATTCTGAGAATAGCCACTGATGAGCCGCTGTTTTGATATGATGCTCAACGTGTATACGATATTGATCAATTAACAGATACTCTTGGAAAGTAGAAATTTTACGATAGGCAACAAATTTTTCACCGCGATCGTAGTTTTGGGTGGATTTAGACAATACCTCAGTGATAAAGCAGGGATTAACTACAGTATCTTTACGTCCAGTTTGAAGTTCTAAGGGTTTTGGCAGAACCATCACATCGGGATAGGTATATAGACCCACACTTGGAATCCAAAGTCGTTGATCCGCATAGAAAGTCCGGTAGGCTTTTCCCTTGAGGGCAGATTTAAGAAGAATATACAAGTTCCCTGCAATATCATTGTGGTTGGGAGTACCACCAGTCATAGGGATAATTTCTCCATTATAGTATTCATTGCGGATGGCTGAATTTGCCTCATATTCAAGGTACTCTTCAGGTGTATAGATTTTTTTAGCTTCAGCTTGCATAATCATTTCAGTGTTATTCCTAATGCTTCTAGCTGTTCGTTAACCCAAATTGCTTCCGTTGCTTCATTAGTTTTCATCGTCTTTTCTACTCTTTTTTGTAGCACAGGGGTACTTTTAAGTGTTTGCTTCACCGGTAACCTGAGACATAACAATTTATTATGCAGCCTCCTACCTAGAACATAAAGAGTCTGAACGTCCTGACCACCATGGACTACTTCATGGCATTTGATACCATTTCTTTATTAATATTTCTTTATAATCTAAAGTAGATAAGGTATCCAGGGCAATCAGGGGTAAAGCATGGAGCAACGATTTCCCTTTAAGTTAGGCAACCGCTGGGTCATGACCGGAGCGATCGCCCTTGGGGTCTTAAGCCTGGTGGGTGCGATGAGCTATGTTGTATTTTTCCGGGGGAATCCTTCTACCTCTTCTGATGGAACGGAGGAGATCGTAGAAGTGCTACAAACCGACTATGTGACGGCCCTAGGACGAATCGAGCCGGAAGGGGAAGTGATCACCATTGCGGCTCCAGCCAATGAACGGGTGGGTCAACTCTTGGTACAGGAAGGAGATATTGTCAGTTCAGGTCAGGCGATCGCCTATTTAGAGAGCTATCCCGAACGTCTAGCGGAGCGAGATTTAGCCGCCAGTCAACTCACCGAAGCGAGAGCCCAACTCGATGCGGAAACCCTAGTGGGGAATGCCCAAATTCAGGAAGCCCGGGCGCGACGGGAACAGGTGAATGATCCCAAAATTGCTGCTATTGCCGCCCAACAAGCTACGATTCAGCGGATTGCAGCGGAACTGGATTCAGCCCAACGGGAATATCAACGCTTTTTAGAACTCCATGATGCCGGGGCCGTTTCCCTCCAGGATTTAGACGATCGCACCGTCATTGTCCGCAGTCGCGAGGAAGAATTACGCAATGCCCAAGCTAATTTGACTCGTCTTCAGCAGGAGCGGCGCACCGACATCGAAAATGCCAATGCCCAACTTCAAGCCGCTCAAGCCAACCTCACCCGCTCCCAAGTGATGGCCCAAGTGGCTTCCGCAACCAGTAACTTACAACTGGCCCAGGCCCGCCTGGATCGCACCATTATTCGCGCCCCCCGCAAGGGCCAAATTCTTAAAATTCATGCCAAGGAAGGGGAATCGGTGACGGATCAGGGCATTGCCCAATTGGGAAATACCGCCCAAATGTATGTGGTGGCAGAAGTCTATGAAACGGATATGCCCCGCATTCGCACCGGACAGCGGGCCACCGTAACCAGTATGGCCTTACCGGAATCCCTGACGGGAAGTGTTGCCCATTTAGGCCTATTAGTCGATAAAAATGACGTGCTGGATACGGATCCCGCCGCCAAAACTGATGTTCGCGTGGTGGAAGTCAAAATCCGTTTAGATCGCAGTGAACCTGTGGCTGGCTTAACCAATATGCAGGTGGAAGTCCGCATTGATCCGAACACCGCCACTACCCAGATTCAACCCTAGGGAACTAGTCAGTCATGTTTGCCATTCCCCTCGCCTGGTTACAACTGATCCGGGAGCGTATTCGCCTCATCATCGCCGTGGCCGGAATTGCCTTTGCGGTGTTATTGATGATGATGCAGTTTGGGTTTCGAGATGCCCTCTTTGAAGCCTCCGTGCGCTTCCATGAAACCCTCAATGCCGATATTGTTTTGATTAGCCCCGAAAGTACCGCCCTGATTGCCATGAAACAGTTTCCCCGGCGGCGACTGTTCCAAGCTGGGGGTTTTGATGGGGTCGAGGCCATTTCCCCCCTCTATTTAGATTTTGGTCTTTGGCAGAATCCCCTGGATAAAACCACCCGACAGTTAATGGTAATTGGCATTGATCCCTACGCGAATGCCTTTACGTTACCCGGAGCCGACACCTGGGTGAACACCCTCAAATTACCGGACTATGTTCTATTTGATGGGGATTCGCGCCTGGAATTTGGCCCCATTCCCGACCTGTTTGCTAGTGGAGAAATCGTCACCACAGAAGTATCGGGTCGGCGGATCACCGTTGGCGGCATTTTTAATATGGGGGCCAGTTTTGGGGCCGATGGCAACCTGATCACCAGTGACTTAAACTTTTTACGCATGTTTCCCCGGCGTAGTCCCGGTTTAGTGGATGTGGGCTTAATTCGCGTCAAGCCTGGGGTGGATGCCGAGCAACTGGCGGCGCGGATGCAGGAGGTGTTAGACAATGATGTTTTAGTGTTTACCCATGCCCAATTTGCTGAGTTTGAACGCACCTACTGGGAAAACAGTACGGCCATTGGGTTTATTTTTACCCTGGGGGCCCTGATGGGATTCATTGTCGGTACGGTGATTGTCTATCAAGTCCTCTATACGGATGTCTCGGATCATTTGCCGGAGTATGCCACCCTGAAGGCCATGGGCTACAAAGATACCTACTTTTATGGGGTGGTGATGCAGGAGTCATTAATTTTATCCTGTCTGGGGTATATTCCGGGTTTTTTGGTGGCCTACGCCTTTTATGGTGTGATTCAGGGGGCGACCTCCCTGCCAGTGGGCATGACCTTTGAGCGGGCCTTGATGGTATTTACGCTAACGGTGTTTATGTGTACCCTGTCCGGGGCGATCGCCATGCGGCGGGTACAGTCAGCGGATCCGGCGGATATTTTCTAGGGGAGATCATGGCAGCGGTTATTGATATTCAGCAACTCAATCATTACTTTGGTCAGGGTAATTTGCGAAAGCAGGTATTATTTGAGCTAGAGGCCCAGATTTTTCCGGGGGAAATTGTGATAATGACCGGGCCGTCGGGTTCGGGAAAAACAACGTTGCTCACCCTCATTGGGGCCCTGCGATCGGCCCAGGAAGGAAGTTTGCGGGTGCTAGGGCAAGAGTTGCGCCATTCTAAATCCCAGAAACAAATTGCAATTCGACGGCAAACGGGCTATATTTTCCAGGCACATAATTTACTCCATTCCCTGACCGCGCGCCAAAATGTACAAATGACGATGGATCTACAACCTAACATTTCTGCCCAGGAGAGCTATGAAAGGGTTGAAGCCATGCTGCGGGCGGTGGGACTGGGGGATCACTTGGACTATTATCCCCACCAACTCTCAGGGGGGCAAAAACAACGGGTGGCGATCGCCCGTGCCTTGGTGGGCCATCCCAAATTAGTATTGGCCGATGAGCCGACGGCGGCCCTCGATAAACAATCCGGTCGAGATGTGGTGGAAATTATGCGGCGACTGGCCAAGGAGCAGGACTGTACCATTTTGCTTGTTACCCACGATAATCGCATCTTGGATGTTGCCGATCGCCTGATGCACATGGAAGATGGTCGCCTCTTTCAAAATAAAGCGGTTGCCTAATGGCTCCCCAGCCCCATCCCATTCTCCAGGAGAGTTTTGCCATTATTGATCGGGAAATGGGCCCCCACCCCTTCACCCTGGCAGAGTATGCCATTCTCCGGCGGGTGATCCACAGTACCGCCGATTTTGACTACAAACATCATATTTATTTCAGCCCTGGGGCGATCGCCCAGATCTGTGGGGCCCTAGCCGCCCAAGTACCCATTATCACCGATGTTTCCATGGTGACGGTGGGCATTCAAACCCTGGTGAATCAGACCTTTGCTAATCCGATTCTGACGGCAGTAAATCAGGTTACAGTTGCCGCCCCTGGAAAAACCCGCACGGAAACGGGCCTCTTGGCTTGCCACGATCGCTATCCCCAGGGACTCTATGTAATTGGGAATGCACCTACAGCCCTCTTGGCCCTTTGCGATCGCCTGAAGACCTGTGCTATTCAACCAGCGGGGGTGATTGCCGTGCCCGTGGGTTTTGTCTCCGTTGTCGAGTCTAAGGTAGCGATCGCCCAGTGGCAGGGGCCGCAAATTCGGATTGAGGGGCGCAAGGGTGGCTCTGCCGTCGCCGCAGCCATCGTGAATGCCCTATTAGTCTTGGCTTGGGAGCAGTACGGTAACGATTAGTTATCTGGTAGTTGGGCTGCTTTGTCAGCCAGTTAGGACAGCGTATCCAGATTATCTTTCAGCATTCAAAGTCAAAAATCTAAGGTTTTTGGTGGAGAAGATTCAGAGTTTGCTGCTGATTGGAGCGCTTCCCGGTCAGAAAACTATAAAATTGAACTAGGTTCATCCCAAGAATGTGAGCAATTCTGCTATGAAGACGCTGGCTAAATGGTCTGTAGAGGATTATCATCGCATGGTTGAAGCGGGCATTCTATGTAGTCGCTCTGTGGAATTGCTAGCAGGCGAAATTGTTGAGATGAGTCCAGAAACCCCAATTCATTACACCACAGCAAAACGAGGTGCGAAATACTTAGAAGAGTTGCTATTAGGTAAAGCTGATGTTCGCTTCAATGGTCCTATTACCCTAGCCGATTCGGAACCAGAACCTGATATTGCAGTTGTTCGACTTCCAGAATCAGCGTATAACAATCGTCATCCTAGTCCTCAAGATATTTTCTGGATTGTGGAAGTTGCCAAGACAAGTTTAAAGAAAGACTCAGAGGTCAAGGCTGCGATTTATGCAATGGCTGGGATTCAGGAATATTGGGTTTTAGACTTATCTGCTCAGCAGATAATTGTGTTCAGGAATCCTCAAGCGGATCAGTATATTGAGGACTATACTATTGCAGAAGGAACGATTACATCACTAGCGTTCCCCGATATTTCAGTGTCTGTCAAAAGGCTTCTATCCTGAATTTGGCTTAGCTGAGTACCATATCTAGCGTGCAGCCCGCAGCCCAACAATTCTGGTGCAGCAGATTGACCGAAGCCGCCTGAGTTGGATGGAAAAGCTACGACAACCGCTGACCTTAGCCCTTATCTGGGGGTTAGCTGTCTGCCATGCGGGGAACCCCCAAACTGTAATTTTGGACACGGGCCTGGGTGTTGTAGCCAATCTTGCCCGTCAGTAAGAGCGATCGCACATAATGCTCTAAATCCGAGCCAATGCGCCGTAGATTATATTCCGTCAGATCTTCGCCGTTATAACTACTCACCAGTTCCTGAAATTTTTCCTGGACTTGGTTTAAGGCCGGTTCATTCCAGTCCAATTCACTATCGGGATCAATGTTTAACGTCAGATTTTCGTTATCGGCGCAGATCTCATCATTGATCACTTCACCAGCATAAATGTGAATGTGGCGGGTTGTGGATTTTAGCAGCATAGGTGGTAGTACGAAGAACTGCCGCAATTATATCGGCTTCGATGGGCGATCGCCAGGGAGATTTTCCGATTCCCGCTCCACCTCCTGGAGAATAGGGGTGGCCATGGGCTGCTGTTGACCTTCCTGCAAGAGGATCGGTTCGGCTTCCTTTTGCTTCAAATTCAGGGGTAGGCGCACCGGCTGCAATTCTTCCTGGAAAGACTGGGCCAGGGGTAAGGTTTGATCCAGATCATCCAAGGGCCGCGGAACCAACATCACCGCATGGAGTTCACCAATGCGATCGGCTTCCGCCATGCCCGCTTCTAGGGCCATTGCCGTATTGGATGCCGTTCCCCGCACAATGACCGTACATAGACCTGCTCCAATGGTTTCATAGGCGGTGAGTACCACTTCCGCCGCTTTCAGCATGGCATCGGCCGCCCCCACCATGGCAGGAAAGCCCCGAGTTTCTAGCAAACCTACGGCATGGCTACTGAGGCGATGGCCCGTCCTGCCGGCCGTTAATTCTGCTAGGCGACTGCCAATGGGTAAGATCTTTTCCAGGTTTGCTCCCGGCCGGGCAATGACTACGGTTTCCAACTCCTGGCCAAATTGACTGGCCCGTTCTGCCCCTTCTTCTACCGCTAGGCGCACATCGGCAATCCGACCCCGCACAATGGCCGTACAGTGGCCACTGCCAATTTTTTCATAGCCCACCAGGATGACATCGGAGGATTTCAGCATATGATCGGCAATACCGACGATCGCCGGGAAGCTTTGGGCTGAAACTAAACCAAGGGCTAAATCAGTAAAGTCGGTGGGGCGGTTCATAACTGTCATTTTAACGCCCTAGTATTTTAAGGCCCTCGGGATACTCTAAATTTGAGATTAAGCCTTTATAGCTTCACTCAGAATCGACAGTAGCCGCAATGGATTGCCCGATACATAGTAATTCATCATTGCCTTACTGAAGGAAACTAAATTACGGTGATCGTTAAACCACGGTGGTGTTAGGGGTAAACGAAAGGGAACTCTTAATATCGACTTCAATGGATAGTCAAATAAGTAGCTGTTATGAACGACCCCGAGGCCTGACCCGACATTCTCTAGGGTATGGCAGGGATAGGCTCCCCAGGTGGTACAGGCCAGGGAAAAACTGACCGCCGGCCAAGCATTGAGGGCAATCGTACCATAGCGTAATTGGGCGATCGCCCCTTCGAGTTCCATGGCATATTGCCTTTGACTGGCGGGATGGATCAAAAGGGCACAGCCCAGGGTTCCCCAAAGATGATCATTGGCAAAGGGAACCACCTCAGCTAAAAACTGATCCGCAGCTTCACAATCAAGGGCAACCTCTGCCAGTAAACCACAAAAGGCTTCCCGCTCCAGCACCATTTCCTGGGGTTGGGGAGGCACACCGGGAATGAAGGTCCAAGGAATAGTACCCTCTCGGCTGGAGGTTAGCACCTCTGCTTGGGGATAGCAGTGCAGAAACTCTTGGTATCGGGCGATCGCCCCAGGGTAGTAGGCCGGCCGGGGAGGCATTCTCGCCAAGGCTTGCTGCAGGGCATCCAAAAAGGATTGTCTCAGGGGCCAGTGTTTTGCGGTGATTAACACCTGGGCTGCTACGCAATTAAAGCTGGCATTGTGGACGACCATACTCGCTACCTGACGGGCATGGTACGCCATATCCTGGGGAGACCAGGGGCCGGGAACGACCATAATTGGGGTGACATTCCCCAGTTCTGAGGTAATGGGCTTTTTCAGTATTGGGGTGCCCTGGGCTTTATTTCGCTCCTGTTCCTCCCCTGTCTTTCCCCAAACAATGCGATCGTGGGTGTGATGGGAACCGGTGATATGAATGGTATCAATGGCTGGGTGCTGACAGAGAAACGCCCCTAAATCACCCCCACCGTAGGCGATCGCCATAAATCCCGCAGATATTAGGGGTTCAAATACGATTTCTAGGCAGGGGCCCAAGGCGGCATTAATCGGATTCATTTTTAACAGAACCACTTGGTTCTCACCGATTAATTTATACAGGGCATCAATGGGGGCGATCGCCGTCGTATTCCCAGCCCCTAACACCAACGCAACTCGCGCCGGGCCAGGCTCACGGTAGGCTCGTCCCTGACTGCGGGGTTTCCCTGGCTCAAGCCACACCTCCGCCTTAAAGCCTAACCAGAGGCATCTCTCCTGCCAATTCCGGGGTAAAATTTGGGCAATCTGCTCCCCATTGGGGCCCCTGCGCCAGGATTGAACCGGGGGCACGCCCTGATATTTGAGACTATGGATATATTGCTCTAGGGATAGCAGAAGTCCTAGGGGCCCCGATATCCATTCCTCTCCTGCCCAAGGCCCGTCGGGATCCACACCTTTGATTTGACAAGCAATATCTACCCAGGGGGCAGCATGCTCCTTAGTGCGCTGGGCAATACGTTGGAGGCAGTGAATGCGCTGATCTGGGGAAACAGCTAACCAGGCCGGGGCCCGATCTCGCAAGCGTTGAATGTCAGCAATAGCCGTGGAAACCAAGGTGTCCGGTGGAGCCGCAAGTGAAGATACTCTCATCCATCGAATACCTAAACTCTGGAAACTCTGGATGAATTATACTCCTAATCCCTATCCCCCTAGTCGTAGTCGGGGCCACCGGTTAAGGGCCGGGGAGCTTGATCATAAAATTTAGCGGTCATGGTGGGGCTTAGGTTCATTGCCCGTTCGTAGTCCAGTTGGGCCTGATCCTCATTGCCGAGATCGTAGTAGGCCATGCCACGGCTGTAGTAGGCCGCCACAAATTGGGGATCGATGTCCAAGGACTGGCTAAAATCCGTCACCGCCAAATTGAGTTGTTGGAGAGCCAGGTAGGACATGCCTCGATTGTAGAAGGCACTGGCAAATTGACGATCTAAGCGTACCGCCTGACTAAAATCAGCGATCGCCCGTTGGTGATCTCCTAAATCCGCTAGGGCTAATCCCCGCGCGAAGTAGTAGTCCGCCAGGGGTTCAAGTTCAAGGGCGCGGCTAAATTGTTCGATGGCCTCAGGTAGGTCTCCTTCCCCTTGCAAAACTAAACCAAGGGTATAGTAGTCCTCCGCACTCTTGGGGACAATGCGCTGAAACTCTTGTACCTCAGAGGGCGTTAGGGTGGCGATCGCCATGGACACACCTTGGGCGTTTGCGGGTAATATCAAAGCCGCTGAAAGGGCTAAGCTAGTGGCGAGGACGTTGAGAGTTGGGCGTATCATAGGTCTTCGTTGAGATAGGTCGAGGGGGAATATATCTTTAGCCTAAAGGAAAATATCCGCGACTCAAGGATACTGCAATAAAGTTGTTACAAATCGCTGGATATGTTCATAGTCTTACTTTGTCAGTTCATCAATAGACATGCAGTGTTTTATCCCCTAGGTGGTGGGTGATTTTCATCACATATATAGGCTATCAAGCTATCATGGGCCGGCACATCCCCCATTTGGCGGAGATTTTGAGCATCTTGAGCAGAATCTTGAAAAAGTCCTCCCAAAGACCCGATACCCTTTGCCCAACCCAAGCCGGCCTTAAAACCCTAGTAACCGGCCCAGCCAGATCGGGGAAAAGTGAATGGGCAGAGTCCTTGGCAAGCCACACCCAGCAGTCCGTCTGTTATGTGGCAACGGCGATCGCCCACCCCCAGGATAGGGAATGGCAGGATCGGATTCGTCAACATCAAATGCGCCGCCCGCCGGACTGGAGATTAGTGGAAGTTCCCTACGATTTGAGTCAGAGTCTCCGGGATAACTCAGGGGTTCAGACCTGCCTATTGATTGATTCTCTGGGAACCTGGGTGGCAAATACCCTAGAGTCTTCGGCATCGGCATGGCAAGGGCAGATGGCCGAACTGAAAAACACCGTGAAAACCCTTCCCGGAACCGTGATTTTTGTTGCCGAAGAAACCAGTTGGGGCGTTATTCCTGCCTACGCTTCCGGCCGCCTCTTTCGCGATCGCCTCGGAGGACTGATCCAGCATTTGTCGAGGGAGATGGATCAGGTGTTTTTAGTGGCTGGGGGCTATGCCCTACCCCTACATCAATTGGGCTATCCCTTGTAGGGCCATGAAATATCCTTAGGATTTAGGGACTGAGGATACCGGGGATTCCGATGATTCATCCCTAGGAATAATTTGCAGAGCCGTTGCCGCCATTTGATCCAATTGGAGACTGGGGGGATAGCTGGCTTGTTTTTTAATCGTCTCAATGTCCGTTTTATTGACGGCCCAACCAAAGCGATCGCCCAGGGATTGGACAATATCACCGCGATCGATGACCCCCACCACCGCCCCAGCGGGAGACAAAACCGTCAGATAGGGCTGGTTTTGAACTTCTAATTCATGGATCACCGTGGCTAAATTGGTGGCTTCACTCACCGAGGGAGTGGCATCCAAAGGAACTGCTAAATGACTTAGGGGGGTATGCTCCCAGGTACTCCGTTCCACATGATTCATGGCCTTGGGATCAATGCGGCCCCGATAGCGACCATCCGCCGCCGCAAAATAGGCCGTGGGTTGTTGATCCGCTAAAAGGAGGTAGCGATCGGCAAATTCCCGCAAACTGATGTGGGCATCCACCACGCGATAATCCCGACTCATGACATCACTGGCCTTCACCTGCAAGAGCATTTCCTGCATCGTCGTCATCCGGTTATACAGGGTGGCATTGCGTAGGGCAAACCAACCCAAAAAGGCAATCCAAAGACCGTTGATTGTACCTAAAAGGAAAAAACTAACTGCGCCAAAACTAATCGCTAGCCAACCGAGGATTTGCCCTGATCGGGCCGCCCAGTGAATGCCCTGAAAGCGATCGCCCGTCAGTTTCCAGACACCGGCCTTGAGGATTTGTCCCCCATCTAGGGGCAGTCCCGGTAACAGATTGAAAAGAGCCAAAATCAGGTTGATACCGGCTAAATAGGTTACCATTTCCCGCCAGGGGGTTTCCTGGGGAAAGGTATAGGAGAGGCCGCTTAGGGCAATGAATAACCCCAAACTTACCAGGGGGCCGGCGATCGCCACCTGAAATGCCTGACCGGGGGTGGAGGATTCCCGTTCAATGGATGCGACCCCACCAAACAGAAATAGGGTAATCGATCGCACCGTAATCCCCTGGGATCGGGCCACTAAACTATGGCCCAATTCATGCAACAGTACGGAGGCAAACAATAGGAGTGAGACAGCTAAACCCGCAATCCAAGCCAATAGTCCCCAATTGGGATAGGTCTGTTGCCAATCTGAGCCATTCAGAAACGTAAAAAGGGCAATGACAATGAACCAGGAGCGATCGATGTATAGGGGAATGCCAAATAGCTTGCCCACTTGCCAGGTTTGTCCCATGGTATCCTCATTCGTTAGGGCGATGGTGGAGTCAAGCTCCCTTCTTCATTATGACGATTCCTTGCCAATCCTTAAACGTCTTCTCAATGACTAAGGTCTTGGGTTGCTGGAATAAAGCCCCCAGCACGTTTCTATCTGCGGGAGATCGCCCCTAGGGTTTCTAAGTTTGCCCCTTGAAGTTGCTGATCCAGTCCCTGAAGTAAACGTCGTAGTAACCATGGCCCCTCATAGGCCCAGCTCGTATAGAGTTGGACAAGGGATGCCCCAGCCTCTAACTTAGCCCAGACATCCGCCAGCGTAAAAATTCCCCCCACGCCAATAATGGGGAATGTGCCCTGGGTATAGTCATGAATAAAACGAATAATTTCTGTGGATCTCTGGGCCAACGGCGCACCACTTAATCCACCCGCTACCTCTGCGGGAGACTGACGGTTTCTAGACCAATGGCCGTGGACAGAAACATGGTGGGTTTTCAAGCCAGTACGACTCAGGGTTGTATTCGTGGCAATTATTCCCGCGAGTTCATACTGGCGAGCCAAATCAACAACGTCACGAATGTCCTCCCAGGTTAAATCCGGTGCAATTTTGACGAGGAGAGGCTTAGGGGGATTATTGGCCCGTTGCAGGGACTCCAGGATGGGTTCCAGTTGATCCCGTGCTTGCAAACTCCGCAGACCGGGGGTATTGGGAGAACTTACATTGACAACAAAATAATCCCCCCATGGATAGAGTAACTGGAAACTAGCCAGATAATCTGCTTTGGCATCCTCCAGAGGCGTTATTTTAGACTTGCCCAGATTAATCCCCAGGGGATAGGAGCGTCCATGGGCCTCCTGTTTTAGCCGCTCTGCCATGGTTGCCGCTCCACCATTGTTAAAGCCCATGCGATTAATGGAGGCCCGATCCTGGGGTAAACGAAAGAGGCGCGGCCGCGGATTTCCGGGTTGGGGATGGTAGGTGACGGTTCCCACTTCTGCGAAGCCAAAGCCAAAGTCTGCCCAAATAGAACTGGCCGTACCATCCTTGTCAAAGCCCGCCGCTAAACCAATGGGATTGGGAAAATCTAGACCCCACAGAGTTTGCTTCAGTCGCGGGGAGTCATAGGTACATTGGGCCTTAATTTGCCCTCTAATCTGGGTGGCAAGGGTATCCCGATCGCCCGACTGATTTAACCAGGTACAAGCCCGCAAAAACTGTTGATGAATCGTTTCCGGATCCGCCCGAAGGCCAGCAAAGACCAATGGCCGAAGGATAGCTTGATACAGATCCATGGAGCGTAGTTCCTGATAGCGTTAATCCAGTGGTCTGTACTCAAGACCCAGACAAAACTCAGCACCCAGACAAAATAGAGTCAATCATCCCATTGGCCTGGCGTTCGTATCCACCCCCAAAAATATTAAAGTGATTGAGGATGTGGTAAAGATTGTAGATGACTTTGCGGCGATGATAGTCAGGCTCCAGGGGATAGGCGGCATGATAACCGTCATAAAAACTATTGGGGAACCCCCCAAAGAGTTCCGTCATGGCTAGATCCACTTCCCGATCGCCGTAGTACACCGCCGGATCAAAAATGACGGGTTGCCCTGATTGGCTAAAGGCCGCATTCCCGCTCCACAAATCCCCATGGACTAGGCAGGGTTCTGGCTGGTGTGTCAGTAGGGCTGGTAACTGATCTAGGAGTTCATTGCCCCTGGAAAATCGTCCCCCATGTCGTTCCCCCAATCGGAGTTGATAGCCGATACGACAATCCCGAAAAAAGGATGGCCAATCCCCTGACCAATCATTGATCTGGGGGGTGCTGCCAATGGTATTCGATGCAGACCAACCAAAGCGATCGCCCCGACCCTGCTGGTGCAAAGTTGCCAATTGCCGACCCATCTCTGACCAATCCCCGGTAGTGGTCAAGGGCAGGTACTCTAGGGCAATAAAACTAGCACTGGAAACCACTCCCCATGCCAAAGGACGGGGAATCCTGATCCCACCCACTTGGGCTAGAGCCTGTAAACCAAGGAACTCTTGGGCAAACATTGCTTCCCGTTCAGGGCGATTTATCTTAACAAAAACACTACCCTGACTATCTTGGAGCACATAGGCCTGATTAATGCTACCGCCGCCAACGGATCGGGGCTGGGGAGAGGCAAGGGGATACCCCGTGACCGTGCGGATGCGATCGCAAATTTCCGGCCACATTGGCAAATCATCCTAGCCCAAGTCTAACCATTCACCGTCATGAATCGACTTTAATCATCGTAAATACGGCATTCAGCGGCATCAGGATTATCATCACAATATTGCTCTAGGGAGGTGCGATGCTCATCTTTCTTTTCTTCCCGCTGGTGCGATGCTTCCGCCTGTAATTCTTCTAGGGCATCCCAGGCAGCCGCACATTGGCCAGAGGTGGAGCCTTGGATATCACAGACCTCGCGGGCATCTACCCGAGCCTTTTCGATTTCTTTCTCAATATTACTCATAGAGTTATTTTGAATCACCTTTGTCAGTATAGGTCAGTATATGCAATCTGCCGTGGTATTTACTTTTTCATCGTTTCCATCAAGTATAACGCACTTGCCATACTCTCCCATAGCGATGCAGCACTCAGTCTTAACGCCTTAAACCTACGGGACTGACGGGGCTCGAACCCGCAACTTCCGCCGTGACAGGGCGGTGCTCTAACCAATTGAACTACAGTCCCTTTTTTGCGCGATCCCCATCATAGCGATACGTTTACTTCCTTGTCAATCGTCTATTTCGATTTGTTCCCTCAAGTAAACATCCCGTGAACTGCCCCTAGGGCGATCGCCAATTAGACGAACTAGGCTGATAGAGCCATTTCCCACTCTTCCAATAGAGAACTAATGTCGTCATAGCCATCGTCATCGTTATCATTATGGTCGGCGGCGGCTGGTTCGGAGTCAGGCTGGGCACTGTCCTCCTCCATGGCAACCTCTAGGCTGTCCGTAAATACTGAACCAGGGGTTTCGGTGCTGGCGGGATATAACTCCAGGGTTTCAGCGGTATCCATTGCCCCTTCAGGACAGGGGATTTCCGTCACAGGCATTGGTAAGCCTAAATAGATCGAGCGGATATCTGCGGGTAAGCAATCGGTCAAAAGTTCAAACCCCTGTTGAACATGATGATGAATCTCCTCCCGGGTCAGGGTTTCCCCTTGGATTTCTAGGTAGGCCTGAATCCGCTCCGGTGTCCAGTGAAAGGTTTGGGTTGCTACTAAAATGAGTCGGGTTAGGGCTGGCAGGTAGGCGAGAGTGGCCTCTAGGTAGCACCAAAAGGGCGGTGGCGCATCATTGAGAACGTAGGTGATGTGTTCGATTCCGGGTAGTTTTTCATGGACGGTATTGGCGGTACGATTCACGATCCAGGTGCGTAGGGATGGGGCCGTTTCTTCGCCAATCTTTACCCCCTCTACATCAAATTCAATTTCATGGAGGGAGAAGAACATCTCTTGCCAGGTTTTAGCATAGAGGTATTCCACCTGTACCGGCGATCGCCCATGGTGTTGCAAGACGCTATAGACAAGGGGGCCATAGCGGGCAAACAGCGCAATAAAATAGCAGCCGCGATCGCGTTTGGATTGAAACGCCTGTACCAGATCCCGATCGCTCCAATCCATCAGGGGTTGAATTAGGGAATGATGACGCTCAGAAATTACCGGAAGTGCCAATGCCTTGACCATAATCGTTGCCCAACAAATTGCAAAACAAGGTTGCTAGGGTGTACGCTTTGGCCGCTGGTCTCTATGCAGGATCGGGAATCGTCCACCCCTTAATTTTTATTGGTATATTCTCTTGGATTGCTATAATAAAAACCCTGTCAAGCTTTTGCACCTAGGACAATTGACCCTATGGCAACCACAAAAGTTAAAGAGCTATTGATTCTCTTGGGAGCCTTAGCATTGACGGGTTCCGTTGCTGGATTTGCTGTTTGGCAGGTTACCGAGCGCTGGCTGTTTCCTAGGGAAGGCACGGTTCAAGAACAGGAGCAAATAGAAACCGCCCTAGGAACCGAACGTGACAATCCCTGGTCAAAGATTGCCCTTGCCTTTACCCTGAGTGGCCATACCGATGAAGTGAATGCCTTGGCAATTAATTCAGGGGGCAATTTACTGGTAAGCGGTGGGGATGATCAGACCCTCTTTTTTTGGGATTTAGATCGGGCAACCCTTTTGGGGCAGGGTAAGGGCCATCAAGATTGGATATATTCCCTGGCCATGGCCCCCGATGGTGCAACCGTTGCCAGTGGCAGTAAGGACAACACCATTAAGCTCTGGAATATGGACACCTACCAAGCCGTTGCCACCCTATCCGGGCATCAAGATTTTGTGAATTCTATTGTCTTTAGTCCCGACGGTAGTACCCTCGCCAGTGCCAGTTATGATCACACCATTAAGTTGTGGGATGTTGCCAGCCAACAGGAACGGGCCACCCTGCGGGGCCATGAAGGCATTGTCTTGGCGGCGGCAATCAGTCCCAATGGTCGCTATTTAGCCACGGGGGGTGTTGATACCTTAATTCGTCTTTGGGATATAGAAAATGAGCGGCTATTGCGGATCTTTGAGGGCCATACCAGTGATGTCAATAGTCTGGCCTTTAGTCCCGACAATCAGCAGTTGGTCAGTGGTAGTGATGGTGATGGCATTAAGGTCTGGCAACTCTCTAGCGGTGAAATGCTCCACCAGTTTGGCCAGGAGGGGGGCCAGGTCTTTGCGGTAGCCTTTAGTCCCGATGGCCAGGCGATCGCCAGTGGTCACGGCGACCAAACGGTGAAAATCTGGAACCGGAGTGGAGAGCTACTCCGCAATCTAAAAGGCCATGCTGGTTCGGTCTATGCCACAATTTTTAGTGCCGATCAACTCTTAACCAGCAGCGAGGATAGTACGGTCAAGGTTTGGCGGATTTTTCCCAATGATTGAGAATGACCATGCCGCCAAGGACGAATTGGGCTTCCTCTCGGGGGCGATCGCCCAGGCAATTAAAACTTGGACAGTGTGCTATACGCCCTTTTTGGATCCAGCGGTATTGGCGGCGGCCCACAGTGAACTAGACCGACTCACCGAGATTCATTATCAGAGTTTTGGTGGCTACCCCCAGGCAGAGCGGTGTCGGTTGGCGATCGCCCGGCGGGACATTCCCCTGGAGGGGGAGCCGTTGCCCCTGGGACTCCTATCCATTGCCGGTAATTTTCTCTTTGACCCGGCCCAATACCGTGACTTTGAACAGGCCCTGCTCAGTAGTGGCACATCCCCTGAGAATTTTGGTGACATTATTCTCTTAGGGGAGCGCGGTGCCCAAGTGATCCTCACCCCGGAGGCGATCGCCCCCCTGAAGGCAACCCTCCACCAGGTACGAACCGTTCCCGTGACGCTGCAAGAGATACCCTGGGCTGAACTCAAGGTTTCTCCCCCCCAAACCAAGGCGATCGCCACGGTGGAAGCCTCCCTGCGCTTAGATGCCCTAGGGTCTGCTGGTTTTGGTCTGTCCCGTAGCAAAATGGTGGATTTAATTAATCAGGGTGACGTTCGCGTCAATTGGCAACCGATTCACCAGGCCAGCCACCGTCTTCAGGCGGGAGATTTGCTCGTCGTCCGTGGTAAAGGCCGGGTAGAAATTCGCTCCATTCAACTCACGAAAAAAGAGCGTTACCGCGTAGAAATGATCCGCCATCGCTAGTTAGTGCATTCCCAGAAAAAAACCTGGCTGTAACAACCAGGCCCATAGATTTTTGTTGAGTTGGAGTAACTCCAGCCCTAGGATACTTAACGCATCCGCTGGGATAGGGAGCGAATACTCTGGGGAGAGGTGGACGTTTGCTCCATTGGGGGGACGGTGGTTTCTTCCGGTGGCGGTACGATAATCGATGTCGGCTGGGTGGGAACAGAGGTGGCTGAATCTACATTTTCAGTTTCCACCACCTGAACATTCACATCTGCCCCTTGTGTCTCAACCTCAACCGTAACGGTCTCTTCCACTGAACTTGGCTCAACCGCACTGGGGATTTCTGGCTGGGCCATGGGGGCGGCGATTGGTTCAGGCTGACTGCCCGTGGCCGCTTCCCAGGAATCGTTCTTAAAGTAAACATGGCCGAGAACCCGGCCTTCATAACCCCGCCGCGCAAATCGCCAGGTGGGTTCCAAAATAAATTTATGAAACTGGCCATCGACCATGCCATAGGTGCGACCAATTACCATGGTTTCTCCGCCCCGATTACTGGCTCCCACTAAGTACAATTCATTCCCACGCTGTTCAACTCGAAGGCTGTACTGAAGTCCTAAGTCCTGCTGCGCCACCCGAATCGAATAGCCATTGCTGTCCGTACTCCGGCCACAAATACCCGTAAAGTCAAAGGTCGCCAAGAGTGGGTCAATTATCACGGGTGCAGAACCATTTTCAGCCCAGCATTGACGTTGATCACTAATTTGTTCCACCACTAATAAACGATAACCGCCGCGAGCCAAGGGCATGGCGATCGCCGCGTATTTGGTTTGTTCAACTTCATGGTGCTCAAATAAACTCGCCGATGCCGGCTCATTTAGGGTTGCCCCCAGGAGGGTTGCGGCTAAAATACCCATGCCAAATTGCAGGAATGATTTCATTGTGAGACTCCTCATGTAACCTTGTTTAACGTTTAACGAACAAAACAAGTCAGTCAAATTTACAATTGTCGTAGCTTGTCGGAAAGGCTTACAAGAAACCATTTCCTAGAGAACCCGATCCTATGCCCCTTGGGGGAAAAACAGTCAAACTAAGTGACTTAGAAATTGAAATCAGGTGGCAATTAAAGATGATCTTTAGGCAATGTGGCCAAATGATTCAAATTGGGTATCATTGTAGCCTACGGTGTAAGCATGAGACCTATGTCGATTCCACCCGTAAAAGGTTCCGTGTGATGAAGATCACTTTTTCCAGGTTGTGCCTATCACGTTCGTGGGGTTGGCTCTCTGCCAGACTAAGAAGTGTAAAGCATTTGATAGCTCACCATGAAACTTCTAGATGCCATCCGCCGTATTCTGGCAACTCGCCTGATTACTCCCTCCCAGGAACGGCAAATTAATCAATTACTCTGGACTTCGGAACTGGGCCCCTACGAATATGATGCCCTTGAACAACTTGTGGATGGTCTTAGTAGTGGCCAAATTGTTGTTCTGTCCCAGCTTGAGCGGGCCGTTAGTCATGTCGTCAGCCCCGCCTAGGATTTGGGCGATCGCCCCTAGGGGAACAAATCAAAGGGTATAGTTTAGTCAGTGAACCTATCCTAGCTATCCTAAGAGCGTTATATTTTCCCATGCTGGCATTTGAATTTACCTCGCCGGGGCCGACCCTAGACCTAGGTTTGATTAGTTTACGCTGGTATGGTGTCCTCATTGCCTCAGCGGTTTTCATTGGAATTTGGTTAAGTCAGCACCTTGCCCGCCACCGCGAGATTGACCCTGACGTTGTCGCAGACTTAGCAATTTGGTTGGTCATTGGTGCCATTCCCGCCGCCCGCCTCTACTATGTTGCCTTTCAGTGGGATTTTTATCAGCAGCATCCTGAGCAGATTATCCAAATTTGGAGGGGTGGGATTGCCATCCACGGGGCTATTTTGGGCGGTTTGTTGGCCATGTCCCTCTACAGCTATGTTCGTCGTCTACCCTTTTGGCAACTTGCCGATATTATTGCCCCATCTTTAATCCTGGGCCAGGCGATCGGTCGTTGGGGAAACTTTTTTAACTCAGAAGCCTTTGGTACACCCACGGATTTACCCTGGAAATTGCTCATTCCCCCAGGGCAGCGGCCTCCTGGTTTTGCCGATGTTGCCTACTATCACCCCACCTTTCTCTATGAATCCCTCTGGAATTTGGGCGTATTTGGGATTCTCATGGGACTGTTTTGGCGATCGCCCCTGAATCGGCCCGGAACCATTGCCCTAGTCTATGCAATTGCCTATAGCCTGGGTCGCTTTTGGATTGAGGGCCTACGCACCGATAGCCTCATGCTTGGGCCCCTACGCATTGCCCAGGGGGTGAGTTTACTGTTTATTGCCCTAGGGATGTGGGGACTCTTTCGTCTCTATTGGCTGGGAAAAGCCTTACCGGAACTTCCCAAAGCTTCTACAAACTAGGGATTTAGAAATTTAGAAACCAGAAATAGTAGAGAAAAGCCCCAGAAAGACCCGGCCAAAAGGCCGTTTCCATAAACCTAGGCGACTTCGATATCACTATCATTTTTATCATTCTTTAACCACCAACTCACATCCACACCCAATTGATGGCCCAGTTGCAGAAGTTGCCGCAGATGGTTGGGACTTAAGGGGGAAGAAAGGGCAGAAGTGGTATTCTCGGATATTCGCAACTGATGATGAACCAGATCAAAAAATAACTCTTGGGCCCGATCCAGGTGGAGATGGATATCCAATGCCTGGCTAATGGTCAGGATATTTTGCAGGATCGGTACAATGCTATCCAGGGTGGTCGTATCCAGATGATGGACAAAATGCCAAAGCAAACGAACGATCTGCTGCTCTAGGAGAGGTTTTTCATCGGATAGGCTCAATTGACACCCAAGGAGTTTGGCCTCCCGGGCGATCGCCGCTAGTTCCCCTAGATGGCCCGTCACACTTATCTGGGATAAATTATTGGCATCGCTGAGATCCTGCTCTAGCCCCCGTAAATGGTTCACCGCTCGATGGGTCAATGCCACGGCCGCCGCCACCTGTAATTCCTGGGGAACCGGCAGGCCATCTCGATGAAAGCCCATGAGAATCCCGTAGTTATCTCGGTAGACTTGGCTATAGAGTTGATCAAGGCGGGTGAGGGTTTCACGGGTCAGGAGTTGCATCAGGCGATGGCGATCTTCGGCAAAGAGATCATTTAAGCCATAGGCTTCAGGGCCAAAAACCTGGGTGAGGGCGGTTACGGCCCGGGCTGCGCTGCCCTGGTCAATGGAATCTAAGAGCTTGTGTTTAATTTGGGTATAGTCCCGCCGCCCTTGAAAGGATTGAATACCACAGTGAAAATCCCAACCGCCTAAATGGAGGACGGCAAAAATCAAGGACTGGTGTTCACAGGTAATACTAGACTCAAGATTGATCTGCCCGATCGCCAGGGTGAGATTGCCAATCCGTTGCAGATGATAATCTCCCTGATCAATGTGGTAGCAGTAGAGATGGTGCCGTCGGGGATAGCTTGTAAATAGAGAATTCATGGCATAGTGGGCAGCCACCTGATGGAGGGAAATTTGGGCCGGCTTCACCAGTTGATCGTAGATTTCGCCACCGTGGGCAAAGCATTCAACATTGCTGGGGGCTTCACTCAAGCGACGCACCAAGGCCGCTTCCAGTTGCACACCGGCCACATCCCCGGCTAGTTCCATGGCCCGGGCCGCATACCGCAGGATTTGCACTCCCTCGGGCCGGGAAATTTCATCAAAGAACCAGCCACAACTGGTGTACATCAGCAGGGCATAACGCTGCATCTCTAACAGTCGCAGGGCATCAATTCGCTCCGATGCACTGAGGGGATGACGTTGATGGTGCTGGAAAAATTGATTTAAGTTGGCTTCACTGCGATCGCGAATAATGTTGATATACTCATTGCGAGCGGCCCAGGGGCAGAGAAATAGATCAATGGCTAGGGTTTCATAGACATCAATGAGTTCATCCCGCAACCAATCCAGACTCTCCCGCAACGGCCGCCGCCATTTTTGATGCCAACCGCCACCGTCACCACAGCCGCAGTCATCTCGCCAGCGATCGACCCCATGGGCACAACTCCAGGCTGTCACAGGCTTGAGTTCCACTTCCCAGGTAGGGGGAGACAAACTGAGGTAATGGGCGTAGTTCGTAACAGTCCAACCCCGCTTTGGAAATTCCACCGTAAAGGCATAGGCTAGGGCCCGTTCGCCCCCATGTTTATGATGACCAAAGGTTTCCCCATCCGTTGCCACAGACACTAATTGGGCTGTGCGATGATCTCCCCGTACCGCCTGCCCTAAGCGACCGGCGAGAAATTCTGAACTGGTGAGGAGATCATTAAAGCCAATATCTCGGGAAATGGGGCCGTCGTAAAAGAAAATGTCAATAAAATCGGTATTTGGATTCCCCTCCGGTAAAAAGCAGCGATAGGGCCGGGTCGGATCAATTTGACTGCCACTCACTTCCTGCCATTCCGATGCACCAAAGGGACGACAGCGTTGGGCTTGGGATGGGGCTAAAATGACAAACTTGATGCCTTCTTGGATTAAAACCTGTACGGTCTCCCGATCAATGGCCGCTTCCGCTAACCACATCCCCTCCGGTTCCCGGCCAAAGCGACTGCGAAAATCTTCCTTGCCCCAGCGAATCTGGGTGACTTTATCCTGGTAATTCGCTAGAGGTAAAATAATGTGATTATAGGCTTGGGCGATCGCATTGCCATGGCCATTGAAGCGGATACAGCTTTGGCGATCGGCATCAATAATCCGTTGGTAAACCTCTAGGTCGTATCGCTCTAGCCAACTAAAGAGGGTAGGGCCGATATTAAAACTCAGATGTTCAAAGTTGTTAACGATCTTGATCAGTTGCCCCTGGTCATTGAGAATGCGGGCAAAGGCATTGGGACGATAACACTCGTGATAAATTCGCTCATTCCAATCATGGAAGGGGCTAGCACTGGGCTGATGCTCAATGGCATCTAGGTAGGGATTTTCCCGGGGGGGTTGGTAGAAGTGCCCGTGAATGGTAATGCAAACGCCAAGATCAACGGATGGGGCAAGATGGCTAGCCTGATCTTTATCCGCCTGCTCTTTATCCGTAGACCCATCAACAGGAACAAGCATCGAAAAGGCATCCAGCATACAACCACTCAGTAGAGTTTTCCTTCATTATTATAATTAACCCTTTTTCACGATAGAATGCTTGACCCATGTAAAAATAAATCTTTTGATATATAAATTAATAATTTGGGATAAATGGTCACATTAGTCCGCATAGTCGGACAGAGAAATAGATAATGAGTAATGCTGTGGTTTTAGCAATGGCCCCATGACCTATAAGCGATTATCTGATCTCGAACGCCAAGAAATTGTTGGCCGCCATCACCAGGGGGACGGGATCAAAGAACTGGCCACAGCCTATGGTGTGAGTGAAAATACCATTCGTCGCACAATTAAAGTGTTAGCGGCGACGTCATCCCCTGCAAATGATCCACCCGTAAATGATTTAGAGGTGTCCCCATCCCCAGAGGCGATCGCCCCAGCTCCGATCACCCCAGAACCCGAACCACCAGCAGCCTCAGCTCCAGCGGCCCCTATCATTAAGCGAAAAGTGGTAAATGCCATACCCACCTCGGTCTCCAGCGAGGAGGATGAAGAAGAGGACGAAGAGGATGATCTTCAGGGACTTGCGGGAGAGGATCCCGATGAGTTTGATGATGATGAGGACGACGAAGAGGAAGATGGCGAAGATGAGGAGGTTAACGAAGATGAGCTAGAGATTCTCGAAGAATCCCCAGAAACCCAGTTAACGATTGTGCCCCTCCTAGAAGCCCTTTTGCCGCGGCCCTGCTATGTGGTGGTCAATAAGCGATCCGAACTCCTGACCCGACCCCTTCAGGATTTTCGTGGACTGGAGCAGGTGAGTACGGAGGAGGCTCGCCAGGAAACCCTACCTATTTTTGATAGTCGTCCAGTGGCCCTGCGCTATTCCCAGCAAAATCAGCGGTTACATCGCCCATCCGATAGTCAATGGCGGAAAACCATTATCAAAGTGCCCGATGGTAAGATATTCCATAAAGTCATGCCCTACCTCCAAGCAAAGGGAATTACACGGGTATTATTTCATGGCCAGGTTTATGCTGTGGATTAAGCTAGGATGACCGGCGAAACGTTCAATAGTGATCTAGATACCAAAGGGAGGCGGGCGATCGCACCATGAAAGCGATGATTTTGGCAGCAGGGAAGGGCACTCGAGTTCGCCCAATTACCTACACCATTCCCAAGCCGATGATTCCAATTTTACAAAAGCCGGTGATGGAATTCCTAGTGGAACTTCTCCGCCAACATGGCTTTACGGAAATCATGGTGAATGTGAGTCATTTAGCCCATGAAATTGAAGGTTATTTCCAAGATGGCCAACGGTTTGGGGTACAAATTGGCTATTCCTTTGAAGGCTACATCGAAGATGGGGAACTGGTGGGGAAGGCCCTGGGTTCCGCTGGTGGAATTAAACGTATTCAAGACTTTAATCCCTTCTTTGACGATACCTTTGTGGTGATGTGCGGAGATGCCCTCATTGATTTAGACCTCACCGCCGCCGTAAAGTGGCATCGGCAACGGGGGGCGATCGCCACGGTAATTATGAAAACCGTGCCCCAGGATCAAGTGTCCAGCTATGGGGTGGTGGTCACGGACGACGACAACCGGATTGTGGCCTTCCAGGAAAAACCAACGGTTGAAGAGGCCCTCAGCACTAATATTAATACCGGGATTTATATCTTTGAGCCGGAGATTATTAACTACATTCCCTCGAATCAGGAATACGACATTGGTGGCCAACTCTTTCCTAAATTAGTGGAGATGGGGGCCCCCTTCTATGGCTTGCCCATGGAATTTGAGTGGATTGATATTGGCAAAGTTCCCGACTATTGGCAGGCGGTACGGAGTGTCCTCAGTGGTGATGTTACCAATGTTTCTATTCCTGGCCATGAAGTTTCCCCTGGGATTTATACCGGCATTAATGTGGCGGTGAATTGGGATAAGGTGCATATTCAAGGCCCCGTTTATATTGGCGGCATGACCGAAATTGAAGATGGGGTGACGATTATTGGGCCGACGATGATTGGCCCCAACTGCCATCTCTGTGCAGGGGCGATCGTCGATAATTGCGTTATTTTTGAATATTCTCGGTTGGGCCCCGATGTGCGACTTGTGGATAAGTTGGTGTTTGGTCGCTATTGCGTCGATAAAACTGGAACCACGATTGATGTGCGGGCCGCGGCCCTAGATTGGCTGATTACGGATTCCCGCCAACCGGAGACCATGGCCACACCCCTAGATTTTCAAATCATGTAGCCCAAATCATAAATCCTGTAGCTAGGTTAACTGGGTTTTTCGTCGAGCATGATCATTGCTCAGACATGACTTTTCCTCAGGATGGGTTTAAGACCGTATCACCCCGCCGCCGGGCCATATTTTGAATCCGCTGATCTTGGTCGGGGGGAACATCCTCAAGGGTGTAGGGGGTCTTGCTGTAGTTTTTTTCCATATAGGTTGCCAGGGCATACTGCTCGGTACCGGGGGTGGTAAAGGTGGGTTCCTCGACGTTCGCCACCAGATCAACCCGATTAAAGCGACTGGGATTAGCCGCAGCAATCTCCGGGAAGGGATAGCTATCACCGCCATCGGCCAAATAGGATAGGGTGACGAGGCGAATGGGGCGATCGCCCTTGCCCTGGAATTGCCCCTCTTTGACGATCACATCTTGAATGGCTCCCTTATCGTCCTTGATGGCCAGGGAAAGCACACGCTCTCCTACGGGACGGCGGGCATCAAAACTAAAGGCAAAACCACCAATCTGGGGAAACTGGCCGGGAGTCACGCCATACTCCGTGGCAGCAACGCTATGCTCGACAAGTTTCAAAAAATCTTCGGCCGTCACCGTAACCAGGCTGAGGGCATTATTAAAGCGCAGGGCATTTTCAATATCGAGGCGGGAAATATCACCATCTTTTTTGTTAGCCATGGGATTGGCAATGGGGGGCATTTTTTCCCCCGCATTGGGATTGTTGCCCCCTTGTCCATTGACCGTACCAATATTATCGCGGATACCACCGCCATTTTTAATGGAGACGACAACGGTTGGATCCGCCGCCCGGGCCGCGGCTAAATTGGCATCGGCGGTTAAATTCCCGAGGTTGGTTTCCTGGGTGCGTACATCCCGGCGACTGCCATTCAAAAATACCGTGGTTTTGCCAAAGAGATCCCCGTCTTTTTCCATAATAATTTCACGGACGGCATCGGTAACTTCCACAATGCGCGGATCCGCTGGCTGTTCCCCAGGGCGATCGCTGGCAAAGGCACCACTGACATTGGCATCAATACTATTGGGGTCTACCTTGCCCTTCGGGTCGAATTTGAGGACGAGACGACCCACATAGCGATAGTTGGCCCCGGTATTTACGATCACCACTGGCTCACCACTGGCCGAGGTTTCGATAATGGGATAAGGGCCCGCCACCTTATCTCCGGGACGCAGGCGATCGGTTTCATCCGCCAGGATATTATGGGAGCCTCCGGCAATAATAATGTCCACGTTCTTGAGTTGCTGGGCGAGGCTTTCCTCCATAGGCAATTGCTGAAGGTGGGCCAAGAGAATAATTTTGTTAATTCCCTGAGCAGTCAGATCATCAATAACGGGTTGGAGGTTTGCAGCCAATGCGTTGACATCCTCAGGGTTGGCCGGTTCTACACCAATATCCGGGCCGGGTGAGGAAATGCGACTCAATAGGGGCGTTGTTGCCCCCACCAGGCCAATGCGCTCTCCCTGGACAGTGACAATGGTACTCTGGGCAATGTGATGGGAAATGTCATTGGCCATCTGACCATTTTCGGTGACTAAATCCTGGAGATTGAGATCGCCACTGAAATCTAAATTGGTACTCAAATAGGGAAAATTTGCCCCCTCATAGCCTTTATCATCGGCTTGAATGAGATCCGCGATCCGTCCAGTGCCTTCATCAAATTCATGGTTGCCAAAGGCCGCCGCCTCAATTCCCAGGGCGTTCATGATTACAATGTCGCTGCGACCATTATTCTCTTTGCCCAGCAGTGGTCCCATGGAGCGATCGCCACTGGCGGCAAAAAATGGCCCCATAATGTAGTTATCGCCCGAAGACAAAATCAACGTGCGATCGGTTTTCTCCGCCTTAAGGGTATTGAGTACGGACGAAAAATTGACCGCATCCTCTAGGGCAGGAATCCCAGCTTCAAAATCTGAGGCATGGAGAATTTGTACTTCTAGGGACTGGCCCGATTCACTGGCCAGAAAGATCACGGTGATCGTCGCAAAAATTCCAATTAAAAGAAGGACTAACCAGCGGCGGGAGTGCTGTAACATGGCAATGGTTTACAATTCAACAATTTGAGCCTTCACAAAGATTAAGGCATCTTATCCTTAAGGGTAGGGGCTTGAGCTTAAGCCCCCATTAAGTTTTTGCCATGAATGGCTTAATATCCGGTGTTTTTTTGCCCCTGTTCTTGGTTAATAGTTTGTGATGACCGATCCTGTCGTCATAATCCCTAATCCCCTAACTTTGCTCCTCTCCCCCCGATCTCCATGGCCCGTATTTCCGATTGTTTTACCCACCTCCGCGCCCAAGGGCAATGTGCCCTTATTCCCTTTCTAACGTCCGGGGATCCCGATTTGGCAACCACCGCCGCCGCCCTGGAAACCCTAGACAAAGCAGGGGCAGATATAATTGAATTGGGTGTTCCCTACTCGGATCCCCTAGCGGATGGCCCCGTCATTCAAGCGGCAGCCACGCGGGCCCTGAAGCGGGGAACTCGTCTGGATCAGGTTTTGGGGATGGTAAAAGAGCTTCGCCCCCAAGCCCCCTTAATTTTATTTACCTATTACAATCCCGTTTACCATCGAGGCATTGAGTCATTTTTACGCCAAGCCGCCACCGCCGGTATTCAGGGCCTAGTGATTCCCGATTTACCCCTAGAGGAAGCAGATTCAGTGCTGACCATTAGTCAGGATTTGGGTCTAGAACTCACCCTTTTGGTGGCACCCACCACCTCCCCAGAACGGATGGCGGCGATCGCCCGGGCCAGCCAGGGGTTTATTTACCTAGTGAGTACCACGGGTGTGACCGGAATGCGCCAAGAATTGGCCAGCCGTGTTCAGGGAATGCTACGTCAATTGCGACAGATGACAGATAAACCCATTGGGGTTGGCTTTGGTATTTCCTCCCCAGAACAGGCTAAACAGGTGCGGGATTGGGGAGCCGATGCGGCCATTGTCGGCAGTGCCTTTGTGAAACGGCTAGGGGAAAAACCAGCCGCCGAAGGACTACCTGCTATCCGGGAATTTTGCTGCCAGCTTAAAGCCGCCCTAACCGCTTCGTAGGGATTTAATCGATCGGGGCGCAATCCAGTAATCCAGTATAATGATCCCAACGGTAGGATGGGGATTTATCTCTACAAGTGTGGGGCAGTTAAACGCTTAAAATAGCGTGAAACTTAATGTGAAAATTAACTAAAGTGTGAAAGCTTAATTTGACAGATTAAAACGTAACGTTCCTTCTCCATAATGCCCGATCAAACTTGAATAGGAGAACACGATGAGTGGCGAAAGCAAATGCCCCTTTATGAGCGGCGTTCAGAAATTTACTGCTGGCCATGGTACTGCCAACCGAGACTGGTGGCCCAATCAGTTAAACCTAGGGATACTCCGCCAACATTCTTCCAAATCCAATCCCATGGGGGAGGCGTTCAATTACGCTAATGTTTTCAAAAGCCTGGACTACCCGGCCCTAAAAGCAGACATTTTCGAATTGATGACCACGTCCCAGGACTGGTGGCCCGCCGACTACGGCCACTACGGCCCCCTCTTTATCCGCATGGCCTGGCATAGTGCCGGAACCTACCGCATTGGGGATGGTCGTGGTGGGGGTGGAACCGGTAATCAACGGTTTGCACCCATCAATAGTTGGCCCGACAATGCCAATCTTGACAAGGCGCGGATGCTGCTGTGGCCGATCAAACAGAAATACGGTGAGAAAATTTCCTGGGCTGACCTGATAATTTTGGCGGGCAACTGCGCCCTTGAGTCCATGGGGTTCAAAACCTGTGGCTTTGCCGGGGGACGGGCCGATATTTGGGAGCCGGAGGAGGACATCTACTGGGGTTCCGAAGGCGAATGGCTGGGAGATAAACGCTACACCGGCGATCGCGATCTCGAAGATCCCCTAGGGGCGGTGCAGATGGGACTGATTTATGTGAATCCGGAAGGGCCCAACGGTGTTCCTGATCCAGTGGCCGCCGGGCGAGATATTCGGGAAACCTTCGGGCGAATGGCCATGAATGACGAAGAAACCGTTGCCCTGACCGTAGGGGGCCATACCTTCGGCAAATGTCATGGTGCGGGGGATGCGGCCTTGGTGGGCCCCGAACCCGAGGGAGCCAGCATTGAGGAGCAGGGTCTAGGGTGGAAAAACAGTTTTGGTACGGGGATTGGTGCCCATACTACGACCAGCGGCATCGAGGGGGCTTGGACCACCAACCCGGTGCAATGGGACAACAATTACCTGGAAAATCTGTTCGGGTATGAATGGGAACTGGTGAAAAGTCCGGCAGGTGCCCATCAGTGGGCCCCCAAGGACGGAGCTGGTGCGGATACAGTGCCCGATGCCCACGATCCCTCCAAGCGTCATGCCCCCATTATGACCACAGCAGATATGGCCATGAAGATGGATCCCATCTATGAGCCGATCTCCCGCCGCTTCCTAGATCATCCTGAGGAGCTTGAAGTGGCCTTTGCCCGGGCCTGGTTCAAACTCACCCATCGTGATATGGGGCCGCGATCGCGATACCTTGGGCCAGAAGTACCCCTGGAAGACTTTATCTGGCAAGATCCCATTCCTGCTGTCACCCATGACCTGATTGGTGAGCAGGATATTGCCGCCCTCAAGGCTAAAATTTTGGCTTCGGGACTATCAGTATCCCAACTGGTCTCAACGGCCTGGGCTTCCGCCGCCACCTTTCGTGGCTCCGACATGCGGGGTGGAGCCAACGGGGCCCGGATTCGACTCGCTCCCCAGAAGGATTGGCAGGTGAATCAGCCGGCCCAATTGGCAACGGTGCTGCAAACCCTGGAGGGAATCCAACAGGAGTTCAATAAATCTCAGTCCGGTGGTGGCGGTCTGCTGGGGGGACTGCTCGGCAAATCTCAGGCCAGTAATAAGCGGGTTTCCCTTGCTGATTTGATTGTGTTGGCAGGCTGTGCCGGAGTTGAGCAAGCGGCCAAAAACGCTGGCTATGAGATTACCGTGCCCTTTAAGCCCGGCCGAGCGGATGCCACCCAGGAGCAAACCGATGGGGAGTCCTTTGCCCCCCTCGAACCCAAGGCGGACGGATTCCGTAACTATCTCCAGGGCAGCCATTCCCTATCGGCAGAAGAGCTACTGGTGGATCGGGCCCAGTTGTTGACCCTTACGGCTCCAGAAATGACGGTGCTAGTGGGTGGCCTGCGGGTTCTAAAGACCAACGCCGATGGAACCCAGCACGGTGTTTTCACCACACGCCCGGAAACCTTGACCAATGACTTTTTTGTGAACCTGCTCGACTTGGGCACGACTTGGAAAGCCACCTCTGAGGCCCAAGACCTTTTCGAGGGGCGCGATCGCAAAACTGGCGAACTCAAGTGGACGGGAACCCGTGTGGATCTGATCTTTGGTTCTAACTCCCAACTCCGTGCCTTGGCCGAGGTCTACGGTTGTGAAGACTCCCAACCCAAATTTGTGCGCGACTTTGTGGCGGCCTGGGACAAGGTGATGAACCTAGATCGCTTTGATCTCGCGTAGCCCCAGGACAGAGGCCCGGGGAAGAGATAGAGATGGGTGATCCTAAGAACATCCATGGTGGGATTGTGTCACAATTTCTCTATGTTGAATTGAGTCGTTCTGCCATGTCCTCCGTCAGTCTTCTCCGTGCCACAACCTATGGCCAAGAGATCCTCCAGCCTACCCTAGGGAAACTATTGGAACCCCTAGGGGGGATGGCAGCCATTGTAAAACCGGGCGATCGGGTTTTATTAAAACCCAACCTATTGACGGGTGCTAGGCCCGGCAAAGAATGTGTAACTCGCCCCGAATTGGTCTATGCCGTGGCTAAAATGGTCAAGGATGTGGGGGGTGAACCTTTTTTAGGGGATGGGCCGGCTTTCGGTACGGCCTTAGGAGTGGCGCGGGCCAATGGCTATTTACCCCTGATCCAGGACTTAGACCTGCCTGTGATTGAGTTCCATGGGGAACGCTACGAAACCGTGAGCCAGGAATTTAATCATTTACGCCTATCCAAGGAAGCCATGGCCGCCGATGTCGTGATTAACCTACCCAAGGTAAAATCCCACGTCCAGTTAACCCTCACCATGGGGGTGAAAAATCTGTTTGGTTGTGTCCCGGGCAAGATGAAGGCCTGGTGGCACATGGAAGCGGGAAAAGATAGCGATCGCTTTGGGCGAATGCTAGTGGAAACAGCCCGGGCGATCAGTCCCAATTTAACAATTATGGATGGAATCATCGGCCATGAAGGTAATGGCCCCAGTGGTGGCACGCCCCGCCCCCTTAATCTTTTGGCCGCCAGCCCCGATGTCTTTGCCCTCGATCAGGCGATCTCCGCGATTCTGCAAGTGAATCCCGATCAGATTCCGACCCTGCGGGCAGCAAAGGTATTGGGCATTGGCCCCGAGTTTGCCGATATTGACTTTCCCCTTCTGCGCCCAGAGGAACTCGCCATCAGTGATTGGAAACTACCGACCACGATGATGCCCATTGATTTTGGTGCCCCTCGGGTTCTCAAATCCACCTTTAAGCACCTCTATATTCGTTGGATTAAAGAGCCGTTAACCAACTACTCCAAGGGTTAGATACTGGTATACATGGGATTCTTTCAGTAAACAAAGGTAAATAAGCAAACAAGGAAAATAGTCTATGACTAAATTCATCGTAACGGGCGACTATTGTGCTGAGGTTCTAGAGAAGCGTGGCCCCCATCGCCAGGCCCATTTAGATCGGCTTAAGCAACAAAAAGAAGACGGGGTTCTTGTTACCATTGGCCCCACCAAAGACTTAAAGCAATTTTTTGCCATCTATGATGCCAGCAGTGAAGACGACGTACATACCCTAATTGAGGGAGACCCCTATTGGCAAAATGGGATTTGGACATCCTATCAAATCCTGGAGTGGATCCAGGCCATTTAAGGGATTTAGCGGGTTTGCCAGTATAAAAATCCCGCCTGCCCCAAACCAATCAAAAACCCCAAAATGCCCCCCAATGTCACGATCGCCTGGAGTTCTGTACGGACAATGCCCTGAATGGCTAACTCGAGATTTTCGGGTGTCGTCTCTTGCACTCGTTCCACAATCACCCGATCCAAATCTAAAATCGGCAGGGCCCGCTCCACGATAATTTCTAAATCCCGCTCCAGATAGCGATCCAAGACGAGGGCGAGTTCTTGGCTGACCACTTCTAAGGACGTAATTAGGGTACTTGACGCCCGCAAACGTCGCAAAATGGTTAGGGCAATATGATCCCAGTCAATGGTTTTACTAAGATTTTGTAGAAAGAATAACCCTTGATTTTGAATATAGCTGCGTACCGAGCTACGAAAGAGTTGGCGAATCTCCTGTACCGTTGCCTGGGGTAAACTTTGCAGACTGAGATCTTGCAGGGCTTCCACTAATCGTTGCTGGAGGGCAAGGGAGCGAATAAGTTCACTGAGGCGGGCATTGCAGGCCTCCCGTTCTTCAATGCAGTAATCGCGCAAGCGCACGAGGGTACTCCGCACTCCCAGAATATTGGCCACCACCCAGTAGGTACCACTGGTTTTTTCCCGCAGTTCCCCATCTAAAATGGCAATATTGCGATCGGTGAGAAAATCAACCATGGCTAATCGCAGACGATCCGGCGGAAAGCCAACTGCCAGTAACCAAGCCGCTAATTTTTCTGATTGATCTTCGCTCAGTTGCAGATCAACTAGAACTTGGTCAAAAATTTGATTAAGTTGGGGTTCCAGAAAGTCTTCCCGCCGTCCCCAGGCACGCACTAACCGAGGGACAGCCCCACCAAAAAGATCCCGGAGAATATTGGCCAAAACCTGGGCCGATCGCTGCTCACTTTGTTCTTTAACCTGCTCTAGGGTCATTTGCAGCAACCAATAGATCACCGCTTGCACTCGTTCGGTATGTAGCAGACGACGGGCGAGATTTTGCAACTCGGCAGGGGTCAACAGCGACCCTAAAATGGCATCGGCAATGCGGCGAGCTAACCGTTCCTGATTACGGGGAATAAGACCAGGGGTAAAGGGAATCTGAAACGTACCAATTTTCAATGGACGATAGGGCCGAAATAGCATGGTGATGGCTAAATCGTTTGTAAAGTAACCAATCACACCACCGGCAATGGGGGGAATGAGGAATGTCCAAAGGGCAATTCCAGCCAAGCCAACTACTCCGCAACCAAGTCTGCAACTAAGGCCCAAATTACATTTTATCGAAAATTTTGGGTTTCAGGGACTCACGGGCGGGCAACACGCCGCCATGGGTAAGGGTACTGAGCATCAACCATGGAAGGTAAAGCCAACCCTGCAATGTAAAGGAATATCCCATCCTCCCGTATGATTTGGATAGTTGTTTTCGTGATTGTTGCCAAATTCATGCCCATTTCAACTGACTCTGTTCCTGAAACTACTGTCCAAACCATGACTGTGGTTGACTTGCAAAACCTTTTACCCCATCGCTATCCCTTCCTCATGGTGGATCGGATCATTGAATATATTCCTGGAGAGCGGGCCGTAGGGATTAAAAATGTCACGGTGAATGAACCCTTTTTCCAAGGTCATTTTCCGGGGCGACCGATTATGCCGGGGGTTTTGATGATTGAGGCCTTAGCCCAGGTGGGCGGAGTCATCTTGATGCAGATGGAGGGGGCAGCGGGTAAATTATCCATGTTTGCGGGTATTGATAAAGTTCGCTTCCGTCGTCCGGTTACCCCTGGGGATCAATTGATCCTTACGGCTGATCTATTATTTATTAAACAAAAGCGATTTGGCAAAATGAAGGGACGGGCTGAAGTAGACGGTGAATTGGCCTGTGAAGGTGAGATGATGTTCTCGCTAGTAGACTAGGCCTTAAGGCAATAACATGCAAATCCTAATTCATCCCACTGCTGTTATCCACCCCGAGGCAGTTCTAGACCCGACGGTGCAAGTTGGGCCCTTTGCGGTCATTGGGGCTGGGGTTAAGGTGGGAGCAAACTGTCAGATTGGTGCCCATGTAGTGATTGAAGGGCCGGCAGTCCTTGGCATTGGTAATAAAATTTACCCCGGCGCTGTGATTGGTACCCCTTCTCAAGATCAAAAGTATGATGGTGCGGAAAGTAGTGTTCGCATTGGTGACTATAACTGTATTCGTGAATATGTAACCATTAATCGGGCTAATGGGGCGGGAGATACGACGGTTATTGGCAACCACAATTTATTACTGGCCTATGTTCATGTGGCCCACGATTGTGTGATTGAAGATCAGGTGGTGATTACCAATGCTGCTTCCATTGCTGGTCATGTTTGGATTGAATCTAGGGCCCGCATTGGTGGCATGGTTGGAGTACATCAATTTGTCCATATTGGTCGATTAGCCATGGTGGGAGCCATGTCTCGCTTGGATCGGGATGTTCCTCCCTATATGTTGGTGGAGGGGCATCCCGCTCGAGTGCGGGCCTTAAACCAAGTGGGATTGCGGCGGGCCGGGGTAGATGGGGAGGATATGCGATTACTGAAACAGGCGTTTCGTAGTCTCTACCGTAGTGGTTTGCCCCTGAACCAAGCGATCGCCGCCGTTGATGCTTTAGCTTTAACATCGTCTACCCCAGTGGAAACGGTGAAGCATTTACAGCAGTTCCTTGCCCACTGCCAAGAGGACGGCCGGCGGGGATTAACACCCGGTCAGCGAGAAAACCAATCATCTAAACCGCCGATCGCCCCTAATGGAGTAGACCAAGCCTAATGGCCCATATTTTTATTAGTACCGGCGAAGTGTCTGGGGATCTTCAGGGTTCCCTCCTAGTCAAGTCCCTCTTAAAACAGGCCCAGGTTCAAGGTATCGACCTGAAGATTACAGCCCTTGGGGGCGATCGCATGGCCGCAGCCGGGGCAGCCCTTATCCATAACACCAGTACCATTGGCTCCGTTGGTTTAATAGAAGCCCTCAAGTTTGTCCTGCCCACCCTGAAGCTACAATTTCGGGCCCGGCAATACTTGAAACAGCATCCCCCGGATTTGGTGGTCTTAATTGACTACATTGGCGGCAATTTGCCCATGGGGCAGTATATTCGTCAAAATTTTTCAATTCCGATGGTGTACTACATTGCCCCCCAGGAGTGGGTCTGGGCTCACAGTATGTACTCTACGCGCCAAATTATTAAGATGAGCGATCTGCTCTTGGCCATTTTTCCAGAGGAGAGGGACTACTACCAGCAACACGGTGCAAGGGTTACTTGGGTGGGGCATCCCCTCCTGGATCGCATTGCGGCGGCCCCGAACCGTGATCAAGCCCGCCAAGCCCTAGGCATTAATCCGGATGAGTTGGCCATTGCCCTGGTACCCGTGTCCCGGCGACAAGAACTCAAGTCCCTGCTACCGCCCATTCTCGATGCAGCCAAAGGAATTTTGGGCCACTATCCCCAGGCTCGGTTTTGGTTGCCCATTTCCCTGGAGCGGTATCGTTCTCCTATTGCCAAGGCGATCTCGGACTCCGGTTTGCCGGTTACTTTAACGGATGAGCCACTGACGGCTTTGGCAGCAGCGGATCTGGCGATCGCCAAGTCAGGTACGGTCAATTTAGAAACGGCCTTGCTGAATGTCCCCCAGGTCGTAGTTTATCGCGTCCATCCCCTGAGTGTATGGCTCTACCAGAAATTCCTAAATCTAGATTTAGACTCCGTTTCCCCCGCCAATTTATTAGCGAAACGGGTGATCGTCCCTGAACTGCTTCAGGAGAAGGTGAATGCTGAAGCGATCACCAACGTGGCCCTAGAATTGTTAGCCAACCCAGCCGCCCGGCAGGAACAGTTGGCAGGCTATAGTCAAATGCGACAGGCCATGGGGGAACCGGGGGTCGTGGATCGGGCTGCAAAGGAAATTTTAGACCTTCTTGCGGAAAAAACGACTGCGGTAGATGGGTAGACCCTGGCTTAAAACCGATTTTTCCCGTTCCGTGGCCACAGGAAAGGGGCTTGCCGGTAGCCAACGGGGAGAGTCTAGGATTAAATCTGGATGATCCCCAAGGCGATCGCCCATTTCCACCGCTAGTTGGAAAATATCCGTCTGCATAAAGATCCATCCTCCTGGCTCTAAACAGTTCACCAGGGTTTGTACCAATTCCGGTTGCACCAGCCGTCGTTTGTGGTGGCGACGCTTAAACCAGGGATCGGGAAATTGAATCGTAATCACCCGAAGAGGGAAGGGGGCCAGTAAGGGTTCTAATCCCCGGTTGGCATTTCCCCAGAGATAGTGGAGGTTTTCCAGGGCATGGGGAATGGGTGAATGTTGGTATGAGTCTTGACAGAAATCTTGGCGGAGGCGATCGCGACGGGCATTGGCTTCTAGGACAAGGGGCTGGCGAATTTCCAGGCCTAAAAAATTCCAATCTGGATGGGCCAGGGCCATCTCTAGCAAAAACGTTCCCCGGGCTGCGCCAATATCCAAGTGGAGGGGTTGCTCCGGATTGGAATAATGTAACCCCTCGGCAGCTTGGGGTGGCTGTTGAAATTTGTGACTGAGGGGATTAACGTGCTGCCGCACCCGGACTGGTTTAGCCATAGATTTAGATTTGAGAAAAATCAACCCAGATGATGCCGTAGATATTGGCCAGTATAGGATGTAGGATGCTTGGCCACCTCCTCTGGGGTTCCCGTCACCATAATTTCACCGCCGCGATCGCCCCCTTCAGGGCCGAGGTCAATGATCCAATCACAACAGCGAATCACATCCAGATTATGCTCAATCACTAGAACCGAATTGCCCTTATCCACTAATCGCTGCAATACATCCAGGAGTTTATGAACATCATAAAAGGACAGGCCCGTGGTGGGTTCATCAATGAGATAAAGGGTTTTGCCCGTGGCCCGGCGAGACAGTTCCGTGGCTAACTTCATCCGTTGGGCTTCCCCCCCAGAAAGGGTCGGTGCGGTTTGGCCCAGTTGCACATACCCCAGACCCACATCCACGAGGGTTTGCAGTTTGTTAACAGCTTTAGGAATATTTTGAAAAAAGTCTAGGGCCGTTTCCACCGTCATTTCCAAAACATCGGCAATGGATTGCCCCTTATAGGTCACCTGGAGGGTATCGCGATTGTAGCGGGCCCCTTTGCACACATCGCACTGGACATAGACATCGGGTAAAAAATTCATCTCAATCACATTCATGCCCTGGCCGCCACAGGCTTCACAGCGGCCCCCCTTCACATTAAAGGAAAATCGCCCTGGCTTATAGCCCCGTGCCTTGGCTTCAATCGTTTGACTAAAAACCTCCCGAATCACATCAAAAACACCAATATAGGTGGCGGGGTTAGACCGGGGTGTGCGGCCAATGGGGGATTGATCAATGACAATCACTTTATCTAGGGCGTTGAGGCCGGTAATGGTATCCAGTTCCTTGGGCATGGGAGTTTTCTGCCCTAAGTGGTGGCGCAGGGCCGGGTAGAGAAGTTCATTCATCAGGGTGGATTTCCCTGAACCCGATACGCCAGTGACACAGACAAATTTGCCTAGGGGAATCTCCACATCGAGGTTTTTTAGGTTATTGCGATGGGCATTTTTAATGAGGATGGCGCGACCATTGCCGGGCCGCCGTTCCTGGGGAGTTTCAATGTGTTGACGGCCCGATAGGTACGCCCCCGTCAGGGAATCGGGATGATCTAAAATGGCCTCCAGTTGCCCCTGGGCAACAATCTGTCCACCATGAACCCCTGCCCCTGGGCCAATATCCACGAGGTGATCGGCGGTGCGAATGGTTTCTTCGTCGTGCTCCACTACAATCAGGGTATTGCCAATATCCCTCAGGCGAAATAGAGTTTGCAGGAGACGATGGTTATCCCGTTGATGCAGGCCAATACTGGGTTCATCTAAAACATATAGAACTCCGGTTAAACCCGAGCCAATTTGGGTGGCTAAACGAATGCGTTGGGCTTCACCGCCTGAGAGGGTGGCGGCACTGCGATCCAAGCTGAGATAGTCCAGCCCCACGTCTAGGAGGAATTGCAATCGCGCCCGTACTTCCCGCAAAACCAGTTCGGCAATTTGGGCTTGGCGAGGACTCAGGTGCAGGGAACCTAGGCGATCGCCACAGTCGCGCAGGGACACACTGGTCAGGTCGGTAATGGAATACTGGCCAATGCGCACCGCCAGGGCCTCAGGTTTGAGGCGTTGACCATGGCAAACCTCACAGGGCTGGGTAATGAGATATTGCTCTAGTTTCTGCTTGTAGCCTTCCGAGGTGGTGTCTTGATAATGTCGCTCTAGGGTGGGTAAAACCCCTTCAAAGCGTTTATAGTAGCCCTTGGTTTTGCGGTAATGGGAATCAATTTCTACCCAGATGGGTTCCTCGCAGCCATGGAGAAGGACATCCTGGTGCAGTTGACTTAGGTTTTTCCAGGGCGTATTAATGTCAAAGTCAAAGGCATCTGCCACGCTCACCAAAAGGGAAAAATAGTAGCTATGATCTTTGTCGGCCCAGGGGGCGATCGCCGCATAAACGGGCAACTCTGGATTGGGAACCACTAAATCTTCGGAAAATGTCGGTAAATACCCCAGACCATGGCAATGGGGACAGGCTCCATAGGGAGAATTAAAGGAAAATAGGCGCGGGGATAACTCCTCCATCACGGCCCCATGCTCAGGACAGGCAAAATTCTCAGAAAAGATTAAATTTTCCCTAGGGGCATGGTATTGATGTGCCGCCTCTGCAACCTTTAAGCTGCCGGCCCTATCGTCTGATCCTGTGTCCCCATCGTCGCCCGCAGATGACCTAGAGACTAGGGTTAGGTGAGGCTGATCTTTGCCAGACGTGGTTTGAGATGGGGCGTTAGCCAGGAGATCAATCATGGCAATTCCCCCCGATTGCTTCAGACAGGTACTTAGGGAATCGGCCAACCGCTCTTCAATGCCTGCTTTTTTGACGAGGCGATCAATCACAATCTCAATGGTATGCTGATGATTTTTATCTAGGTCAATGGCATCACTGATATCCCGTACCTCCCCATTTACGTTGACGCGAACAAAGCCCTCACTGGCTAAGCTAGAGAGTAATTTTTTATGGGTTCCTTTTTTCCCACGCACCACGGGAGCTAAAATTTGAAATCGAGTCCTATCGGCTAACTGCATCACCTGATCCACCATCTGATCAATGGTTTGGGGCGAAATGGGGCGATCGCAGTGGGGACAATGGGGTTCCCCGGCCCGGCCAAACAATAACCGTAGGTAGTCGTAAATTTCTGTCACGGTTCCCACCGTCGAGCGGGGGTTATGGGAAGTAGACTTTTGATCAATGGAAATCGCTGGACTTAATCCCTCTATCCCGTCCACATCTGGCTTATCCAGTTGCCCTAGAAACTGACGGGCATAGGCACTGAGGGATTCTACATACCGCCGCTGACCTTCGGCAAAAATTGTATCAAAGGCCAGGGAAGACTTACCGGAACCCGATACCCCTGTAAACACGATCAGGCGATCGCGGGGTAAAACGAGGTCAATGTTTTTGAGATTATGCTGCCGCGCTCCCCGAATATGAATGCAACTGCTGGGAGTGTGAGGAGAACCAGGGCGATTGCTGGGGGGTACGGTCAAGTCAGCCATGGAAAGAATGAAACATCATAGTGGTTAAAATAGATCAAGGATCAAAAGGCAAATTCAAACCCACAGGAACCTTTTGCCCATTGTAACGATTTTGTAAAGAAATTTGAATTAGGATTCTTAGGAACCCTTTGCTAAGTCTTGCTCTGCCTGGCCATAGCTGCGGGCCATTGCCTGAAATTGGGGAGAGGTCTCTAGTAATTCTCTGTAGGTTCCCTGGGCAATAATCTGACCTTTGTCGAGCAAATACAGGCGATCGCAATTCATTACCGTACTTAGACGGTGGGCAATAATCAGAATCGTTTTTTCACCGCTAAAGGCTTGCACCGCTTCCATCACCCCGGCTTCCGTTTGATTATCCAGGGCCGCCGTGGCTTCATCCATGACCAAAACCGAGGGATTATGATAGATGGCCCGGGCAATACCAATGCGTTGCCGTTGCCCCCCGGAGAGTCGTACTCCCCGTTCCCCCACCATGGTATCGAGTCCTTGGGGTAGTTCTGCCACAAAGTCTTCTAATTGAGCGGCTCGAACGGCGGTCATCAGGGCCGTTTCATCAATTAGATCCGCCGATAAACCAAAGGCAATATTATTGCGGAGGGTATCATCAGATAAAAACATCGCCTGGGGAATATAACCGATTTGCCGCTGCCAGCCCCCCAGATTCTCGTAAATACTTTGGCCATCAACCTGGACATCGCCCTGACTGGGCCTTAACAGGCCCAAAATAACATCAATGACCGTGGTTTTCCCCGCCCCGGAAGAGCCAACAAAGCCCACCATTTCCCCCTGATGAATCTTTAAGGAAACCCCATCCAAGGATTTTTTATCTGACTGTGGATATTGGTAGTGGACATCCAATAATTCAATGCGATCGCCCAAGAGTTGTCCACGATAATTCGGACTTTCAGATTCTTGATTCTGATTTGCCAAAGGTAAGGTATGGGTGGATTCCAAATAATCATCATAGATTGCATCCACGGCATGAATCGAATAGATAACGCTATTCATGGATCCCATGATCCGTCCCACGGAAGGCATTAACCTGAAGGCTGCCACTGCAAAGAGTGAAACCGTTGGCAAAATTGAACTAATGTTATTATCTTGGAGAAGTCCAACAACAATAATTAAAACTAAACTAACAATCGCTAGGGTTTCAATGTAGAAGCGAGGCAATACATTCGCCACGAGTAGAAAAAGATTAGATGATTGGGAAATTTGAAAATTGTGGATATAATCATCCAAGAAAAAATTTTCCCTTTGCAGCACCTTAACTTCTTTAACGGCCCCTAAGCCTTCCAATAGGTTTTGAGTAATTTTTTGCCCGTATTCCAGTCGGATTTTTCCAGCTTGACTAATTTTCCGACGTAACAGTTTATAAAATACTAAAGTCAAAACCGATAAACATGCCACCACAATCAGCGAAATCAGTGGTTCATTGGCAATGAGTAAACCGACAATAGCTGAAACAACCGCAACTTCAGCCACAAAAACAAGAAGATGGAATAAAACACCTGTAAATAATATAGATACTTCACCACCAATTCTTTGTATTAAAGTAGACGTGTTGTGCTGAAGATGAAAGGTATAGGGCTTAAAAAGATAGTTATTAAATAACCGTGTTGAAAATTTCAACTGTTTGCGAATCAGAAACTTAATTTGAATATAACTAGAAAAAGTGAGATAGACGTTTTTAACCAGGTATAGGGCACCAAACCCGGAACTGATCACAATTAACCAAAACCGTTGCTCTTGGGGGGAAAGGGGGATAGATTCTGTCCGCCAAAAGATGACATTGTTAAGCACCTCTGGTTTTTCTAGGGCCGTAATCAGGGGCAAGATTAAGCCGATCCCCAAGGCTTCTAAAAATGTCCCCATGAGCATCAGGCAGAGTATGCCAACCACTTGCCAACGCTCTCTTTGATCGAATAAATCCCAGAGTCGACGCAGTTGCTTGATAAGGGGATATTTAAGCATTCATACCATAGGATGAAGTACAGGAATCCGACGAAGGCACAGCCATGGGGTTAGGCCCATGCGGAGGATCCCAAATCCGGGGGGACATCTTGCCAGCGACCCTGACCAACGGCTCGAACTGCCTCTGGTAGGGATAGGGCATCGGTATATAAGGCTCTACCGACGATCGCCCCAACTAGTCCAGAATAGTGCAAAGGGAACAGATTGAGAATATCCGTGAGGGAACTAATGCCACCGGAGGCAATCACCGGCACATTGACCACGGCTAATAATTGCCGTAGCGCATCTATATTCGGCCCTTGCATCGTCCCATCTCGATAAATATCGGTATAAATAATCCCCGCCACTCCCAAGTTAGCCATCTGCTGGGCCAGATCAATGGCGTTGATTTCCGAGGTTTCCAGCCAGCCCCGGGTGGCCACAAATCCATTGCGGGCATCAATCCCCACCCAAATTTGCCCCGGAAATTCAGCCGCTAGGGTTTGCACCAGTTGGGGATTCTCTAGGGCGATTGTCCCTAAAATGGCCCGTTCCACCCCTAGGGATAAAAGGTCTGTCACCTGTTGCCAGGTTCGCAAGCCTCCCCCCACCTGAACTGGAATATTCAGGGCTTTAACTAAGCTGGCGATCGCCCCATGGTTAATGGGTTGCCCCGATTTTGCCCCATCCAAATCCACTAAATGTAAGCGAGGAGCACCCTGGGATTGCCAGCGAAATGCTACCTGCACCGGGTCAGAGTCAAAAACGTCAACTTGGTTGTAATCTCCTTGGAAAAGGCGGACGCATTGCCCCCCCAATAGATCAATGGCTGGAATAATATCCATGGTATGGGTGTGAATTTGTTGGGACTATTGCTTTCTATCATAGGGCGAGGATGCCCCTAAGGGTTCCTGGGGATGGCAAGATGGCAGTAAGTATGACTTTGAAACATTACACTTGAAGTATTAAAATTTATACATAAGATAATCAATCATGGCTGACATCCCACCCCAAGACAAATCCTTCTCCCCTAGGGCAATTGACCTAAATGCCTTTTGGATGCCCTTTACGGCTAATCGTGAATTTAAGCAAGAACCGCGCCTACTTATTGCGGCGAAGGGAATGTATTATACCAGCCACGATCAGCGTCAGATTTTAGATGGTACCGCTGGATTATGGTGTGTGAATGCGGGTCACTGTCGCCCTGAAATTGCCGAGGCGATCGCCCAACAGGCTGCAACTCTGGATTTTGCCCCCACGTTTCAAATGGGTCATCCCGGCCCCTTTCAGGTGGCCAACAAACTCATTGAAATCGCACCCACGGGTCTTAATCGCGTCTTTTTTGCCAATTCTGGTTCAGAGGCAGTGGACACGGCCCTGAAAATTGCCCTGGCGTACCATCGTGTGCGGGGGGAAGGCTCCCGTCAACGCTTGATCGGCCGAGAACGGGGCTACCATGGCGTGGGTTTTGGTGGAATTTCCGTGGGCGGTATTGCCCCCAATCGTAAGTTTTTTGGCTCGCTCTTAGCAGGGGTGGATCATTTGCCCCATACTCACAACCTCAAGGAAAATGCCTTTAGTTTGGGACAGCCTACCTGGGGGATTCATCTAGCAGACGAACTGGAGCGGATCATTTCCCTCCATGATGCAACAACGATCGCAGCGGTGATTGTGGAACCGGTGGCCGGATCCACCGGGGTATTAATTCCGCCTAAGGGGTACTTAGAACGTCTGCGCCAGATATGCGATCGCCATGGGATTTTATTGATTTTTGATGAAGTGATTACCGGCTTTGGGCGACTCGGCACTGCCTTTGCTGCGGATTATTTTGGTGTTATTCCAGATTTAATCACCTTAGCGAAGGGCATTACCAATGGTGCCGTTCCCATGGGAGCCGTCTTAGTGCGTCAAGAGATCCATGATGCCTTTATGGACGGCCCGGCAAACCAGATTGAATTTTTCCATGGCTATACCTATTCCGGTCATCCCCTTGCCTGTGCAGCGGCGATCGCCACCCTTGATCTTTATCAAAAAGAAAACCTATTTCAGCGGGCCCAGGAATTGGGCGAAACTTGGCAAGCTGTCATTCAGTCATTGCGGGGACTGCCCCATATCATTGATATTCGCACCCTTGGTTTGGTGGCGGGCATTGAACTGGAACCTCGCCCTGGAAAACCAGGAACTAGGGGTATGGACTGTTTACGCCGTTGCTATGAAAAAGGACTCTTGATCCGGGTAACGGGAGATATTATTGCCCTTTCACCGCCCCTTATTATTGAAACCCCCCACATTGAAACAATGGCTAGGATATTAACAGAAGTTCTCCAGGAACTTTCCTAGGAATATTTCGTCTGCGACTTAATAGGACGGATATAACTCCTCCAGATACACCATCATCAGGTGATCACCTATGATTTCTCCTCGCTCACTATCACTACTCATCCCTGCTGCCCTCACCCTAGGGACAATGGCTTCCTTGACTACCATGGGCCCTGCCAATGCGTCCTGGCATCAATTCCATCAATCGGGGATTAATAATAATGTCCCCTTTAACCATTTTGGCTATCCTGGAGTTTCTCAACCTGGGGTCTCCCAAGGGGCACCGATCATATATCAACGCACACCCTATAGCCAGCCGGTCATTATTGCCCCCGACCCAGGCCCAGGAACATCGGTGATCTATCAGCAGCGCACCTATTTCCCACGGGTCTATGCTCCATCGGGGTTTCAGCAGGTGCAGCCTAACTATTACCCAAACTATTATCCCAACCATCAGCCCTATCATTACCCAGGGAAAGGTCGGGGTGGGTTATGGATTAAATTCTAATTAATAGCTTAAATTGATAGCTTAATAGATGGGGCTTAGGCGCGCTTCAACCAACTAAACATGGAACGTAGGTCTTTGCCCACTTCTTCAATTAAATGCTCAGATTCCCGTCGCCGCATGGCCGTAAATCCGGGTTTTCCAGCCATATTTTCTAGGACAAACTCTCGGGCAAATTGCCCCGTTTGAATTTCCTTGAGAATTTGCCGCATCTCGGCACGGGTCTCATCGGTGACAATCCGTGGGCCACGGGTAAGATCGCCGTACTCAGCGGTATTGGAAATACTATCCCGCATCTTGGCGAGACCACCCTCCACAATTAAGTCTACAATCAGCTTGACTTCGTGGAGACATTCAAAATAGGCTAATTCCGGTTGATAACCTGCCTCGACGAGGGTTTCAAAGCCAGCCTTAATCAAGGCACTGAGACCGCCACAAAGAACCACCTGCTCACCAAAAAGATCGGTTTCCGTTTCTTCCCGGAAACTCGTTTCTAAGATACCAGCACGGGTTCCGCCAATTCCCTTGGCATAGGCCATAGCTCGTTCCCGTGCTTCGCCACTAGCATTTTGATAAACGGCAAAGAGACAGGGAACACCTTCGCCTTGGGCATAGGTGCGCCGCACCAGATGACCCGGCCCCTTGGGCGCAACCATAATGACATCTACGTCATCCGGTGGAACCACCTGGGAAAAATGAATATTAAAGCCATGGGCAAAGGCAAGCACATTCCCCGGTTGTAGATTGGGGGCAATGTCCTCTTGGTAGACCGTCCGTTGCACTTCATCGGGCAACAGAATCATGATCAGATCCGCTAATCGTGACGCTTCCGCCACAGAGTGGACAGGCAACCCTTCCGCTTCGGCACGTACCGCAGACCGACTTCCGGCATAGAGTCCAACAATGACCTTGATGCCACTGTCCCTGAGATTGAGGGCATGGGCATGGCCTTGGGAGCCATAACCAATAATGGCAACAGTTTTGTCTTTGAGAAGCTCTAATTGGGCATCTGGGTCGTAATACATCCGGGCCATAGGTTGCGCTGTCCTTAAACTGTTCTAGAAATTATGCTAGGAGGAGCCTTTTAGTGATTACGGGAGTAACCACCGCGACCACCGCCACCGCTCATGGCTTCCCGAGGACGCGCCTTGTTGACTTTCAACTGCCGTCCCATCCATTCGGCACCATCGAGATCAGCGATCGCAGCGTCTTCCTCTGCATCCGTTGACATTTCCACAAAGCCAAACCCGCGCTTCCGCCCAGTGTCGCGATCGACGGGCAAATACACTTGCTTGACACCGCCGTACTCGGCAAATACGGCCTCTAGATCTTCCTGGGTGGCAGTGTAAGAAAGGTTGCCGACATAAATAGACATAATCTGATCTTGCTCCAAAGCAAAAATGAACCTAAACGTTGACGCTGACTTCGGAGAGATGACTGTCCATAACAAACCTTCCCTGTAACCGAATTCACCTACCGCCTCAACCAAACAGAGGGATTAGCGATAGCGGTAGCGTGCCCAAGGCATCTCGCCAACCTTAACTATAGGATTATAGCTAAATTACACAACTGACGGTGAATAAATCTCGGTGCTACCCTAGAAAATAGGAGATTTGTTTTGAAACTTAACAATGTCACGTTTGCCAGGGACTTTATCAGGGGTTGTCGTAGGATTATCCGGCGGAGTAGATAGCTCCGTCGCCCTTGTCATGCTGCAAAAGCAAGGGTATCCGGTAGTGGGGCTAACTCTATGGCTGATGAAGGGGAAAGGTCAGTGCTGCTCCGATGGTATGGTGGATGCGGCCCAGCTTTGCCAGGACTTAGGGGTTGATCACCATGTTGTGGACAGTCGCCAGGTGTTTGAGTCCCAGATTGTGGATTATCTGGTGGCGGGGTATAGCGCGGGAATTACGCCCCTACCCTGTTCCCAGTGCAACCGTGCCGTCAAGTTTGGGCCGATGTTGGCCTATGCGCGGCAGGAATTGGGTCTAGAGCACATTGCCACCGGTCACTATGCCCGCATTCATTACAATCCAGACACCCAGCGTTATGAACTTTGGCGGGCGGTGGATTCCCAGAAGGATCAGTCCTACTTTCTCTATGATTTACCCCAGGATGTACTGGCCCAAGTCATATTTCCCCTGGGAGATCAGACAAAAGACATCACTCGCCAGATTGCGGCTCAGTTTAATCTACATACCGCTGAAAAACCAGAAAGCCAAGATCTCTGTTTAATTGAGGCCCATGGCTCTATGGCTAAGTTTTTAGATCAGTACATTGCTCCCCAAAAGGGGGATATTGTCGATCGCCAAGGAAAGGTTCTAGGAACCCACCAGGGGGTGCATCACTATACTATTGGTCAGCGGAAGGGTCTGGGAATTGCCGCCAGTGAACCCCTCTACGTGATTGGATTGAATGTGGCTAAAAATCAAGTCGTTGTCGGCGATCGCCGCAGTGGAGGGCAACCTGACTGTCATGTTCAGCGGATTAATTGGGTCTCCATTGCTGCCCCAAAAGCACCCATTGCCGTTGAGGTGCAGATTCGCTATCGCACCGCTCCCGTGGCTGCTACGATTATTCCCCTGGCAGAAGATCAAGGAGAACGGGTAAGATTGATCTTTGATGAACCGCAATTTGGGGTGACACCGGGCCAAGCTGCCGTCTGGTATCAGGGCGATCACCTCCTCGGGGGCGGAATTATTGAGCCTTTTTCCCCATAGCCCCCTCCTAAACCCGTGCCCCGTCCTAAAATGGTTTAATTCACAGTTTGCGTTACAGTTTTCGTTTATTTCTGCACCTGAGAGACTACTACCCATGCAAAAACGAGTGTCCTATTCCACCTCTGATGTGATGCGTCGGGCAGAGCAATTGGTGAGGCATTCCTCAAATCGCTATCGGATTACGGTACAAATCGCCAATCGCGCTAAACAGCAGCGCACCATTGATGCGGAGGAGTTCGAGGAGGTCTCGATGAAACCCGTTACCCGCGCCATTATTGATATGTCCGATGAAATGATTGAACCGGAACTATTGCCGGAGTAACAACCTTCTCGATATAAACGGAATTGACCAATGGCAACTTTCCCTATTTGGGGAGTGTCAGCATCAATGATCCATCAATGATTTAGGTGAGGATATGGGACGTAGTCTTGGGCGATATCAGCGATTTGTGGGCTGCCTAGTCCTGGGTATCTTAGCGGCATTTTTCGCCCTATTTTTGGGCCATACTGAGCCGCTAATCCTGGGCAAACCCGCCGCCGTTAGCGTTGCCCAAACGGCCCCTGTTTTTGCCAATCCCCGTCAAGTGGCTGGGGAAATTTACGCAAAACTGCCCAACTTCCCCTTGGAAAACACCTATATTCGCCAGGAAACCAATCAGGTAGCCAGTGAAAGTACGTTGATTGAGCGGCTGATTGTCTACCACACCACAGTGAAGGGACGTTCTCCGGTCTATCGATTGGACTGGAAGATCACCCTAGGGGACTTTCTGGGGGTAAATGATTTTCTGCAAGGGAGTACTTATCCAGGTACGTCCTATCTCAAGGAAAACCCGATGGCAGGAGATATGGCGGTGATCCAGGCTTTAAATCGCCAGGAACGGCAGCAATTGATCCAAACCCTGGTGAATTATTACTCTCCCTTGGCGGGCATTCCCCTAGAATCCCCCCAGCAACCGAGCCGGCCGATGGTAGAACCGGACGTGGTCACACCCCAATTACCCCCGGCTTCCCAGCCTGGGGAGGCCCAGTTACTTAGCCCCCGTCAGGAACCGCGACCAACGCCCACGGGGGATGCTCGTTTTTTACTCCCTTGAGATGGTCATATTAAAATGGCTTATCTATATTGCTGTGGCCAACTAGGGAACCTTAGAATTCTCATGGTCAGGTCGCAACTGATGACTATGTTCGTTGATCGTGGTTGATGCCATCTTGAGGGAGATCAGAGAAGATTCAATCTCGCGGGGATAGATTAACCAGGTTCGCCGCATCGGGGTAATAAGGGCGGAAATCAGGGGAGAGTGGGTGGTAATTTCATCTAGGCGATCGCCCACGGCTAACTTAATCCCTTTTTGGTATTGGGTATAACCACGACTTAGGGAGACTCGCAATCCCACATAGAATGTTTCCGAGAATCCAGCCCGATGGGCTAACTGGATAGCCTCGTTTAAGCAGTGGGTTTGATCAGTTTCGCTTAAGTCACTAATATCAAGGGCTTTGAGGATATCTCTATCTAAGTAGCGACGACACAAATCCGCTAACACCGCATCTTGGGACTGTTGCCACTGCTGGAGATGGTAGAGAAAAACAATGTCATCCCCCCCTAAATACCGTTCCAAGGTGAGGGCATCGGCCCGGGGACTAAGCCAGGCCGCCATCGTGGCATCCGCAAAAATCTTACCCTCCTGCAAGAGCGATCGCCCCCGTTCCGTGATCTTCTCAAGGACCCAGGCCGCAGCCAAGTTTTTCGGGTGATTGTATACCTGGGCATACATAAAGTAGCGCACAAATAGGTAATGCTCAATGGCGGCTTGGCCTTTGCGGGCAACCACTAATTGTTGGGTTTTGGGTTCGTAGTCGATGGCCATTAAAATTCGATCTAGATCTAACTTTCCGTAGGATGCGCCGGTGAAATAACTATCTCGCATTAAGTAATCCAGGCGATCGCAGTCCAACTGACTAGAGACTAATTGCCAAACTAAGGGCACTGGAAAAGTTTTGTTATAGATACGCACCAAATCATCGGCCAACCCAGGATCGTAGGTATCTAAAATGGTACGAATTGATTGAGACTCTTGAAGAATTCGCTTTGTCCAGGCTTCGTGGTGGGTGGCAAAAATTTCCTCCGCCGTGTGACTGAGGGGGCCATGGCCAATGTCGTGGAGGAGGGCGGCGGCTAAAAGGGCGGCTCGGTAGGGTTGTAAGTGGGGATGGTGTTTGACGAGGCGATCAAAGCAGCGGCGGGCAATGTGCATCACCCCCAGGGAATGGGTAAATCGGGATCCTTCTGCCCCATGGAAGGTTAAGCTGGCGGGCCCCAACTGGCGAATTCGCCGCAGCCGTTGAAACCCAGGGGTATCAATGAGTTGAATGAGTAAATGCTCCTCTGGAACTCCAGAATCGAGAGTAATGGCACCATGGAGCGGATCATGGTAGGTACGACTGGCATTGACGCGCATAGGTTTTGCTGACCGGCTGATGGTTAAGAAGCTAATAGTTAAGAATGGGGCATGGGTAGGAAAATGCGTAGCCAGGCTCCCCCCCGTTCTGGATGATTGGCTGCCTGGACATGGCCACCATGATGCTGGGCAATTTGATACACAATGGCTAAGCCAAGACCACTGCCGGAGCCAATGGGGGTGGTTTCCTCCTGGGTACCATGGGCGATCGCCACCGAAGAGATCATTTGCAGCGGTCGATGAACCCGTGCTTGGTCAGCCCGATAAAAGCGATCAAAAATATAGGGAATATCCTTTGCCTTAAAGCCAGGGCCACTATCAATAATTTCAAGACACAGAAATGATCTGCCATCCCCATCCACTTCCCGATCGCCGCCCCCATCAACTCCCCCATCGACTCTAGGTGTGACCTTGAGGTGAATCTGGAGTACTCCCTGCTCAGGACTGTACTTGATCCCATTGTCAAAAACATTCAGCAGCAGGCGAAAGAGTTGGGCTTCATTGCCGCTATAAATCAAGGTTTGGGGGCCGTCGTAGTTCAACTGAATCTGTTTGGCGGTGGCCAGGGGTTCGAGACTATGCCATGCGGTATGGATCAGGTTAACCAAATCCAGGGATTCCCGTTGAATGTCGTCCATGGCGGTCAAGGAGAGGCGATTTAGTTCCAATAGCTCCTGCACAAGCAGGCTCAGGCGAATAATTTCATTGACGAGGCGATCGACCCAATGACGTAGGCTCGGATCAATGCGATTTTGAAGGGTTTCCGCCACTAAACGAAGGGAAGTCAGGGGCGTTTTTAACTCGTGGGCCACATCCGCCGCCCAGCGATCGCGCTCATCCCGTAAAACTCGCACTTCTTCGCGATCTTCCAGAAAAATACCCACCTGGCCCTCTGGTAACGGTAAGCCATTAGCCCGCAAGGGTTTCCGATAGGAATGATCCCCCGAATAAACACAGGTATGTAGCCATTCCCGCTGACAACATTGCTGTAGGGTACGGACATCTTCAATCAAGCAATCTAATTCGTAGGAGCGGACTAACTCTAGGAGCAGGCGACCCGGTGGATACTGAATCCCTAAGAGCGATCGCGCCTCTTGGTTACACCATAGCAACAGGTTATCTTGATCTACCTGAAGATAGGCCACGGGATTAAGATCAACAATTTTCTGCCAAATTTTAATATCCTCGGCCTGTTGATCAAGGGAATGTTGCAGGGAAGTAAGAACGGTTTTCACCCGATTGATCAGGGGTGACTTGAGGGGGCGGGCATTGTAGCCTCGCAATATTTGGCTAAATTGGTAATAAAAAAAATAGCGACACGCTGCCCATAGGCCTAGCCCTAGGAATAGTCCTAGCAAAAACGACCAGACAACCACCGTGGCTCCTAAGGATTAACCATTAACCAAAGCGATAGCCAAATCCACGCACCGTCAAAATATAGGCGGGATGGCTCGGATCCTCTTCAACTTTTTCCCGTAACCATCGAATATGAACATCAACGGTTTTACTATCCCCAATAAAATCATGACCCCAAATTCGGTCTAAAAGCTGTTCCCTAGGCCACACTCGCCGAGGCTGGCTCATAAATAACTCTAAAAGCTTGTATTCTTTCGGAGATAAATTAATTTCTGTCCCCCGTAAAAGGACGCGACATTCCTGGGGATAGAGACTGAGGTCACGGTAGCGGAACACCGGCGTGCTGGCACCATGGCCACTCACTCGACGCAAAAGGGCGCGACAGCGGGCAATTAACTCCCGCATCCCAAAGGGTTTGGAAAGGTAGTCATCGGCGCCAATTTCCAGACCGACTACCCGATCAATTTCACTGCCCTTGGCACTAATCATTAAAATGGGAACCGTACATCCTTCCCGTCGAATAAATCGGCATAGGTCTAGACCGCTCACCCCAGGCAGCATTAAATCTAAAATAATTAGTCCCAGGGATGAAGGGGAATGGGGAGAAAGATTGGTTTGCAGTAGGCGAGTATTAATGAGGTCTAGGGCTTGATGGCCATCGGTGGCGGCAATGACATCGTAACCTTCTTCGCTCAGTGCTAAAACCAGGGTTTCACGGATCAGTTCCTCGTCCTCAACCACTAAAACCTGAGTCGTTGCTGTATTTAGCCCTTCCCCTGAGTTGAGGGAGTCAGCGGAATTATTGACAGATAGCATGGGAAACCTATAGAGGCTCATTGGCCTGATTCTACCATTGGTATTGGCGAATGGCCCTTGAATCTTTTTGAAGCTACAGGCCGGTCAATCCATGATCAACCAATCATTGAGCCTAGGGAGCCGCATACTCAGCGATCGCCGCCGCCATTTCCTGGGTTCCCACTGGAGTTTGACCCACCGGTGTGAGATCATAGGTGACAGCCTTTCGCTCACTGATCACTTTTTCCACCGCCGATTGTAAGCGTTGGGCTGCCTCCATTTCCCCCAGGTATTGAAGCATTAACACACCGGAAAGGATTAGGGCTGTGGGGTTGGCTTTATTTTGCCCGGCATATTTTGGCGCAGAACCATGGATCGCTTCAAAGACCGCATAGTCATCACCAATATTGGCCCCCGGAGCAACCCCTAATCCACCAATCATGCCCGCACAGAGATCGGACAAAATATCACCGTAGAGGTTGGGCATGACCATGACATCGTAGAGTTCGGGCTTCTGCATTAACTGCATACACATATTGTCAACAATCCGATCTTCAAACTCAATATCAGCATAGCTGGGGGCCATGAGCCGTGCCCGATCTAGAAACAAACCATCGGTAAATTTCATGATATTTGCTTTGTGAACCGCCGTTACTTTTTTGCGGCCGTGGGATTGGGCATACTTAAAGGCAAATTCGAGGATTTTATCACTGCCGGTAACAGAGATCGGCTTAATGCCAATGGCAGCATCCTCTTTCAGAGGCTTTCCAGAAAGCTCCGATAGAAATTTGCGGGCCTGGGCGGCTTCCTCGGAGGTATATTCAAACTCAATGCCAGCGTAGAGATCCTCTGTATTTTCGCGGACAATCACCAGATCAATATTTTGAAAGTAGCTCTTCACGCCAGGGATGGATTTAGCGGGCCGCAGGTTGGCGTAGAGATTTAGGCGTTTGCGAATTTCCACATTCACAGACCGAAAGCCAGTGCCCACGGGAGTCGTAATTGGCCCCTTGATCGCTGTTTTCGTTTCTTTAATGGCATCCAAGACATTTTCTGGTAGAGGAGTGCCATACTTGTCCATCATGTCAATCCCAGCATCGACAATCTGCCAATTAATCGCTACGCCAGTGGCATCGATCGCCGTTTGGGTCGCCTTGGCCACTTCTGGGCCAATTCCATCGCCGCGAACTAGGGTGACTGCATGGGCCACAATAACATCCTCCTCAAGAATACCCTCAGGATCATACGTTAATTTTTCAAGATATAGGTCAGGAATTGACAACAAACATCCCTGGAGTCTCCCTCGGTTGAACATGGTTCTAGTGGGGATGGCAGGCAAAGATTTTTCAGCTAACGGCTCAAATCAGCGGCCGCAGATAACCTTGAATTCAACACTAGCGGCTTTCAACCGTCCACTGTATTTGAATTGTTGCGTTGGGCTGCTACATAACGCTGACTGAATAGGTACGAACTGCTGTATCCACAGTCGCAATTGTTAAACTATTTTGTAAAGCTTGACAAATCAGCATTCGGTCAAACGGGTCACGATGTAATGGTGGCAGTTTAGCCAGTTGAGTTACACTACCTTCGTCAAGAGTAAGACTGGCAATTTGATGCAAATCTCGTTGTTTGGGTAGATACGTTTCAGGATGTTCCGGCAGGGGTAACTTGCCTAACTGGTATTTGACAATTGCTTCCCAGACTGAAACTGCACTCAGATAGACCTCATTGTCTGGATCGCGAATGACATCCCGAACATCTGTTGATAGTTGGGTATCACCGCTGATGAACCATAAGAAGATGTGTGTATCTAACAAAATCTTCATTTGCCCTCAAATGCACTGAGAAGGTCTTCTGGCAAAGGAGCATCAAAATCATCTGGAACGGTAAACTCGCCTGAGCACAAACCAAATGGTCGTAATTGCTTGTTACTGGCAATAGGTCTAAGTTCAGCGATCGGCTGATTAGATCTAACAATGACAAGAGTTTTACCTGCCTCTACTTGGCGCAGGTATTTTAATGGATCACGTTGGATCTCATCAACAGTTACATTCACCATAAAAAACACCTCACATGACAACGAAATACCAAGCAGCCCACCAGGATTGGGCCTCAAGCTTTGAAGTTTTCCAGGCCATCAATGACCTTTGCTGAGGTAATCGTATCCCCTTCTCGGAGTTTCCCTAAGGCATCTTGCCCCTCCACGACGTAGCCAAAGACGGCATAACGGCCATCCAGTAAATTCAAGCCAGCGGGGGTGAGTTCCGGCTCAAATAATAGGAAAAAGAATTGGGAGGAACCGCCATTGGGATCCTCATTGGGGCGGGCTAGGGCGAGGGTGCCGTAGGCAGAGAAGGGTAAGACCGGATATTCTAGATAGCGACCGGCCTCTTCTAGGGTAATGCCATAGAGGGGTTGGCGATCGCCCTTTACTAGAATTTCCAGGGGGATGGCTCGGTATTTTTTGGTTTTAGGGTCAATAAAACCTACCTCAGGGCCAGGGGGATCACCGGCTTGGAGGACGTAGGATTCTTCGGCTCGGATAAATGGGAGCTTATTGTAAAATCCCCGCTGTACCAGGTCAATAAAGTTACCGGCCGTAATCGGCGCACTGTAACCATCCACAACAATGGTTAGGGGGCCCTGGCTCGTATCCATTTCCACCGTTGCCCGGCCAAGGAGTTGGGGTAGATCGGCGTATTCCGGGGGTGGGGTGTAGGCAAAATCCTGTACCATCAACTCTTCCAGTTTTCCCACCAGATCCAATGCGGTAGCTTTGGCGGACAACAGAGTTGTGCGATCCTTGTTTTTTGCAGCCTCTTGCAGAGTATCGAGGGATGGGACTAGTTCCGCCAGCAGGGTTTGGGCTTGCCCTTGGCGATCCTCAGGAATACTACTTAACAATTGATCGGGGCGATCGCGGAGAATTGCCTTGGCCTTACTCACATTGGCAGAAATGCTCGACCAGCGTTTTCCCCGCAAGAGAGGTGAAATATCCTCTAGATCCGTCTGAAGTTCCCGCACCGTTGGGTTGTCAATGGGCAGGGCCAACCGCAGCAGGGCCTTGGGATCCGTGATCGCATTACCCGCAGGCAAACGAGCGATGAGGGTTTGAGTTCCAGGGATGGGTAAAAGGGCCTGGGCCGGCAAGGCTGGCAGTAGCCAAATCCCCACTAGGAGGCAAAGTGCTATCCAGAAACGTCGCCAGATTTTACGAATATGCAGAGATGCGCCCAGGGCCATGACTGATTACCTTCAATGATCACTCATTAACCATTGTCGCCCTAAGGATAAATGCTCTTGTGACAAAGTTTTGTTTTTTTATCGCCATTTTATTGCCATGGGGCCATGGGGATTTGCCCCTAAATATCACCAAACCTTGAGAATTCCTAAATAAGGGGGTGAGGGTTGGCCCAATTTGTTGATAATAGGAGGGTCAATGCCATCAATCAGGTTTTAGCTATGGGTCGTGCCAAAAAAGTTGTGCTTGCTTACTCTGGCGGTGTCGATACGTCAGTGTGTATTCCTTACCTCAAGCATGAATGGGGGGTGGAAGAGGTCATTACCTTGGCGGCAGATCTGGGTCAGGGCGATGAACTGGCTCCCATCCAGCAAAAAGCCCTCGATTCTGGTGCCAGTGAATCCTTGGTTGTGGATGCCCAGGACACCTTTATTCAGAACTATGCCTTTCCCTCCATTCAGGCCAATGCCCTCTACGAAAATCGGTATCCCCTCTCCACGGCCCTAGCTCGTCCCCTCATTGCCAAACTTTTAGTGGATGCGGCCGCTGAGTACGGGGCCGATGCGGTGGCCCACGGCTGTACCGGCAAGGGCAATGATCAGGTGCGCTTTGATGTGGCGATCGCCGCCTTGAATCCCGATCTGAAGGTCTTGGCCCCAGCCCGGGAATGGGGGATGAGTCGGGAAGAAACCATTGCCTACGGCGAAAAGTATGGCATTTCTGCCCCCGTTAAAAAATCCTCTCCCTACAGTATCGATCGCAACCTCTTGGGCCGCAGTATTGAAGCGGGCCCCCTTGAGGATCCCTGGACGGAACCCCTAGAAGAAATTTATGCCATGACCACGGCGATCGATGACACTCCCAACTCACCGGAATACATTGAAATTGGTTTTGAGGAGGGGATTCCGACAACGGTGAACGGGGATGTCCTAGACCCAGTGAAAGTTATTACCCGCTTAAATCGGCGGGCGGGCCTTCATGGTGTGGGCCGGGTGGATATGATTGAAAACCGGTTGGTGGGGATCAAGTCTCGGGAAATTTATGAAGCTCCGGCCCTACTGTTACTCATTCAAGCCCACCGCGAACTGGAAAGTCTGGCCCTCACCGCCGATGTGAGTCAGTACAAACGGGGCATTGAAGAAACCTATAGCCGCCTCGTCTATAACGGTCTTTGGTATAGTCCCCTGAAGCAGGCCTTGGATGCCTTTATTCTGCAAACCCAAGCCCGTGTGACGGGAACGGTGAGGATTAAGCTATTCAAGGGAACCGCTAGCGTAGTTGGTCGCAAGTCAGACTATTCCCTCTATACGCCAGACTTGGCCACCTATGGGGCAGAGGATCAATTTGATCACAAAGCCGCCGAAGGATTTATTTATATTTGGGGCCTGCCCACACGGGTGTGGTCTCAACGGCTACGGGAGAGCTAGGGCGGCGATCGCTGGAACCCTAACGGGCTTTCTTAGGGATTATTTTTTTGAAATCGTTTTGGTAAAAATCGCTGCAAACGATTTAGGAAAAAGTTAATCTCTGACAGTTTCAGGGGCCAAATCCCTAGGGTAAACACGATCACACCGACCAAACCCGCAAGAGACAGTTGCACTAATTGCACGATTAAACCCTCCCGGCCCAAAAGGTACTCTAAGCCCCAGAGGCTGCCCCAACTCGTTAGGCCACCGGCAATACTAGCGATGGCAATGCCAACCATGGGAGGTATCAAGGTGGGCCAGGGGAGTCCCCCCAACCGGCGTTGCAACATCCAAATGAGGGCAATCAGGGAAATGAAATTTACCCCCACCGTGGCCATAGCCAAACCCGTTGCCCCAAAGGCCTGGGTAAATAAAAAACAAAAGGCGGCATTAAATCCTAGGCCCCACAGGGTGACATAGAGAGGCGTGCGGCCATCTTCTAGGGCATAAAATACCCGGACAATGACATCCCGCGCCAGGTAGAAAAACATACCAATGGCGTAGACCAAGAGCAGGGCCGAGACCAGTTCCGACGCTTCCAGATCAAAGGCCTGTCGCTCATAGACCACCCGCACCGCCGGTAAGGCTAGGGCTGCCATCATTGCTCCCAAGGGCATCATACTCAGGGCGGATAGGATTAAACTTTGGCGAATGCGATCCTTTAAGTCAGGCCAGCGATCGGGAGCCGCCAACTTAGAGAAAATGGGCATATAGGGCACAAGGATCACATTGGAGAGGATACCCAAGGGCGTTAAAAACAAGAGTTGGGCATACCCTAGGGCGGAAGCGGCTCCCACCGGCAATTGGGAGGCAAAAAACAAGCTAATATAGACGCTGATCAGCAGCATTCCCGAAGAAAGGGTGGCCGGCCCCATTAACTGGGCCAGTTCTCGTACTTCTGGGCGATTAAAATCAAACCGCAGGCGCAGCGTCCCCATGCCGGATTTCCACTGGGCTGGAATCTGGGCAAGCCATTGCAATACACCCCCTGCCAAGGTTCCCCAGGCCAGTACCGTGGGCCCATAGGTGTCGGCAAAAAACCACACGCCAATGATCACCGTCAGACTCGAGAGCAATGGGCTGATGGACGGCAACCAGTAGTGATCCGCCGCATTTAATGTGCCAAAGCCAATGCCAATCAGGCCCGATAACACCGCTAGGGGAGCCATAATCCGAAACTGCTCGGCGGCGATCGCCTGGATTTCTGGGCCTGCACCGGGGGCAATGATCTGGACAATCGGCTCGGCAAACACCATTAAAACGCCGGTGAGGATCAATAACACTCCCCCCACAAAGGTCGTAATCGTTTCCACTAGGGGGGCCGCTTTTTCCGGGGGATGCTTGAGAACGACACTAATAATCGAGCTATGGAAAGGGCCGTTAATCCCACCGAGTAAAATAAACAGAAAACCAGGAATGACATAGGCATAGTTATAGGCATCAACGGCCGCGCCCACACCAAATTCAGCGGCGATCGCCTGTTGTCGGACTAACCCCGCCAATTTACTAAATAGTGTTGCAATGGCAACAATTGTGGCAATACTCGCCAGCGATCGGGCTGTTTTTCCCACCCTATGAACACGCCTCTCCGTCGTCGCAGTGAACCATAACTCTTAGGTCAAGACTATCGCACCTGGATACGTCCTGGAAGTCTGGTATTTTTCAAGGGGATGCTAAGGGCCCAAAACAAACGGTAAACTAGCCCTGGGAATCCTAGGTGTAACCATGGCTATTCAAACGATCAGCAGTTCTCCCTTTCAAGATCAAAAACCTGGCACATCGGGACTCCGTAAGCCAGTGACCGTCTTTCAACAGCCCCACTACCTGGAAAACTTTGTTCAGGCCATTTTTGATACCCTAGGGGACTGCCAGGGCCAAACATTGGTGCTAGGGGGGGATGGCCGCTACTATAACCAAACTGCTATTCAAATCATTCTCAAAATGGCCGCAGCCCACGGATTTGCCCGGGTGAAGGTGGGTCAGAATGGCATTCTCTCTACCCCCGCCGCCTCCTGTATCATTCGCAAATATCAAACCTTGGGGGGAATTATTTTATCGGCTAGTCATAATCCGGCGGGCCCCGATGGCGATTTTGGCATTAAATTCAATACAGAAAATGGCGGCCCGGCCCCAGAAAAAGTAACTGCTGCCATGTATGCCCGTAGCCAAGTCATTTCCCAGTACCGGATTGATGAAGCACCGGATGTAAATTTACATACTCTGGGAGAGTTTCCCCTTGGAGCCATGGTGGTGGAGGTGATCGATGCCGTTGCCGACTACCAAGCCTTATTGGAGTCCCTCTTTGATTTTGAACGCATCCGCCAAGCCCTTGTCTCGGGTCAAATTCGGATAATTTTTGATGCCATGCATGCCGTCACCGGCCCCTATGGGCAGCAAATTTTAGAGCAATGCCTGCAAGCACCAGCGGGAACGGTGCAAAATGGGATTCCCCTAGAGGATTTTGGTGGCGGGCATCCCGATCCCAATCTCGTCTATGCCCATGATCTGGTCGAACAACTTTTTGGTGAGTCACCGCCAGATTTTGGGGCGGCCTCCGATGGGGATGGCGATCGCAATATGATTTTAGGGGGAAACTTTTTTGTTACGCCCAGTGATAGTTTGGCGATCCTTGCGGCTAATGCCACCCTTGTTCCCGGTTATCGCCAGGGACTAACAGGGGTTGCGCGATCGATGCCCACCAGCCAAGCGGTGGATCGGGTGGCGGCAAAGCTGGGGATTGATTGCTTTGAAACCCCAACGGGCTGGAAATTTTTTGGGAATCTCTTGGATGCGGATCGGGCCACCCTTTGTGGTGAGGAAAGTTTTGGCACTGGCTCCAACCATGTCCGGGAAAAAGATGGTTTGTGGGCCGTGTTATTTTGGCTGAATATCTTAGCGGTGCGTCAGCAGTCCGTGGCTGAGATTGTTAAGGATCATTGGGCCACCTACGGGCGCAACTATTATTCTCGCCATGATTACGAAGGGGTTGAGAGCGATCGCGCCGCCACCCTCATGGATCAACTACGGCAAAAACTCCCCACTCTGGCGGGTCAAAACCTGGGAGGCTATGACGTGGTCATAGCAGATGATTTTAGTTATACGGATCCGGTGGATCAGAGTGTAAGTGAGCAGCAGGGGATTCGGATTATTTTTAACGATGGTAGTCGCATCGTCTTTCGCCTATCGGGGACGGGAACCCAAGGGGCGACGCTGCGGGTCTACCTGGAACGCTTTGAGCCGAATCCAAGCCGCCATAACCTAGATGCCCAAGTTGCCCTTGCTGATTTGATTGCCCTTGCCGATGACGTTGCCCAAATCAAAGTTCTCACCGGCCGCGATCGCCCCACGGTGATCACCTAAAGGGGAATGCGCTGAAAAATCGCGGTGAATCCCACTAACACCAGTGCCTCTGTCCATTCCACCACAGCCCCATAGCTATCGCCGGTATGGCCCCCTAAACGGGCATTAAACCAGGCCGCAGAACCCATACTCACCAGAAGTCCCCAGCCTAGACTTGCGGCAGCAACCCAAGCTAGAGTTATCCCTTGACTGAGGGGATAGAGTGTCACCCCCAAAATACCCAGCAGGCCGGGCCCAAAATCCTGGGGAAATTTAGAACTGGCCCGATGGAAGGCACCTTTGCCCCTAGGTTTGAGATAGGGGTAACAGGCGATCGCCCAGAGTTGGCCCCATCGCCCCCACAGGGCTCCACCGATCAGGGGCCAGATCATCAGCCAAGGTGCATGGGTGGGTAAGGTGGAAATGGCCGCAATTTTGAGACTAAAAATACTCAGGGCGGCCATTACCCCAAAGGCCCCACTGCGACTATCGGCCATAACCTCAAGGCGGCGATCGCGGATAGAGTCTCTATTTTGCTCCGACGGACAGACCCCAAGACCATCGGCGGTATCCATGGCTCCATCAAAATGAAGGCCACCGGTCATGCCTAGCCAAGCCACCACAATTAAGACACTGCGGGGGGCATCCGGCAGACCTAACCTCATCAATCCCAGGTTCAGTCCCCCCAAAACTAGGCCGATTATCACCCCCACCCAGGGGGCCCAGCGGGCAATGCGGGCGAGTTCCACCGGCCAGTGGGAGGGGAAAGGAATGCAAGTATAAAACACCATTGCCCCTAACCACTGTCGCCCAATTTTTTTCACGGTGGAGCACCAGAATGACAAGAATTAGCAAAAATTAGGATTCGGGCAATATCTGGGCAACAGTTCGCTGACTGGCTTTTAGGGTTTGGGCCACCCGTTGAATATCCGCTGGTGTAACCTGGGCGATCGCTTCGAGCTTGGTAAATATCTTCCGCCAATCTCCGGTTTTAACCGCATATTCAGCCAAGAGGCGGGCAATGCCTTCGTTCGACATTAATGCCTGTAATAATTCCATCCGGGCCCGTGTCTTCAGTTGGTCAAGTTCCGCTTCACTCACGGGCGATCTCTGGAGCTTCTCAATTTCAGTATGGATCGCCTTTGCTACCTGATCCAGGGAATGGCCCGGGGAGGTGAGGGCATAAAAAATAAAACGATTCGGATATTTATTCCCTGGAAACCCAAGATAGGTTTGGGCATTCAGGGCAATTCCCTGCTCTAGGACTAAGGATTTGTAGAGGCGGGAGGTGCGGCCATCACTGAGGATGCGGGAGAGCATCTCGTAGGCTAAATAGTCCGGATCCTTGAGGGGCGGACAGGGATACCCTTCCAAATACCAGGGCTGACTGGGTAACTTGAGGTTGACTTGACGTAGTCGGGTTTGGGGCGGCTCCGGTTTTGGCTCCGTCGGCTGAAAGGGCCGGGGTTGATAGCGACCAAAATAAATCTCAGCCAGACGCTTCACCTCCGAGGGCTGCACATCCCCGACAATCACCGTGGTTAACTGACTGGGAATATAATGCTTATCAAAAAAATCCTGGACATTCGCCCGGGTTAAATTTTGAATATCCTCTTCGTAGCCAATTACCGGCCGACGATAGGGATGCTCCCTAAAGGTCTTTGCCAGAAAGGCATCAAAAAGTTGCCCCGTGGGGGAGTTTTCGGTACGCAGTCGTCGCTCTTCTAAGATGACCGACTTTTCCTGGTAAAAGTCCCGAAAGACAGGTTCTAAAAATCGTTCTGACTCCAAGGACATCCAGAGTTCAAGCTTGTTGGCCGGAAAACTATAAAAATAGCGGGTGGCTTCCGCCGATGTGGTTGCATTCACCCCCACGCCACCGGCCTGCTGAACAATCTGACCATACTGGTTTGAGATGACGTATTTTTCCGCTTCATCTTGCAGCCGCTTAAATTCCCCTAGGAGTTGAACCCGCTGCTCTATGACATCGGCCTCTGGGGAACCTTTGAGAGCCTGCATCCGATCAAAAACGTGATCTAGTTTTTCCAGCTTGATCCGTTCAGCATCGTAGTCGGTGGTACCGATGCGCTGGGTTCCCTTGAAGGCTAAATGCTCTAGGTAATGGGCAACCCCTGTCTGGCCATCCGGTTCATCCACCCCGCCCACATCGGCATAGGTTAGGAATGAAACCACCGGAGCTTGATGCTGCTCCATGACAATAAAGCGCATGCCATTATTCAGCCTAAACTCGGTTACTTGGTTCATGGCACGATCCAAGTAGGGCCCAATGTCATCCGGATGAGACTGAGCCAGAGCACTATCTGTCCAACTAAAACCAAGGAATACCCCTGCGGTGAGTACCAACAGTAGTATCTGCCGGAAATAACGCAACAATCATTCTCCTGGGGGATGATTAGAACCCACGGGATCCGCTGTAATTAACGTATTGAAGCGTATCCACTTGAGTTTGCATAGCATCTAGCTGTGCGTTCGTAAGGTATCCTAGGCCGGCTGCTAGTAGGCAATAAAATACGCCGAGGGCACTCAATTGGGGCCAGTGGTGAGAAAAGAAACGGATCATGACTTCAACTCCTGCTTAGTACACCAATGATTGAGAGATCGATAATCGAGGGGCTACGAGGGCTAGTCGCAGCATCCTAGATTTTTTAGGTCTAGAATACCTGTAGATGATAGCGTAGTTGAATTAGACTATGCTGAAAAATTAATTTTTGTTTAAGTTTTCCAAATCTTTGATAAATTTTGTGACAGTAGACAACAATACATTAGCTGTCATCTCAAGCACTAGGATAAAACCCGCAATTGATAAACATCCACCAGGCTAATCCATAGATTGCTAAAGCTACTGAGGGGGTAATAATACCCTTAAGTCGGGATCCGCTTGGGTTGAGTGCCACATAAATTGCCGTAACAAGCACCGATATGATCGCAAAGAATATCCCGCCAAGTATCGCAAAGGCGGCAATTGTCCGAGGACCAGAGATAAAGCGGTAAGCTTCCATGTCACCCACCCAATATTGCACGGGGCCGTAGGCACCAGGAACCTTGAAGGCAAAAGCGAAGACGATTGTTAAGCAAATCCACGAGCCGATGGCTAATGGAACTAAACCAAAGATGGCTCGAACGCGACTTTTGCAACCCAGAGCGTTTTGATCGAGAAACCAGCCGCTGAACACTATCAAGGCGGTTAAGACTGTTGAGAAAATTGTGACGACCACAGCAGCTAACTTGATTTCAGGCCTTTGGTGCTTGGGGATAGCGGTTCAGGAGCCAGCGCACTTGGAACATCCGCTGGGCGGTTTCACTGACATTGTAAATAAATTTTTCCTCGGCGATCGCCCCCAAGACGGAGCCAACGACGGGAATGATCGCCCCACTAAAATCTTCACTTAGGGTCATGATGATTTGCTCAAACATTGGTTCGGTCACCGATTCCTCTACGGTGGCGGTGGTGGTTTCTTCGAGTAAATGACTGAGGGCATGATCCGCCGATTCCTGTTCTAGGGCCAGGGTGGCGGAGATCGCCTGGCGACGGGCCTGGGGGGTGGGAGCTAAACTGGTGGCTAAAATTCCCCAATTGACATTTTCATTGATGTCACTGTCGGGGGCAAAGCCATAGCAGAGGCCAATTCGTTGAATGGTTTGCAAGGCCAAGAGTAATCCTAATCCCGTATCCGCTAGGGGGCCTAAGCCTTCGGCGAAGGAGTCAATGATGCCATCGATAACCGCCGTACCTTCAGCCATGAATGTTACTTTCTCTGCAAGGCGATCGCAGGTTTCCAGGGAGCCGTGGCGCAGGTCTGAGTAATCTTTCCCTGGGGCAAAGGGTTGAATCAACAGCCAATTTAAGTGCCAGTTTGCTGTGAGGCGATCGCAGGCTTGACGGAGCAGGATCAGGGGTTGATGGGGAATCAGGGACTCGATGGATGTTTCTAGGGGGGCAAGGGCCCCACTGATCACTTTTGTAAAATTCACATCTTGGTGATCGAGCCAGTCCTGAATTTTGCTGGTTTGGGTCTGCTCATAGTCTGTATATACTGTCAATTTTACCAAGATTTTATTACCGTTATCATACTAATTTTATTCGCCGTAGGCAATCTCTAGAATATCCGGCGCAAAGTAAATTTTTGGACGTGCTACGATGTCAGACTCTGAGAGAATATTTATATTGACTAGGCGTACTATATCTGCACGTGCAGTATTGTACTGTATTCCGCACATCTTGGCGAATTGAGAAACTGTTATAGCTGGTGATTCAAACAGATGCTCGATAAGGCGATTAAGCCGGATGTTTCCTCCAGCTTGTTTTAGCTGCTCCATATACTGGTTACGTAATTTAAGGAGTTTATCAAAGCGGCTCAGTGCATCTTTCGATTGTTCAATAGTTCCACGTAGACAAAAGGAAAGCCAATCCCTCCAGTTACCTTCCGTACTGACTTGAAATAAGAGGTTAATATATTCATCTTTATATTTATCGAAGAAAGCACTCAAATATAACCAAGGCTTACTAAGTTGGCATTGCTCATAGATCATCAGTGATAATAAAAGTCTACCTACTCGTCCATTACCATCAAGAAATGGGTGAATTGCTTCAAATTGATAATGCACCATGAAACACGAAACTAAAGGTTCAATACCCTTCTCCCTGTGAATATATTTTTCTAGAACGTCTAAACATGGCATTACTTCATTTGGCGGGGGCGGAATAAACCTTCTATCTGAACCAATATGAACTTGAGTGCGACGGAAATTACCTGGATCTCTTTGAAATCCACGAACTCCTGATAGAAGTGCTTGATGCATTGCTCGAATTAAGTTCAGGCTAAGAGGTCTTTGCTCCAAAAGACTCAACGCTAGCTCCAGCGATCTATTGTAGTTCCAAACCTCTTGCCAAGAATTTACTGGATCATTAGCTGATTTTGGCTCTCTCGGTTCAATTTCAAAGAGCAAAAGTTGTTGCGGTGTAGCATACGTGCCCTCCAAACTAGATGAACGCAACGCCTCTCGTCGCTGTAAGGGACGCAGTAGTAGGTTGTAATTTGGCATATATCTGCCTACTCCATCCAATCTTGCTAGCTCCTCTCGCGCCTGAACTAGCAAACCCCACAGATCGGTAGAAACTTCCCACTCATCTGGTAGTGGATCAGGGATGAACGCCCAATCTTTATGACCTTCTACTGAGATTTCCCAAAGTCTTCCAGGGGCACTGGTTGTAAAGATGCCCTTATCCATACTTATAATATTTGTCCTTAAATTGAAACTCAAACGATCCAATTTCAATTTAACGCTCATTTTTGAAATTTACAAGTACGAATTTTAATCTCATATCAAAAGATAGGCTAAATCGCTTCAATAGCAAAGGTTTCAGCTATTTTAGAGACAAGTAGTTTGCAGAGGATTGACATCAGTAAGGAGGTGTGAAGCTTGACTTGTGTGTACAAGGTAGCATTGATAGGGAGGTGTGGGGACACCTTTGTATCCCACCCTAGTCAAACCTAGGACAGATGGTAATCCTGGATAGTGCGGACATTCAAGGGGGCAGCCTGGAGGGCCGCGATCGCCGCTGCTGTGGCCTTGGCTCCGGCAATGGTTGTGACAATGGGAATTTTATAGGCTAGGGCCGATCGGCGAATGAGTTGGCCATCTAGCCGCGCTTCTTCCCCAAAGGGAGTATTCAGGATTAGGTGAATGCGCTCATTCTTGACCGCATCGAGGACATTGGGCCGCCCCTGGTGCAATTTCAAGATCAGTTCAATCTCCGCTAGACCCGCATCGATTAAGGCCTGGCGGGTTCCCTCCGTGGCCAAAATATGAAAACCAAGGGCCTGCAAGTCTTTAACAATGGGGATGATGGTTTGCTTATCCCGATCGCTCATGGAGACAAAAACCGTACCAGAGAGGGGGAGGCGTTGATGGGCCGAGAGTTGGGATTTGGCAAAGGCGGCCCCAAAGGAGGTGTCAATCCCCATGGCTTCGCCGGTGGAGCGCATTTCTGGCCCCAAGACCGTATCGGTTCCGGCAAATTTTTCAAAGGGGAGAACGGCTTCTTTTACAGAGATATAGCCGGGAATTTTCTCGACGGTAAAGTTTAATTCCTTCAGGGTTTTCCCGGACATCAAGCGGGCAGCAATTTTTGCCAGGGGAATCCCGATCGCCTTGGAGACAAAGGGAACGGTACGGGAGGCGCGGGGGTTGGCCTCTAAGATGTAGATCTGCTCTCCCTGGACGGCCAATTGTAAATTCATCAGACCAATGACGTTTAGGGCTTTCGCTAGGGCAATACTCCAGGCGCGAATGGTTTCTAAGGCAGCAGCGGAAAGGGATTGGGGCGGCAAACTACAGGCGGAGTCCCCAGAGTGAATCCCGGCTTGCTCAATGTGCTCCATCACCCCACCAATGACCACATTGCCTTCACCATCGGCGATCGCATCCACATCCACTTCAATGGCATTTTCCAGATATTTATCAATCAAAATGGGGTGATCCGGCTCTACTTGGACGGCGTAGGTCATGTAATGCTCAAGTTGACTGTCGGAGTAGACAATCTCCATGGCCCGTCCCCCTAAAACGTAGCTGGGACGCACCACGACGGGGTAACTAATCCGCTGGGCCACCGTCAGGGCCTCATTAAAACTACGGGCTAAGCCATTGGGGGGCTGGGGAATATCTAACTGGCGGAGAATCTTTTCAAACCGTTCCCGATCCTCGGCAATATCAATGGAGTCCGGGGAGGTTCCCCAAATCTTGGTAGGGGTGCGATCGCCCATCTGGGCTAGATACTCTTGCAGGGGAACGGCTAACTTCAGGGGAGTCTGACCGCCAAACTGGATAATAATCCCCTCCGGCTGCTCGACTTCAATAATGTTGAGAACATCTTCCTTGGTCAGGGGTTCAAAATACAGGCGATCGCTGGTGTCATAGTCCGTGGACACCGTTTCTGGGTTGGAATTGACCATTACCGTTTCATAGCCATCATCCCCCAGGGCATAGGAGGCGTGGCAGCAACAATAGTCAAATTCAATCCCCTGGCCAATCCGGTTGGGCCCCGAACCGAGAATCATCACCCGTGGCTTCGTGGCTGCTAAGACTTCCGTTTCCGGGGCTACGACCTCCACCTCTCCCGTGGCTAAATTGATTTGCTGGGTGGGCCGTTCGTAGGTGGAATAGTAATAGGGAGTATAGGCCTCAAATTCAGCGGCGCAGGTATCCACGGTTTTATAGACGGGAATCACCCCTAGGGACTGACGATGGGCCCGCACCTGATCCTCGCTGGTTTTAGTGGCAAAGGCAATCTGGCGATCGCTAAAGCCTTTTTGCTTGACCATCCACAGATCATCTGCGCTTAGGGCTTCCAGCTTTTGGCGTTTGAGGAATTTTTCAGTCTGTAACAGGTCTTCAAGGTGCCGTAAAAACCACGGATCAATGGCCGTCAACTCGAAAATATCCTCAACGGTCATACTCATCAGCAGGGCATGGCGCAGGGTTATGATCCGATCGGGATTGGGGGTACGTAAACTGGTGCGAATTTGTTCCAAACTGGGTAATTTCTCGGGGCGATCGCAACCCCAGCCAGCCCGGCCGGTTTCTAGGGAGCGTAATGCTTTTTGGAAGGATTCCTGGAAGGTGCGACCAATGGCCATGGCCTCGCCGACGGATTTCATTTGGGTTGTCAAGACCGGCTGGGCGCCGGGAAACTTTTCAAAGGCAAAACGGGGAATTTTAGTGACCACATAGTCAATGGTGGGTTCAAAACTGGCGGGGGTTTTTTGGGTAATATCGTTGGGAATTTCGGGCAAGGTATAGCCCACCGCTAACTTAGCCGCCATTTTGGCGATGGGAAAACCCGTGGCCTTGGAGGCGAGGGCAGAGGAACGGGAGACCCGGGGATTCATTTCAATCACAATCATGTCCCCAGTGTCCGGATTAACGGCAAACTGAATATTGGAACCGCCGGTTTCCACACCAATTTCCCGAATAATCTTGATGGAGGCATCCCGGAGCCGTTGGTACTCTTTGTCCGTTAGGGTTTGGGCCGGCGCAACCGTAATCGAGTCCCCCGTATGTACCCCCATCGGATCCAGATTTTCAATGGAGCAGATAATCACCACGTTATCCGCCAAATCCCGCATTACTTCCAGTTCATATTCTTTCCAGCCAATTAGGGATTGCTCTACTAAAATCTGGGACACGGGACTGGCATCTAGCCCAGAGGCCGCAATTTCTTCAAACTCCTCTTGGTTGTAGGCAATGCCGCCGCCGGTTCCCCCCAAGGTAAAGGCCGGACGAATAATTAGGGGATAGTAGCCAATCTCTTGGCCAATCTCCCGCGCTTCTTCAATGGTATTGGCCAACCCGGAGGGGCAGACCCCGACACCAATGCGCTCCATAGCTTCTTTGAACAGTTTCCGATCCTCTGCCATTTCGATGGCGGGCAGTTTTGCGCCAATTAACTCCACCCCGTATTTATCTAAAACGCCGGACTTGGCCAGAGTTACCGCTAGGTTGAGGGCAGTTTGTCCGCCCATGGTGGGCAAGAGGGCATCGGGACGTTCGGCAATAATGATTTTTTCAATAATCTCAGGGGTGAGGGGTTCGATATAGGTGCGATCTGCGGTTTCCGGATCCGTCATGATTGTAGCGGGATTGGAATTAATCAGAATGACTTCATAACCTTCCTCGCGCAGGGCTTTGCAGGCCTGAGTACCGGAATAATCAAACTCACAGGCTTGACCAATGACAATCGGGCCTGAGCCGATGAGGAGAATTTTTTTAAGATCACTGCGACGGGGCATAGAAACACCGGCCAAATTCAAATTATTGTCTTATCAATCCTACACTGGCTGTCCTCCTAAACAGTGTGACGAAGTTAGCTGAAATCTAGTTTTAGGATGATGTTCCTTCCTTTTGCGGCGATCGCCCTAGCTAGAATCAGTCATCAATCTATTGGTGATCGGTTAACGATTGCCTGCAACCATGGGGCATACTGGGAAGGGTAGAGGAATTTGCCCCGTTCGTCCGCCTGTCAAAATTGTCAAAATCATGACCCCAGCCCTTAAGTTACTTCCCCTGTCGGATTTAGACTTTCTTCCCTTTTTGGATGCAGAGGGATACGTCCAACCAGCATTGATGGGTAAGGTGGGAGCCTATGCCATCTTTAATCAAGACCAGAAACTAGAATATATTGGCTATTCCCGTGATGTGCATTTGAGTTTGAAGCAGCACTTAGTCCGCCGTCCCGATCATTGTTACTGGATCAAGTCCCAATGTATTGAACGCCCCGATCGCACCCTTTTGGAGCAAATTCGCCAACATTGGATTACCGAAGCGGGGATGCCTGCGGGGAATGAGGGCGATCGCTCCCTGTGGGAACAGGCCATTGATATTCGTCCCTTCCTCAGTCAGGATGAGCAGGAGGCCTACAATAATTTAGATGAATTGGCCCAACAGAAATTCCTGAAGCAAGCCGCCCGCCGCCGTGAAGCCGAAATCTTTGATCACCTAGCCCGGCGATCGGTACAGGAACCTCTCCGCTTTAATCCAAAGCTCAAGGACTCGGGCCTGCTGGACTTGAAAACCTAGAAGAAAACCTAAAAATGACTTCTCCCGATCTTGATTCAATCCTTTCTTCGGCTCAGGTTCTGCAAATCAATCAACTGATGCGGCAAGCGGGGCAGCGGGCCAGGGAACTGGCTCAACAGCCCTTTGATGTGATTGAAAAGGGTCGCCAAGATTTTGCCACCAGTATCGATCGCCTCCTAGATCGGCAACTGAGTCAAAAATTTCGGGACTGGTTTCCCAGTGATGGCATTATCAGTGAGGAAAATGCCGATTCAACCGCTGCCTTTAGTCTCTCTCACCAACGCTTTTGGCTCATTGATCCCCTCGATGGCACCGATGATCTCATCCATCACAAGGAAGGCTACTCCGTCATGGTGGGACTGCTCCAGGATCACGTTCCCATTGCCGGTTGGATCTATAACCCCGCCAAGGATCATCTCTTCTACGGCGGCAAGGATTGGGGTCTATTTCAGGTGATGGCGGCAACACCGACGGTTCCTCTTGTTCCCCAGCGTCCAGCCCCTCCCTCGGCAGACTTTTGCCCGATCATGATTGGCCAGAAAGATTTTGACACCTATGGATCGGTCTTTAGCCAGTTGTTGCCGGAAGCTCAATTTTATTTTTTAGGTAGTTTTGGTCTCAAGGTGATTGAAGTCATTTTAGGTCGGGCGGGCCTTTACATTTACTTGAATCAGCGGGTCAAACTCTGGGATACCACGGCTCCCCTGGCCTTGGCTAAGGCGGCAGGATTAGTCTGCTGTGATCTGGAGGGTCATCCCCTAGAATTCGATCAAGCCGCACTGTTGGCTCCCAGTCTCACCCATCGTCAACCGATTATTGTTGGCTGGCCCGATTATATCCAGTCCCTACAGCCCCGCTTGGTTGAGGCGATCGCCCAGGTTAAACTAGATATTTAGCCATCTCGTCAAAAATTACAAAATTCATAACGCTAAGCGGAACCACCCTATGAAATAGATGAAATAGGGTTCTAGCCGTCGAGCCGGGAGCCTAGCCACATTTCTAGGTCATGGAGGTGTTGAAAATCTAACAGGTCTTCCCCCAAGGATTCCAACTCGTTGAGGGATAGAGCATTGATTTGGGTCACAAATGTATTAGGGATGGGCCCCACTCGACGGGTGAGTTGACGCAGGATAAGCGTACAGGCTTCCTCCCGTTGTCCCTCTTGTCGTCCTTCTTGCCGTCCTTTGCGTTCCCCTTCCTGAAGAATCTCTTGATAAATTACTGATTCCCGCATCATTCCCTCCCGAAAAATGCTTTGAATAAGCTCCTTACTGTACTGTAACCCAGCCAATAGTTGAACGACGGTACTCAGTTCTTTTCGAGTCTGCTCAGATTCAATTTGATTAATTTGATTCGCCACGGCTTGCAAAAGGGCGCTTTCGTTGTCTGTTTTTCCAAGAACTGCAAAGGGTAATAGGGCAGGAATCTGAAAAAATTGGTTGGGGTCTTCTTCCCAGAGTTTAACCACCCGATAGCGATGAATAGTGCTTGGCAACTCGAACACATCGGGCACATGCACCCTTGTCCGTCTTAGCAAGATCAAAACTTGAACAATTTCACAGTGATAGGTGCGATATAGTCTGAGCCAATAGTCCAGCATCCGCAGAGGCAATGTCGGTTCTGGCTCTACCTGAAATTCCAAATGGAGAATACAGTTTTGGGTTTGTACCAATGTCACGGAATCGGCGCGGATCGGTTCTAAGTTCAGTTCGGTTTTCAGGATGGATACATCTTCCGAGAAATCATTCAGGAGCCACTGGGTAAAGGCGGTGGGATATTTTTCGGCTAGGTATTTGCACAGATTATCTCGCATTTTCCTATTTTAGGGACATCATTGCCCCTCTGCTGGCTCTCCATATTGTGACCCAAAAGGATTATTCACCAAAAAGAATTAGGTTATACTGACCTTTGGAATTGGCATGGAGCGAGTTATCACTAAACTTCTCCCTATAAGGAATGATTGGTTCGTGTGGTTTCAGGAGTAGAGATGGTGTATGGCTAGTTTGACTTGGCTGCGACAATGTGCTCTCGGGCTTGGTGTCCTAACTCTTCCTTGGGCGATCGCCCCCGAACTGCTGGCCCAATCTACCCCCAATCCTCCCAGTACCGCCAGCGATTTAATTCCCTTCAATCCCAATCCAGACCCGTTATATTTACCGACTCAGCCGGAACAGGTCGAGATTGATCTCGATCAACCCATTACCCTCAATCAAGCCCTAGAATTAGCGCGGCGCAATAATCGCTCACTTCAGGTGACTGAACAGCAACTACAACAAAGTCGAGCAACCCTCCGCCAATCCCAGGCCGCCCTCTACCCCAGCATTTCCTTTCAGTCCTCTTTGGGGCGTTCCGATTCTGCCGCCGCCAGACTGCAAAATGCCCAGATCCAACAAAACCGACGGAATCAGGCATCGATGGCTGGGGGTGCTATGCAACCAACCACATTAAACTTTAGTAGTGTTTCCAATACCTGGAATTCCAATGTTCAAGTGGGGTATAACGTTTTTACCTCTGGTCAGCGGCCCGGCAGTATTCGCGCTGCCCAAGAGCAGGTTCGGAATGCGGAATTAGACCTACAACGGCAATGGGAACAACTGCGTCAAGATGTCACCGATGACTACTACAACATTCAACAGGCCGATGCCCTTGTGCGGATTGGCCAGGCGGCGGTGGAAAATTCCCAAATTAGTCTACGGGATGCCGTTGCCCGGGAACGGGCCGGCTTGGGAACCCTCTTTGATGTGTTGACCTCTGAGGTTCAGTTAGCCAATAACCAACAGCAATTGGTGCAGTCCGAAAGTCAATTACAGATTGCCCGTCGTCAGTTAGCCCAAACCCTGAGCCTTAATGACCGGGCCAATTTATCTGCGGCGGATCCCATTCAAGTGGTGGGGGACTGGACCCTTTCCCTGAATGATAGTATCGCCCTTGCTTTTCGGAATCGAGTGGAATTGGAACAGCAATTGACCCAGCGAAATGTGGCTCTCCAGCAGCGGCGAGTGGCTCTGGGCAACCTAGGTCCTCAATTATCCGTGGGCGGAACCTTTAATACCACCGATGAACTCACGGATAGTTTGGCTCCCCAGTGGGGCTATTCTGTCAGTGGTCAGATGAATTTAACGATTTTTGATGGGGGTGTGTCCCGGGCCAGTGCGGCCCAACAGGAGGCATCAGCGGCGATCGCCGAGACTCAGTTTGCCTCATTCAAAAACCTGATTCGCTTCCAAGTGGAACAATCCTACTTCACCCTCAAATCTAGCCAAGAAAATATTAGTACGAACCAAGCGGCGGTGAATGCTGCTACGGAGGGATTACGGCTAGCCCGACTGCGATTTCAAGCAGGGGTTGGCACCCAGCAGGAAGTGAGTAATGCAGAAACCTCTCTGATTCAGGCCCAGAGTAATTTACTGAGTGCGGTGATTGACTACAACCGGGCAATTTCTGCCCTACAACGGTTTGTCAGTGGTTTACCCCTAAATCCTGAGCCAGCCAGTACGGCCCCAACCATTGGTGAATAATGCTCGGTTTTTTGAACCTGGCAAAACCCATGGGGTTAACCTCCCATGATTGTGTGGCCCAACTACGGCGAAGGCTCAAAATCAAGCGAATCGGCCATGGGGGAACCCTAGATCCAATGGCGACGGGGGTTTTACCCATTGCCCTGGGGCCGGCGACTCGCCTGTTACCCTACTTACCCCCAGAGAAAGCCTATATTGGCCGGATCCGTTTTGGACTTTCAACGGATACGGATGATGTGACGGGACACATTCTTAATCAACAGTCCAGTGACCACCTCACCTTGACGCAGATTCAGGCCCTATTGCCCCAATTTATGGGTCATCTATCTCAAATTCCCCCCGCCTATAGTGCGGTGCAAATAGAGGGGAAGCGACTCTATCACCTTGCCCGCCAAGGCCAACGGATAGATGTACCCCCGCGACAGGTTGAAATTTATGATCTGAAGATTTTGGACTGGCAGCCGGGCCCCAACCCGGAATTAACCCTGGAGATCGCCTGTGGGCCCGGAACCTATATTCGTTCCTTGGCACGGGATTTAGGGGCCCTTCTCGGGGTTGGCGGAACCTTAGCCGCCCTAGAGCGTACCCTCAGTTGTGGTTTTAGCCTATCCAAGAGCACGCCTCTAGAAGCCGTTATCATAGACCATCTGCCTTTAATCTCACCCATTGCCGCCTTGGCCCATTTACCCCACATTCCAATTGGGGGGTTGCAAATTCAAGATTGGTATCAGGGGCGATCGCTGACGCTGAGCGATTCCCAGAATCAGCCATTAAATAATATTGCTTCCCTACCCCCCCTCCCCCTTGATCAGGATTCCCAACCCTGTCTGATCAGTCGCCAACCAGAGGGGCATTGCTTGGGCCTAGGTATTCTGAAAGACTCTGTTCTCTTGCCTAAAATTGTTTTTCCCGATGCCAACTAAATAAAACGCTACACCGCCAACAGGCCCGCCTCAATTAGTACATCCATAAACCCACTACGAGAGCGTAAACTACCCCGATCATCCTGTTCATGGGTTGAGAGAAATAACTGTTTTTGGGCCCGGGTTAGCCCGACATAAAAGAGGCGTTTTTCTTCCTCCAGTAAACCCTCTTGATGGCTACGGCCGTTGGGAAATTCCCCATCCACCAGACCCGCCAAAAATACAGTATCAAATTCCAGTCCCTTGGATTGATGAACGGTGATAATGGGAACCCGCGCCTCGATCGCCGCTAGATGATCAATATTTTTCATCAGGGAGGTGTATTCCATCATCTCCCGCAGGGCCGTATGGGGGTGGAGATGGGGTTGGTCGCGATCGCCAAAGAGGTGAATTAACTGTTGCAGGCTCTCTGTGCCGTCTCCTTTATTTTCGTAATGGGCATACAGACCCGATTCCTCCAGGATTTGGATCAGCAACTCCTGGGGCCGTAAAACATCACTAGCCTGTTGCCAATTACTTAGTTGTTGGGCAAACCCATAGAAGTGGGGTTGATAGGTTTGGATCAGGTGTCGTCGTTCTTGACAGCCGGATTTAGCCCGTTGAATTAGTAAACCAAAGAGTTCAGCGGTGGTGCGCACATCAGCATCGGCGCGGTGGGTGGGAGTACTTTCTAGCTGGAAATGGGTGGCTAGGGTTCCTAATTTGTAGTTCTCCACATTCCGCACAAACCGATGGGCCAAATTGAGGGTATCTCCCCAGCGATTGATCTCTAGCTCAAGACCAACTCGGCGGGCATGGGCCGCCACCATTTTGACATCAAAGCCAAGATTATGGCCAATCCAAAGGCCCCGTTGGGCAAATCGGGCAAAATCCCGAAACACTTCCTTGGGGGGACGACCATTGATCCGCAGAAATTCATCACTGTAGCCATGGACCTGCTCCGTCTCCGCCACGGGTTTATTATTTTGGACATAGCGTTGAAAGGGTAGGGTAAATTGACCCTGATCAAAGCGGGAGGCCGCCAGTTCAATGACCTCATCATCCACAACGGAAAAGCCGGTGGTTTCCACATCAAAAACAATGACTGTTCCCTGCTCCCAGTCCTCAATCAAAGCCCCTAGGGGATCCCCATCCTTCAGGGCCGTAAGATTCACGAGATCCGTCAGCCACAGGCCGCAAATACGTCCTTGCTGTTCAATGGTTTGCAGTATCTTGGGTTCAATATTCGGGAGGAGTTGGGGCAAAACCCGCCGCAGGGCATTGCTATCAAAGGGATTGAGCAAAATTCGCAGTAATGCCAGGGCATCCTTAATGGCGGGCTGCTGAAAAAACTCCAGTTGGTCACTGGTAATACAGGGAATGCCCAATTGTTCAAGATAGCTACTTAACTGTTTAATCCGCCAATTGGTACGGGCTAAAACCGCGACCCGCTGATAACTAAAATTGGCTTGGGTTTGGGCCAGGGCTTTAATCTGCTCACTAATCCACTCGGCTTCGGCTTGGGGGGTGGGGGCACTATGGGCGCAAATGGGTTCACCCAGGGGGCAGGTGGGGGCGGGTTCAATCTGGGTATGGCGATCGCTAAAGGAATGGGCAAAGGTATCGGCGGCCTGCAAAAGGCTCTGGGTAGAGCGATAGTTCCAAACAAGGGAATAACGAGTGGGCTGAAACTCCTGCTCAAATTTTTGCAGAACCTGCTCTGGCTCTGACCCCCGCCAGGAAAAAATCGTTTGATCTAGGTCGCCAATAAGCATTAAATTGCCATGGTTGCGGGCCAGGTGGGCAACAATTTCGTACTCACTTAAGTGGGTATCCTGCACCTCATCCACTTGAATAAAGTGAAAGCGATCGCCCCAGCGTTCCGCAATATCCCTATCTGTAAACAGTTGTTGACCGTAGTAGACCAAATCCGCAAAATCCACTGCCTGACGGACTTGCAGGGCCCGTTGATAGCGAAGGGCATGGATTGCATGTTCATCCCCTAGCAGGGCAAAAATTTCCGGCAAAGATGCACCACTCCCCAAATGATGCTGACTTTTGCAGTTCATAATTTGCTGGGTCATGTCCCACGCTTGGCGATCGCCCTGAAGGTTAAAAATCTCCTTAATGAGTTCAAAGGAATCGTAATCATCATAAATCGTGAAATTTGCCGCCAAGCCCAAGGCCGCACCGTCCTGGCGCAGCATGGCCACACACAGGCCATGGAAGGTTTTAATTGTGAGTTGGCGGGCAAGGGAACCATCGATCTGGGCAATCCGTTGACGCATTTCCTGGGCCGCCCGATTTGTAAAGGTGAGACACAATATCTCCCTGGCTTCAATCCCAGCCTCGATCGCCCGGAGAATTCGTTGGGTTAAAATTCCCGTTTTTCCAGTTCCGGCAGGGGCTAAAACTAATAGGGCCCCATGGATATGCTGGGCGATCGCCCGTTGCTCAGGGTTAATATCCATCATCTTGTTTCTATCATCTGTTTTTATCAAAAATATCCAATAACCGTTTAATCAGGGTCTAGATTAACGTATCTTTAATCCCAGGGACGTTAGGGCCTTTACCAAGAATCAAGTATTTATCATTTATGGCTAATCCACTATGGCTCATTCACCAGAATCTCAAGTAAAAGATGCAAAATCTTCTCAACGGGTCAACTGTGTGGATGTCATGCGGGGCTTGGCCTTACTGGGCATGGTCTTATGTCACTACCCAATTTTTCTCTCCAGTGGTGAGGAGGGCGATCGTGCCCTATATTTTGTCTCCAATCATTTATTGGGGGACTTCCCCGCATCTTGGTTTGTATTTTTAGTGGGGGTAAGTGTCGTCCTCTCTAGCCAAAAACGTGAAATCTCCGTCTATGATGTGCGTCGCTATCTGACGCGAGGGGGCGTTCTATTTGCCTATGGCTTGCTCTTTTTGTTTTTGGTGCAGGGCCCTGAAAATCTCTGGATTTGGGATATTCTCACCTTTATTGCAGCGGCAACGATTGTTTTGGGGTTTTGCCGTCCCCTGCCCTCCTGGGCAATTATCGCCCTGGCAGCGGTGATTTGGCTTGTGACTCCCCAAGTGCGATCGCTCACGCCCATTGCCCCCTTCTATGGCGGTGAATTTTTGCCCGTGGATTGGATTTCCGACTACTTCCCCAATGTCCTATTCGATCCGGCCAGCGACTATGAACCGACGGGAAAAGCCGTTGATATCTTTGTGGGGTTTCTCTATGGGGCACAATTTCCCCTTTTCCCCTGGATTACCTTTCCCCTAGTGGGTTTGGTGGTGGGTCGCCGTCTGGTGGGTGGTTTCATGGCCAAAGATACGCCGATGTTGCTCGGTTTGGGGACTCTCTTTGCGGTGGCTGGCTTGGGCAAAGCCTTCTGGGCAGCCAATAATCCCCCCCACGATGTTGTCGGTGGATACCTGACCCCCCTCTCGTTTTATCCCCTGTCCTTTAGTATGAATACGCTACTTTTGGGAATCATCCTCCTTGTTTTTACCGGCTTGTGGCATCTCTACGATTCGCGGCCCCTGGAGTCGAAATTTTTACGGGGGTCTTTAGCCTATTTGCGCCAGTTGAGTCGCTACTCCCTCACTATTTATATTAGCCATTTTGCCCTCTTTTTTATTCCTTTGCGATTGATTGACTATTTCACCGGAAATGATTACCTTTACGACTTAATGAGTACGGGGTTAGCCTTAGGATTAGCCATCGTTTTGATGGCCCTTTACTATCCCGTACTGGTGCAGTGGGACAAAATCAAGGGCAAATTTAGCTTTGAATGGTTTTTAGCCTCCACCGTTGCATTGTTGATGGGCAAACCCATGCAAAAAACAGCCTCTAACAACCGATAAATCACACCAAACGCTATGAAGTTAAATGAAGACGAACAAAATCAACTAGACGCGGCCAAACGTGAACTAGGTATCCAGCAAACGATTATTGCTTTGGGCAACCTTGAACTTAAACTGATCTTGGGTCTCAAGGGCTTGCTGTCGGATGCGCCTTCATTTGCTTAGTTCAGCTTTGTATTGGTGGTATCGCTGGCTGGAAAAGCTTTTTTCTTGTTCTTCTCGATGTTCTTGGCGATTGGCATGATTAGCAAAGTTGAAACTTACCTCACCCTCCTCGGACTTCCTCCTGAACCTGTACCCGAATTCATTCCAAGTACCGAAATTCAACATCTCCAAGAACAGGCTAACTTTAGCCCATATGAAGAAAAAGAACGCATCAAAGCTGAGATCAAGGCGCAGGCGCAATACAGGGAGGGGCAACCAACTCACCCAAGCCTGGAGCAAATCATCTCCGCCATCCCAGCCTTTAATCGCGAAGAACGCAAAATCATCGCCCGCCACGCCCTTCACGGACTTTGAATCTCTTGGTTGGTAACATCCCCTATTTTTATAGGTTCTTTATGACTTTATATATCCTTTGCAAAAATTAACTACCGTTCTTAATTGTGTCAGATCCATTCTCTGAAGGCGTGACATTGGATTTTACTTCCAATTTCTCTAGGCGACTTTTCAAGGTTTGATTTTCCCGTTTTAACTCCGCCACCGTTTCCTCTAGGCTCTTGAGGGCTTGGGTACTGCCCATGGCTTTTTGTACCTTGGGAATGGCTTCATCCGCCGATCGCTTGACTCGATGATCAAGGGTTCGTTCCCGCAACTGTTGCAGTAATCCCAGGGACTTGGGGGAGTCCATCTGCCCTAGGGCATTCACCACCGCTACCTGGGTTAAAAAGAGGGGTTCATCCGCCAGGTGGTGTAATCGCTGGAAAATTTTATCCTGATAATCTGAGGGCCCCTTGCCCAGGGTTCCCAGGGCCCGCACCGCTGCCAAACGCAGGGCTTGGGGTGTTCCCAATTGGGTGTATGCCAAAATAAGCTCTACGGCTTCCGGCAGATCCTTGAGGGCACTTAAACCGGCGATCGCCCCACAGCGCACGACTTCATTCCAGCCGGAGCGTTTTTCTAGGGCCGTCTGCAAAATCTTTAAGACCTTTGTGGGTTTGGGTTTTTCCCCGGTCTGGGCCCCAGCGATCGCGCCAATGCCTTTTAGGGCCGCGGCTTCTACGGAGTAACTGGCATCCCCCTTTTCGGCAATGGGTTTTAGGAGCTTATAGGCGGCATAGGTTTTAATATCGGCGATCGCCGTCACCGCAGCCCGCCGTACCCGTGCATCTCCATCCCCCAAGGCCAGGGCTAACCCCTCTAGGGCCTGATCCAGTTTGATTGTCGCCAAGGCTTTGACAATTTCTAGGCGCACCCCCCAAAATGCCTCGGTTTTAAGCTGTTCCACCAAACTCTGCACCGCCGTTAAATGTCCCTTTTTGGCGATCGCCTTGGCTGCTTCCAACCGACTCAGGGGATCGGGATCATGGCTCAATTGGCTTTTAAGTTCCGGCAAGGGATACGCCAACGTCACTGTTTTTAACGTATGGTTGCCCACATCAAAGCTAATAAAACTAGGCTTACGACTGAGGGGGAAATAAAAACGTTGCTCCGCCTCCTGCACCCGAATCGTTACTTGATCTAATGTCACCGCCCCATCGTCCGCCACATAGCCAAAGCCAATGGGCAACTTCAGATCAAAAAGTCCCTGCTCTAGCCAATGGGTGCCCTCCTTCGCCTGCTTTTGCTTAATCGTCAGTACCGCCAAAGACCCATCCTTATCCCAACCATAGGTGACGTGATAGTCGGGATGGCCGCCGCGAAAGACGTACTGATCAAAGAGGGGTAAGAGATTGCGGCCGGTGGCAGTTTCCATGGCCCGTAGCAGATCCACCGTTTCCACGGTTTTATGGGCATGGGTTTGCAAAAAAGTGTGAATCCCCCGCCAAAATAGCTCATCCCCCAATTCTTGACGCATCATGTGATAGACGCAGGCCCCCTTTTCATAGAGGTGGCGATCGTAGAGTTCCATGGCCGCCCGATAAACATGGGTGACAATGGGGCGACGGTAACGACTTTTATCTTCATGTAAATAATTACGGGCCTCATTCAAGCGGTAGTAGGCGGCCTCATTGGGGCCGTATTCCGCTGCCGTCCACAACACTTCCGCATAGGAGGCCATGCCCTCCTTAATCCAGGCATGGGACCAATGTTTAATGACAACTAAATCCCCAAACCATTGATGGGCCAATTCGTGGGCCACTAAGCTTTCACTGCTGCGGTTATCTAGGGCAGCCCGTTCATCCAAAAGACAGCGATCGGTGAGGAGGGTGGTGGAGGTGTTCTCCATGCCGCCAAAGATAAAATCCTCGACGCAGACCTGGGCATACTTACTGTAGGGATAGGCATAGCCAAAAATATCACTAAAAAACTCAATCATCCGTGGGGTTTTCCCCATGGTGCGACGGGCATCCTCTTCTCGCCCCTTGGTCACATAGTAGGTGACGGGTTTGCCTTGCCAGTGATCCTCCAGTTGGGCAAAATCCCCCACCGCCAATGTAATCAGATAGGAGGGATGCACTTGGGGCTGATACCAATGATAAATTTTATCGCTCCCTTCTTCCGTCACATAGCGCAGTTCCCCATTGGAAATGGCTAGATAGGGATGGGCGACCCGTACTCGCACTTCTGAGGTTGCCAATTGCCCCGGATAGTCAAAGCAGGGAAACCAGTAGCGGGAATCTTCGTCTTCCCCTTGGGTCCAAGCTTGGCGGGACTTATGGGGATAGTCATGGTCGGGGGCAATAAAGTAGAGGCCGCGCTGGGGATGCTCTAGGCTGTAGTCCACGGAAACCGTGAGGAGATCATGGAGATTGATCCCTAAACCTGGGTCTAGGTGAACAATGAGTACTGCACCGTCATAGTCAAATTTTTGAGCCTGATCATTGACTTTTACGTTATGGATGGTTTGGTTAACCGCATCCAATTCCAGATGAGTAAGATCTGTACGGATTGGGCGGAGGCGAATATGGCATTGCCCCCAACACCGTTGTTGCTCCAAGTCTAAACTAAGATCTAGAAAAATATGCTCCACCTGGCCGGGGCGATCGGGGCTGTAGTGGGGACGGGATCCCGCCAGGGCAAAGGCATTAGTGGTTTCGGTGTCAAAGCCAGTCATGGTGAGGAGAATCTCTAGTCTGAATAGGTAAGTACGATAGCTAGTGTGACATCATTCCCGACGTTGAATCAAAGCAAACCCTACATTTCTCTGTTGGCAATGACGCTCATCCTGAACTTAGATAACCCTTAGGGAAATCTCAGGAAGGAAAGCCATAATCAAACGAGACAAGGCTGAAAATATACGTAGTAGCAAAATAATTGGAAATAGAACAATGAAACATTCACACAAAATAATGTCTGTTCTTGGTTTATGCCTCATACCCGTAGCGGTAATTTTTGGGCTGAATACCATCCGTCACCCAGAATCGGATCCGGCGATCGCCATGTCAGAACCCTCTGTGAATCCCCCTCCTGAACTCGTCGTTCAAGCCAATTCAATCCTGCGCTCCGGCAGTTTTGCCTCCGGTGAACATCCCACCAAGGGCGGCGCAAAAATCATCAATCAAGGGGGAAAGCGGATTCTGGAACTGGATCAAACCTTTAGTACATTTTCCATGGGCCCGGATTTGGTGGTGATTCTCCATCGTTCTGAAAATGTGCTTGGGTCTACCAAACCCCCCGCCTACGCCCTGAAATCGGGGGACTACCTGATCCTTGCTCCCCTAAAGCAGTTTACCGGCTCCCAAACCTATACCATTCCTGACAATGTGGACTTGGCAGCCTATCCGTCGGTAGCCATTTGGTGTCGCAAATTTAATGCCACGTTTGGGGCAGCGCGTTTACAGTAGCAAATCTGAATTCCTACAGCTAGGAATGTGAACATACAAGATGTAGTGCTTATCTGTCAATATTAATAGGTACGCACTATGATCACCTGTGATAAAGTAAAACCAAAGACATTCTCAAGTCAAAGTTTGTTTTCTCTCCTGTTCTTCCCATGCCTGCCAAGCTTGCCCCTCACATCCTCACTGAAATCGAGCGGTTGCATCAGGCCCACAACTACGATCCGCAAATCCTCCAAGTCTTTGCCCAGCTAGTCCTCACCAAACCCCCAAAAGACAAAAAAAACAAGCCCCTCACCCTCCCCCAACTCAAGCAAGCCCTTTACCGAAAATTCAACGTCACCAGCACCGTTGCCCTCCGCAAAAACGGCAAATTTCAGATGGCCATAGACGGCACTGAACCCCTCAACTACGCTCTCAAAGCCACCTGGGAGCAGCTATATCGCGATCTCATTGATGTCCTGCCCAACGAGCAACACCAGACCGGGCCCGACTGCATCAACGGCATCAATATTTTTAACTACTTCCGCCCCTGGCAAGTCTTCAGCTTAGATCCTGAAGCCGCCACCGACAAAGACATCAGAGACGCATACCATCGCCTCAGCAAAATCTACCACCCCGACAACCCCAAAACAGGTAACAGGCGCATCTTTGAGCGTCTCGAACAAATGTATCGCAGCCTCACGTACAAGCCATGACCGAATTTCTCATCAAAGACTCTGAGATCGCACAGAGCCTAAACATCTCACGTCAAAAACTTCTTAACATCAGAAGAAAGCTAAATTTAGTCCCCCAAACCGACTACATCAAACTCAGTGCATCCGAAGCCTGCTTCTACACCACAAATGGTATTCAAAAACTCTACAACGCTCTTCAGGCATCCCCTCCATACCGCCCCAAAGCCAGACTACTCAAGGCATTAGTCCACAATCGCAAACAACAAGCTCTCCATGCCCTCATCCGCCAAACCGTCCTCGAAAATAGCCAAATAGTCAAAATCAACAACATCAACTTCCTCCCCGAAGACAAAGTTGCCACCATCCTAAAAATTAGACTGAGAACCCTCAATAAAACCTTTGAAGCAGTACAGAAAACTCCCTCCCCCCTTACCCACGAGACCGAATTTCGCCGTATAGAGGAAGTCACCTACTACTCCTTTTCCGGCATTGGCAAACTATCTGAGTACCTCGCAGAGAACCACAATAACTCCACCACCCGAACCTGGTGCAAAAACGTCACAATCCACACCAAATCAGTCGAAAAAGACACCGCCAGCAGCCAAAACCAGCGCATCAATCAAGCCAAAAACCGCGCCAAAGCCAGAGATAACAACACCTGCCAAATCACCCAAGAAAAGCAGACGATCGACAGCCCCATACCCCTTGCCGTTCACCACCTCTACGATCAAACCCATTACCCCCACCTAGCCGATAGCCTCGACAACCTCCTCACCATCAAAGAAAGCATTCACAAAGAATTCCATCAATACCAAGGCGGAACCTCAAAACCCTGCACCATCGAGGACTTCGCCCGATTTATTCAACTAGCCTACCCAGAATATCCAGACGCGCTAAACACCCTGCACCGCTTCCGTAAACGTCTTTGCACCCCACAGCCACTAACGCTCGCACAACTCCAAGGAGCCAAAACGTGATCATTTAACTCTGGATCAACCTCTCTCGGAGAAATAGTCTTACTTTCGGGCTGATCCAGAATTCCGTGATCAGTTCGTTTTCTCAAGAATCATCTGCCAAGCCTCAAAAGCCTTCACTTCACTAAAACCCCCCTGTTCCAGAATTAACTAACTCCTTACAGTCAAGATGCTTGGGCCTGAAAATCTGCCATTACCTGATCAATATGGGCATCCGGCTTAACCTTTAGATAAATACCTGCCAGATTGCCCTGGGGGTCGATCAAAAAGGTATTGCGGTAGATCCCCTCGTATTCTTTGCCCATAAACTTTTTGGGGCCATAGCTGTCGTAGGCCCTGGCCACCGTTCCATCCAAATCGCAGAGGAGGGGAAAGGGCAGGCGATATTTCTGGATGAATTTTTGGTGAGATTGGGCAGAATCGCCGCTGATACCAACGATCGCCAGGTTTTGATCTTGCCGCGCTTCGTAAACATCCCGATAGCCACAGGCCTCCTTTGTGCAGCCAGGGGTATTATCCCGTGGATAAAAATATAAAATCAACCACTGCCCCCGAAAATCCCCTAAACACACCTGATCTCCAGTGGCACTGGCTAGACAAAAGTCTGGGGCGCGATCGCCCACCGTCAATGACATAACATCACTCCTGAACATTGAAAAACGAACCGTCAACCTAAAGTTTTGTGTCAAAAGTTAACACAATATTTATAGATGTAAACTTATTAAAAACTATTAATGTATTGATAAAGCCTATAATCAGAATCGGAATCCAATCGGTAGGTCAGTAAGGCCCAATGGGTCGTCAATGCTCCCGAATCTAAGCTTAGATATTTATCTATCTTTGCGGCCATACACTCCACCCCGGCGATCGCTAGGACTGGGAACCTCCGGTATAAATCAGGTTTTGTAATATTCTAAACCAGAAATTATTATCAACGATTCTGTTGTCAAATGAAACCCCTAACCCTATGCTTGATTTATAGATAGCAAAGACGGTCATCAACATAAATTATTACGTAATTATTACAATGACGTAATTCTTAAAATGGCATTTTCCGTCTTCAATCCGTGGCGATCGCCTATCAGCCACAATTAGATTGAGCCACCCTTACCCCTAGTTCGTTTTTAGGAGAATCAACTCATGCCAATTGCTGTCGGAATGATCGAAACGAAGGGATTTCCGGCCGTCGTCGAAGCAGCAGATGCTATGGTCAAGGCTGCCCGTGTCACCTTAGTCGGTTATGAAAAAATCGGCAGTGGGCGTGTCACCGTCATTGTGCGGGGAGATGTCTCAGAAGTACAAGCCTCCGTTGCCGCAGGCGTGGAAAATGTAAAGCGGGTGAATGGTGGTGAACTTCTCTCCACCCACATCATTGCCCGTCCCCATGAAAACTTGGAATACGTTTTACCCATTCGATATACCGAAGCCGTTGAACAATTCCGAAATTAGGGAAGTTTCTTCACCTAAATAGATCTAGATTCTATCTAGATCCGTGTGTTTAGAATTATTTTTGCCAACAGTTCATTAACCTTAGGAGTTATCAAAATGGCAATTGCAGTAGGAATGATTGAGACCCTGGGATTTCCGGCCGTTGTTGAAGCCGCTGATGCCATGGTCAAAGCTGCCCGTGTCACATTGGTCGGCTATGAAAAAATTGGGAGTGGGCGCGTCACCGTCATTGTTCGCGGTGATGTCTCGGAAGTGCAAGCCTCCGTCGCCGCAGGCGTAGAAAATGTAAAGCGGGTGAATGGCGGTCAAGTCCTGTCTACCCACATCATTGCCCGTCCCCACGAGAACCTGGAATACGTCCTCCCCATTCGCTACACCGAAGCCGTGGAACAGTTCCGGGAAAGCGTTAGTGGTATTCGTCCCATGGGCCGCCCATAGTGAAAATTGCTCGAGTGTGTGGCACTGTCACCAGCACCCAAAAAGAGTCCACCCTCACTGGCGTCAAGTTTTTAGTGGTTCAATGGATGGGCGGGGAAGGCGAACTACTCCCCGACTACGCCGTTGCCGCCGATACCGTTGGTGCGGGGTTGGATGAATGGGTCTTGGTCAGTCGAGGCAGTGCCGCTCGATTTATTGTCAATGGTGAAACAAAACCCATTGATGCAGCAGTGGTGGCGATTATTGACACCGTGAGCAAAGATAATCAACTTCTTTACAGTAAGCGCACCCAGTATTGATCGGAGATTCCTTCCATGGCGGTTAAAAGTTATGCGGCTCCTCCCACCCCCTGGTCAACGGATCTAGCTAAACCTAAAATTGCTGACTCAGCCTACATCCATTCCTCCTGCAACCTAATTGGTGATGTGCGGATCAAGGATGATGTTCACATTGCCCCAGGAACTTCAATTCGGGCAGATGAGGGAACTCCCTTTCATATTGGCGAGGGCACCAATATCCAGGATGGGGTGGTTATTCACGGGCTACAGGATGGCCGTGTCCTTGGGGATGATGGCAAGGAGTATTCCGTCTGGATTGGCGATGATGCCTCCATTACCCACATGGCCTTGATTCATGGCCCCGTTTACGTTGGCTCGGGTTGTTTTATTGGCTTTCGCTCCACGGTGTTTAACGCTCGGGTGGGCCCAGGTTGCGTGGTGATGATGCACGCCCTAATTCAAGATGTGGAAATTCCACCGGGGAAATACGTTGCCTCAGGCACGATTATCACCAATCAACAGCAGGCCAATCGCCTACCCAATGCCGAGGAAACCGATATTCACTTTGCCCAGCATGTGGTGGGCATTAATGATGCCCTGAGATCGGGCTATCGCTGCGCTGAAAATATTGCCTGTATTGCACCAATCCGTAACGAACTTAAAAAAACCCATGATGTTCAAATCAATCTTCAACAGGATGGGGGAGGCCAAGTCATGACCCAAGCCACAAATCCCGATATTTTAAGCGAAATCCGCCAGTTACTCAGCCAGGGCTATCACATTGGCCTAGAATACGCCGATGCCCGCCGCTATCGCACCAGTTCGTGGCAAAGTGAGCCACCGATCCAGGCCCAGCAGGAGCGACAAGTAGTTGCGGAGGTTGAGAAATGTTTGTCGGCCCATTCCCAGGATTATGTGCGCCTGATTGGGGTTGATCCTAAAGCCAAGCGACGGGTGCGGGAACTGACGATTCATCGGCCTGGAGAACCCACCAGTATGGGAGCAACCTTTTCCAGTGGTGGCTCTTCTTCCCCAAGTACTGCCTACACCTCCTATGCTGCCAGTACGACAAGTCGTGGAAGTTTGGATCAATCCATTATTGGCCAAATTCGCCAACTCCTCCAGCAGGGCTATCAAATTGGTACGGAACACACCGACCCACGGCATTATCGCACCAGTTCTTGGTATAGCTGCGCCCCCATTCAATCCAACCGCGAACCTGAGGTGATTGCTGCCCTAGAAGCTTGTCTGCAAGAGCATCAGGGCGAATACGTGCGTTTATTAGGCATTGATAGTAAGGCCAAGCGGCGGGTATTGGAGCAAATTATTCAGCGGCCCGATGGCCCTGTTACCTCCAATGGGTCTCGAGGTAATGGTTCTGGGACGAAATCCTCCTTTCCTACGGCAACCCCAGCAAGTTATGGAACACCCCAGGATACGGTACTGAGTAACGATGTCCTCAACCAAATTCAGTCCCTTTTGTCCCAGGGATGTCAAGTCACCACCGAGTATGCGGATCCGCGCCGCTTTCGCACCAGCTCCTGGCACAGTGGCATAAACATTACCTCCATGCACGCCCTAGCGGACTTGAGTGCATTTCTGGCGGATCATCCAGGGGATTATGTTCGCCTTGTGGGTGTAGATCCAAAACTGAAAAAGCGGTTGATGGAAACCATTATTCAGCGGCCCAATGGCAAGGGCAGTAATAATGGCTCCAGTACGCGGGGTAAGGGATTTGCTCCCACCCCATCGGCCAAATCTAGCTCTAGTTCCTCTAGCCGTTCCCACTCCAGTTCGAGTCGTTTGAGTGGGGATGTGGTGAATCAGGTGCGTCAGCTTCTACAGAGCGGGTTTCGCTTAGGCATTGAACATGTGGATGCCCGTCGTTATCGGACGGGGTCTTGGCAGAGTGGGCCGCAGCTTCAGGTCACCCGTGAACCGGAGGCGATCGCCCCAGATGAGATCTATGGAACTTAAATTAACCTAGATTGATGCGAACCACTTTATTTTTTTCTTCATCAGCCTTCGGTAGGGTTAGGGATAAAATACCATCCTGGTAATTGGCACCTACATCCTGATGATTAATCCGGCCCGGCAAGGGAATCACCCGTTGAAATTTACCATAGCGAAACTCACTGCGAGTCACGCCATTTTCTTCACTTTGACGTTCGGTTTTACGCTCCCCAGAAATGGATACCGCTTCCGCCGTCGCCTGAATATCTAAGTCTTTTACATCCATCCCCGGCAGTTCTAGGCGCAGGGTATAGCTATCACCATTTTCAACTAATTCAGCCCGAGGGACAAAGCCAAGACCAATCCCTTCTTGGGAGTTATTACTGGTTACTAGATTATCGAAGAGACGGTTCATTTCCCGTTGAATATCATCCACTTCCCGGAACGGTTGCCAACGCACGAGTGCCATAGCATTTGCTCCTTTTTTTTTAGCGATTAAACTTACATTTCTAAGGTAACTCTAGCCCGATAAAAGAAGGGTTCGGCTCTACCCCCCCTTAAATTTGGGATCACCGTACCTGGGTCTTGAACGGTTGGGAGCATTACTTGAATGGTGAGGATGAGCAGTCGGTAGATTTACCTTTGTAAAATTATTAATACTTGGCTTAAAAAATTTTGTTAATTCAGCAGAATTCACTATTGTGCCAGTAAACTCCTTAACATCCAAGCTGTTTTTTCATGAACCTGTATACGTTTGGGTGAGCAAGTCTGTGATCGGCTTATCATGGGAACCCTCCAACACAATAAACAGCGATCGTGCTGTGCGGACAACGGCCTCCTGACCTTCCACCAACTTGCGGATCATGTCCTCGGTGCTGGGAACGCCATCCTCGTCACTAATTGAAGAGAGCTGGGCAAATTCCTTGTAGGTGCCTGGAGCCGGAAACCCCAGTGCCCGGATGCGTTCAGCAATTAGATCCACCGCCAAAGCCAACTCGTTATACTGCTCTTCAAACATGAGATGCAATGTCCGAAACATCGGTCCTGTGACGGTCTAGTGGAAGTTATGGGTTTTCAAGTACAGGGTGTAAGTATCCGCCAGTAGATGGGAAAGCCCTTGAGCAATCTCGCGGCGATTCTTTTCTTCGATTCCGATGTTGATTGGCATGGTCTGCATAATGTTGGTCTCCAAATTATTGAACTTAAGTTAGGTAGTTGTGCCTTCAGACATTATCAAAAGCAAAATCCGCATGGTAATAGGATGGAAAAAGCTACGATTAGGGCTTGAAAGGTGCTAGATTATCTATTCATGATGATCTCTAAAACAGTTGCACACCTTGAATGACGCTATCGCTGCATAGCCAATTAGCTGAACGAGAACTATTTCTGACCTATTAGAGATCGCCATTCTTCAACAAGATCAGTAGAAGCATTCAGGGTAATCTCTGATTGGTCGAGGGTTGGCAGGATTAGTCGCAATGGGATTCCCAATTCTAACTTCATCAAGATCGGCTGTAAATCATACTGTGCGACATCAGGTTTTATCTGAGTTGGATCCACAAACATATCGTGGGATACATCGGCGGCAGTTAGTGTTTTGCCCATCGAGTTGGTAAGGGTTAGTGGCTGTGAGTGATCGATGTTTGCTGTTCCTGGAAACCCAACCAGACGTAAGTATATACTGTCCGAACGATCGGGGAAAGTTCGCTTGAAGGCGATCGCTTGCCAACTAGCACCCTTTTGATCCTTGAGCACTTGGCGAGATTGGTAAACCACCTGCCCTGGTGCTTCTTCTAACTGGCGAATAGTTGCCTGAGATGGAGAGATCGCCACATTAACTATCAACACCCAAGCTAACATTCCGAGTATGAGTGTTGATCCGATAAAGCGTAAGATGGTCTTCATTCTGACTATTCCTTGAGTACATTAATATTGGTCTTAAGTGACATCATTTTGAATTATTTGATGAATATTAATACAATTTGATACAAAGACAGCATAGATATGTACTTACCAGCTGTTCTCTTAGCTAAGCAAGAAGCTAACTCTGTATGGATAGATGCAGGTGCCCTTAACTCTAAATTCAAGATAAATTATTTCTATTCCTCGACGATTTTCCACTCGTGTAACTCGTAATCTACACAATGGTTTTTGATTAAGGGATCTTCGGCAATAATAATCTGGGCGATCGCCTGGGAGTCCGCCTCAAAAATCATCATTCCACCTCCCAACTCCCCCCAGTAGCCTGTCTTAGCCCGATGACCTTGGTCAATTAACTGTCGCACATAGGCCCGATGGGCCGCCACGTATCGATCAAAAACCGGCTTATCCACAACTCCCCGCTCAATTTTGACAAACCAGGGCATCTACGTTGACCTAACCCAATGATTATTCCAGACCCATTTTACCCCTTTGCTTCTCTCTTTCTGCCTCTGGGATGGACGATGTGACCAGCAAAACCAGGCATCTCATTTTCTCTATCACTCCCTGGAATTATGTCAGGGCATCTTGATAATAGGTTAGCCAATTCTCCTTCTCTCTGGTCGATCACTCCAGTCCTGTATAGCATAGGTACAATAGAGGCTTAGTTTTTTCTATGGCCTCGGATACCAATTGTGCGATAAACACCCATTTCTCAAGGGTAATTTTCAGGAGTCTGACTCAGTATGAGTATCAATCTAAATTTTCCCTGTTGGAGTAATCGACTATGACCCAACCTGTGCGTCTTAACTTGGTGGAAGGTTCCGTGAGCTTTCGCTTTACCGTCGCAGCGGCCCAAGACCTCAAAAAGGAGATTGATCAACTATTACTGCGGCTCCGCACCATTGCCAGTGCAAAATCCGCCGGAAATCGTCCTGACCCCCAGCCCGTCATGGAATATCAACACACTGGGGACATTTTCTTAGAGGTCTTTTGCAATCCCAATATCTGGGCTGGCCCCTTTGCTGCCAAGGTACTCCTGACCCTGCGGGACGATCGCATTCGAATTACCACGGAAGCGGAATTGACCCGCTTAATTGATGACCTCAACCAATATCTAGACGAGGCCTAACCCCTATTTTGATTTTGACGATACTTTCCGTGGCGATCGCCCTGTAATGAGATCCCATGGTTACTTACCTTAAAGGCCAGATCACCGGCATTCACAAAACCCACGCCAATCGGGCCCTAATTGATCTAGAAGTTAATGGTGTGGGCTATGGCCTAGTGGTCACTAGTCGTTTACTCAAGGAATTACCCGAATCAGGGGAGACGGTTCAACTCTTTACCCATCTACAAATGCGGGAGGATCAACTTCTCCTCTATGGGTTTCTCTCTCGGGCGGAGCGGGATCTATTTCAGCGACTCATTAGCGTCAACGGGGTAGGGGCCCAACTCGCCCTTGCCCTTCTAGATGCCCTGGGCCTACAGGAATTAGTTCAGGCCATTATTAGCGGTAATACCCGTACCTTAAGTCGCACCCCTGGGGTAGGTACAAAAACCGCCGAGCGCATTGCCCTAGAACTGAAAACAAAACTAGCCCAATGGCGACAGGACACGGGTCTGATCACTCGGCCGCCGGCAACCCCCACCCCTGATATTCAAGAAGACGTAGAACTGACCCTAGGGGCCCTGGGCTATACCGATACAGAAATTCAACAGGCTCTAATGGCCCTAGGTGAACATACCACCCTCAGCAAAAGCAAGAATCCTGAGGACTGGCTTCGGGAGGCGATCGCTTGGTTAAGTCAACCTCCCTAAGCACAGGTACTACTCAGGATTCCTAGATTTAGATTCCTCGTTACAGACTCCCGATTTGCCAGGAGCTATTAGCCTTGAGAGCGGCGGAGGAAATTCATCGGATTCACCGCGCCCCGCCCCTGGGGATGGATTTCAAAGTGGACGTGGGGCCCCGTACTCCGACCCGTGCTACCCATCAGGGCAATTTGCTCTCCCTGCTGAACATATTGACCTTGACGGACAATATTCCGATGATTGTGGGCATAGAGGGTGAGGGTTCCGTCTGTATGGCGAATTTCCACTAGGTTACCAAAACCACCGGAATTCCAGCCAGAAAATGTCACAACCCCAGAAGCTGCGGCAACCACGGGTGTGCCCACGGGCCCGGCTATATCAATGCCCCGGTGAATCCGCCCCCAGCGTGGGCCGAAGCCAGAGGTAAACACACCCTGGGCAGGCCAAACAAACTGATTCGTAATGGGACTGGGTAAATAGCGATCAGAGGCAGGAAGCGGGGGCAAGTCTAGATCGGGTAATTGGGGCGAAATTACTTGACGTGCCACCTTAACGGGAACAGGGGCAGCCATGGGTTGGGGAATAGCCGGGGCAGTCGCCGGAGCAGGATTAGGACGAGGTGTAACCGGACTAACGGTAACAGTACTGGGGCGAGGGCTGACGACCGGCGTTGTTGGAATTGAATTGGCAGGAATAGAGGTAGCAGCGGTACGGGTTGACACGGGCCGAGATTGGTGATTCTGGCGTTGATAGCTGCGGCCAAAGGGCACCGGAACGCCGCGACGACTGCCCGTGAACTGCACCCGGGAATTGGGGTCAGACTGTTGAGGAGCATAGGCAATTGCGGAAGAAGTATCCTCTACCGGCTCTTCCGGGGCAATGGCCAGTAGATCCGCCGCTGCTGGAGAAAGATCAGTTGCCGTAGCAGGAGTCGATTCCTCTAGGGATATATCCACCGGCTGCATCCCAGAGGTTTCTTCCCAGGTTCCCCCCATCCCTAAGGACATATCTCCTGTGGGAAGGGCCGCCAGCACTGCCGTGGTTGATTTAGTCACCAGGGTTGCCAGATCATCGGTTCCGGCTTGGCGACGATCAATCACCTTAAAGGAAGGAGATGAAATCTGACTAGAAGATGCTAACTGCGGATAGGCCGAGAGAACAGGACTGGATGTAAGGGAGCCTGTTGTGAGAGGGAGTTTAGACTCCGGTAGAATTGCTTTTTTGAGAGAGCCTTGAATAATATCGGCAAGAATATTTTCGTTGATTGTGGCGGAAAGACTCTCTTGCGAGTTGCCATCAAGATCAGAGGTGGAGGACGAACCTAAGGGACGGATAGGATCCTGATTTAACCTACTGAGGCTTTCAGATGAGCTTGTAGGGGGATGAACCAACAGCAATGAATCAAGGGCATAGACACCAGGGGTGATGGCCGCCGTCAAACCAGTCGTCGCCGTTATGAGAGGCAGATAGGAACAAACCTGGCGGATCCGACGACTAAGAGAATTAGAAATTATATGCTCCGGTGGGGTTGGATTAGGGGAGTAAAGGGTTTGGTCGCTCAATGTAAACCTCCTCGCACACACTATCTAAAGTGATTCGACTAAACAACACATCAGACAAAACTTAGACAAAACGGTCAACAGGAACAGTTCAAACCAATTTAACCCAAGGGATGAAGCTTTTTGTTGCCTACTGAATAGAACTGTCATACTTACGTGCTTATGCAAAGGGCAGTTGGGGCAACATCAAACTTCTAGGTGACTTTACCTAATCTGTGGACGAATGACAAGCCTTTGGCAAACCCGATCGCCACGGAGAACCAAAGAAATAAAGGTGCATCCATAGAAAAATAAATATTTCTATTGAAGAGATTAAACTTCAATGCCTTTAACAGTCAGAGCTTGAGAAATCATCGCCCTTCCGCAAAAACACTTAAATAGCTAAGACCGGTAATAAGTAAATTCGTGAATATCTCAAGGAACTATAGATTCTTTTAATATTGTTACCTTGGCAACAGTCACCCAGAAGGGGGAAGTTCCGTCAAATCTACCTGTGACACTTTCACTAATTGTCCTAGGTGTCGATGAATTTAGGGAGTCTTTCCGGAAATGCCTATCAATCTGGGGGTGTCTGTACTATGATGATGACGCCAAACCATTGAGGGACAAGGGATAGAGCTATGGGAGACGATCAGCCTCGTTTATCGGCATATCCCAAAGTGCCGTTGATACGCAACCGTTGGCGAAGTCTATGGCAGTCTGCACGGGTCGGTGTTATTACTATCGCCACCATTGCCCTGATCATTGCCTGGGTGATTGATTTTGACCTCGTTGGTGTTTTAGCAGCAGCGGTTCTTCTCTCCTTGAGTCTGCCCATTCTTTGGCGGGGAATGACGAGTTGGTTTTACGGCGATCTATCGGAATCCCAACGCCGCCTCATTTTTGCCATTTTTGGGGTTGCCCTGTCCTTGGTGGCATTGGTGGGCATGAGTGGGGCCATGGGCTGGCTACGGATGCGCTTCCAGGGAACAAACTGGGATGCGGTGGGGGCCTTGGCGGAAGGATTTGGTGCCCTGGGGCAAATTTTGGTGGCTCTACTCGCGGCCTATGTGGCCTGGCAACAGTACGTTATTTCCAAGGAACTGACAACCCAGCAAAACCGTATTACCCAGCAACAGACCATTGATAGCTATTTCCAGGGGGTTGCGGATTTAATTTTGGATGATCAAGGCCTCTTGGAGGACTGGCCCCAGGAACGGGCGATCGCCGAGGGACGCACCGCGGCTATTTTAGGGGGACTGGATGCGGAAGGCCGAGCAAAGATTATTCGTTTTCTCTCCAGTGCGAAGTTGTTGGCTCCCCTAAAGCGGGATCGTCGCTTGGGGCGGCCGATTTTTGATGGCTTAGGGGGCTACGAAGAGGATATTGAATACGGGGTACGGGTGATTAACCTCGGTAGTATGCTCGTGGGCTGCGATCTGAGCGGTACGGATCTGCGCTGGACGGACTTGAGTGAGGCCAATCTTTCCGGAGCCCAACTGACCAACTGTAATCTGATGCGAGCTAACCTCTGTGGCACCATTCTCCAAGGGGCAGATCTGAGCGAGTCTGATCTAAGCCGCACCCGTTTTTTCCATGGCGAAATTGACCATGCCACGCCCCGCGATCGCCTAAATCCGCCCAATTATCGGACGGGGGCCCAAACCGGTGTGGTGATTGAAGATGCTAATTTGACCAATGTCAAAAATCTCTCGGATGAGCAACGCTACTATTGCTGTGCCTGGGGCGGAAACAAAACTCGAGAAACCATTCCAGGGGGATGTGAAGGAATTCCAAATAAATTAGGACGGTAGGCTGGCATTAAAACGATGAATTCGCTGCGCCATTGGGTTATGGCGGTGGCTGATGCTATGGAATTGATCTTGATCAAGCTCTACAGAAATATCAAACCAGGCCCCCGGTGGAATGGAGATGCCCCAGAGGCGATCGCACCCCAAAAGGGTTGAAATCAAGCATTGGAGGATACCGCCATGGCTAATCAGCCACAGGCAATCCAGGGGGGTATGGGTGGCAAAAATGTTCTGCCAAAATTCTTGGGTACGCCTGATCCCCTGCTCTAAAGATTCTGCTCCGGGAATACTTTCTAACTCCGATTGGGTTTCTAGGCGATGGCAGAAATCGGGATATTGGTTTTTGGCTTCAGGCCAGGTGAGTCCCGTAAAAATCCCCTGATCCAGTTCAATCAGGTCGGGGGCAATCCGTATCTCTGGGGCTAGGGATAGTTGCTTACTAAGTCCTTCGGCAGTCTGCCGACACCGTTGGAGAGGACTGGTATAGATGTAATTTGGGGGCGTTCTTTGGCCCAAGTATTCCCCTAGGGCGATCGCCTGGTTGTGGCCCCGATCCGTCAGGGCAACATCCCTATGACCGAGCATTTGCCCCTCACCATTTCCCTGGGCTTCGCCGTGGCGGATCAAAATTAAACGCAAAGGATGCCTCCCCAAGCCCTTGATCCTAAGGGATCGTTCCCCAATCTCCATCTATCCTAGGAGATAAAACAACCCCCTAAAATGGAAAGAATATATTCCGTAGAGATTACTGGAGGATTTTGCCCCAATGCAGCGGTTTTATCGTCATTTTTCTCGCCTTCTGGGTTGGGTTTTCGTTTTGAGCTTAGTCGTCATCAACTGGTCATGGCCGGCGGCTGCAACGGAGTTAATGGATGCCAATGGCCATAGTTTTATTGCCCAGGCCGTCGAGAAGGTGGGAGCGGCGGTGGTACGAATTGATACGGAACGCACCATTGTGAGATCGCCGGATCCCATGCTCAATGATCCCTTCTTTCGTCAATTTTTTCCCGGATTGAGTCCCATGCCCCAGGAAGATCACCAACGGGGCCAGGGGTCTGGGTTTATTATTGATGCCTCCGGCATTATTATGACCAACGCCCATGTGGTCAGTGCCGCCGATACCGTCACGGTTACCCTCAAGGATGGGCGGGTTTTCCAGGGCGAAGTGCGCGGCGTGGATGAGGTCTCAGATTTGGCGATCGTCCAACTGAAGGGAGCAACGGCAGACTTACCCGCGGCTAGTTTGGGGGATTCCAGTTCAGTTCAGGTAGGTGATTGGGCGATCGCCGTTGGGAATCCCCTCGGCTTGGATAATACCGTTACCCTGGGAATTGTTAGCACCCTGCACCGCTCCAGCGCCCAAGTGGGCATCCCCGATAAACGCCTGGAATTTATTCAAACCGATGCCGCCATCAATCCCGGCAACTCCGGTGGTCCCCTCCTCAACCAAGCTGGGGAAGTGATTGGCATCAACACAGCCATTCGGGCCGATGCCATGGGGATTGGGTTTGCCATTCCCATTAATAAAGCCAAAACACTCCAAGATCGGTTAATTCGCGGCGAGAAAATTAGTCATGCCTATTTAGGGGTACAGATGACCACCCTAACGCCGGCCATGGCCCAGGAAAATAATCAAAATCCCAATTCCCCCATTCTCCTGCCGGAAGTGGATGGGGTCTTAGTGGTTCAGGTGTTAGCCAATACACCCGCGGCTAAGGCTGGACTCCGCTGGGGGGATGTGATTACCGCCGTAGATGGTACCCCCATCACCTCGGCGGATCAGTTACAACGGCTTGTTGATGGCAGTCGCGTCGGCCAACTGTTGCAGATCAAACTACGGCGTGGGGAGCAAACCCGACAGGTGGGGGTACGCACGGCAGAACTTCAGGGAGCCACCTAGGGAATGCCCTGGGGACATCAACGGGCCCCGTTCTGGTGGTTGGGGTTAGGCGGCGTTTGGCTGTTTGCCCTAGCCACTCGTTTTTGGGGGCTGACGCGGTTCCATACCCTTGTCTTTGACGAGGTTTACTTTGCTCGCTTTGGCCGCCATTACTTAGCAAGCTATCCTTTTTTTGATGCCCACCCCCCCCTAGGGAAGTATTTCATTGCCCTAGGCATTGCCCTATCCGGTCAGTTTGATCCCTGGGGGTACCGCTGGATGAATGCGGTGATTGGCTCATTGATCCCCCTCCTGGGGGCGGCGATCGCCTATGGCTTGACCGGACGGTATCGCTTTGCTTTTTTAACGGCCCTGCTGTTCTCCCTAGATGGCCTGGTCCTAGTGGAGTCTCGCTATGCCCTGATTAATATCTATCTTGTTTTCTTTGGACTCCTAGCCCAGGCTGCCCTTTTGTGGGGGCTAGGGCCGAAAGGGACGGATCCGGGACATCCCCAAGGGGTGAGGCGAAGATTGGGATTAATGGTTGGGGCGATCGCCCTCGGCTGCTGTGTCGCCGTCAAATGGAATGGGTTGGGCTATCTGTTAGGGATTTATGGGATTTGGATCGCCAGTCGGCTGCTGAAGCGATGGCTACCGCCAGTTCCTAGGGAGGCGCACCAGAAGCCTTGTCCTAGTTATCCTAATCATCCTAACCCTAACTTCGGCAATTTAGGTGCCTGGCGGGGCTGGGAAATCGGTCTGGTGTTACCGGCGATCGCTCTGGGAGTGTATGGCCTCTGGTGGTGGCCCCATCTGCTCCAAAATCCGGGAACCAGTTTCTGGCAAGTGCATGAGCAAATCCTTGGCTACCATCGCAGTATCACCGATACAGCCCATCCCTATTGCTCCCCATGGTATAGCTGGCCCCTAATGCTCCGCTCCGTAGGCTATTTTTATCAGCGGGCCCTGACCCTAGAGGATCCCATTCCCGGATTTGGCCCCCCGTTACCTGCATCCGCTACGGTCTGGGTCTATGATGTCCATGCCCTCTTTAATCCCGCATTAATCTGGCTATCTACCGTTGCCCTAGGCATCCTTGCCCTTTTTGGCCTCCGGCAACTTTGGCATCGCCACCGGGAACCGGAACGCCTGATCATCCCCCTTTTTATCTGGGGCAACTATGGCGCAAATTTTTTCCCTTGGATGATTGTGGGCCGCTGTGTTTTTCTCTACCACTACATGCCTGCGGCCCTGTATAGCTTTATGGCCCTGGCCTGGCTCATGGATCGGTCTTGGCAGGGCGATCGCCCCTGGCAAAAGGGATTAGTTATCCTCGGAATCGGACTGATCCTGGCTAGCTTTATCTTTTGGCTCCCCATTTACCTGGGCCTGCCCCTTACCCCCGATCAGTTTTACCGACGAATGTGGCTGCGATCCTGGATTTGATCCAGGTACCCAAAAAAATAACCCCTGAGGTTGAGTTCAGAGGTTATTGGATGTTTCTTCAGCTAAAGATACGCCGGAAAAATGGCATCTATCCATTAATTATCCACTAGTGAAGAAAAGGCAAATGGGGATAAATACTTTCCCAGACAGTGCGTAGAGGACTCCAAGGCCCACCGGCATAGATTAAAACTACCGAGGTCATCAGGGTGGTGAGACTCCCTAGCCAACGTTGATAGATCCCCAACTGGTAGACCGCTCGTTCCTTGGTGCGATTCACCACCGTCAGACGATCGATATCCTGGCGCAAATGGGCGATCGTTTCCTCCCGTTCCCCTAGACTTTTCTGGAACTGTTCCCGTTCAAGGCTTAATGCTTGGTCGGCCTGGGCTAGTTGACGCTCCTTTTCATTCTGGGCGAGGGCTTGCTCCTCGTAGTGGGCCTGCAATTGCTGCCGTTCAATTTCTAGAGCTTCAGTCTGCTGGCGAAGCTGCTCCTGATAGTCAGCGGTGAGTTGCTCCCGTTGAATATGAAGTGCCTCTAGTTCCTGGACCTGCTCCTGGCAGGTCTGGCGCAATTGTTCATTCTCGATAGTGGCCCGCTCCAGTTGGGCCTTGAGATCATGGCAAAACGCTTCGACCTGTTGGATTTGCGCCAGTTGTTCTTGGGCCTGTTGCCCTAAGTCCTGGTGGCGATCGCCCAAATCTTGATGGGCCAAGGTCAGTTGCTCCAGTTGTTCCCGGAGTTGAACCGCTTCCAGTCGGTATCTATCCCGTTCCTGGTTAGATCGATAGACTAAATCCTTGAGACCATGAATCCGCTCAGCCTTTGCCTGTAAATCTTGGCGAAGATGCTGAATTTGTTCCCAAAAAATTTTCAGAGGGCCGCTGTACTGGTGTTTTACAACGGAGCGTAACAATGATAAACCTGTCACCGTAAAGCCAATTAGAACATAGGTGTTCAAGAAGGTATGGGCCGGTTGAGAGAGGGTGTATAGCATAGGACAATATTGATCCGTATTGATCCGTGGTTCGGTGGGCCGCTATTTACGGTATATCGTAACTTGGCCGTCCCTCGCCATAATAAAACCCAAGTCATCAATCCCAAATCATCAATCCAAGTCCAAGGGATCAATGCTGTGACGAAGTTAGGCCAAGATTAGACCAAATTAGACCCAGGGGGGTATTCTGTATACCAACTCGATCAAACGAATAGAGCTAAATTCAGGTTTAGAATCCAAAATTTATCCGAATCTTGACATGTACCCTACCGTCACAGTCCACCATGCCCTTAGACTAGGTAAAAAAGTTACCATAATCACCATCATTTAGAGTCCCCCCTTCGGATGAGCCTTCCTACCCGCAGTCCTGACATTCACGTTGAGCAACTGCCGCAACTCCTGCAAGCGGCCCGTTCTCGTCATTTAGGAAGTGAGCGATCGCCCAAGGAGCGATCCGTCAATGCCCATCAAGAACTCGTCAAATCCCTCCGAGTTATTCTAGAGCGACCTATCGATAGTACGGACGGGCAGCAACGCGGCGGCTACCTACAGCGACTGGTGGAAGCCTACTTTCGTCTATTTCCCCGTTGTTTGGAGGGGATGACCCGGAGCCAACTGCAACAGCAAGCCCTCAATAAAACCGTGCAGCGACTCCTGCAAATCCCCATGACCGTAATTCGGGAAGAGTACGATCGCTTTAATCGGGGCCACTACAATATTCCCCTAAAGCAATTAGTTCTCGCCTTTAGCCGCCCTCCTCTAGCCAGTAAATCCACACCCCCCACCCTGACCGAGGCAGAATGTTTTCTCGCCTACTTTATCCAATGTCTGCGGCAGCAATTGGGGGCCGCCGTACTCCTCAGTCCCCGTTTCCGCCAAGAATACCGAGATCTGCTCCGCAGTGTTTGTTTAGGGGCCCCGGATCCGGATCTGTGCCAGAGTAATCTCACGGGCTGGCTCTGGGAAGCCATGAAGTCCTTTGACCCCCTCAAGCCCTTTAGTGCCACGGGACATGGCCGCCCCACCTTTGAGGCCTGGGTACGCACCGTTGTCAATAACAAACTCGCGGACGAAAAACGGAAGTTACTGAAACGGGAAGCCGATGAACTCCTGTTCTATGACAATCGGGCGGTTCATGTCTTCCGAGAACGGTATGCCGTAGCCCAAAGCAATGTCCAGGAAGAACTGGATATGGATGCCTGCCTGTCCCTGATCCAGATTGTCCAATCCGAGATTACGGATCCCCGCATTCGCGCCTCCACCACTCGCCTACGGCAGCAGATTGCCCAACTCTTGGGTTGGACGATTGAGTACACCCGCGAAATTCATCAACAGGTGCGGCGAATTTTGGGCCGCTATGTGCAGTCCACCCGATCGCTCAATATTACCTCTACCGATAGTAATCAGGAATGGATCGATAATTACCCCGATGCTCGCACCCTGCCCAATCCGGGTAGTCAGGGTCTTGAATGTATTGTGGAATTTCTCAATGATCCGGAAACCCCCACCTGGGTTCGAGACTGGTGTGAAAAGCGACGCACCCAGGCGGAAATTGCCCGGGAACTCTTTGTCAGCCAGCCCACGATCTCTCGATGTCTCGGTCGTGAATATCGCCTCTGGCTCTATCGTAGATTCTTCAAGGATCAACAGATTCCTGAATGGATGAAGCGATGGTATGAGACTCAAAATATCCCCAGTCCGCACCAACGGCGGCAAGCTCGGCGGGACATCCACCCGGAATATGCGCGGGGCGTGTACTCAGCCAAGCAAATTGACGAACAAATAGAAGCCAGACTTTCGGATTGGTGTAGTCACAATAGTATCTACTACCTCCCCTAGGCCTGGCCCAAATAACCCTCGAATCATTGGTTTGGATTATGAACCCTATGACGTTTCCCTTCGCCCCAATTGTTCCCATCGGCCGGCTTGAGCTAGATGCTGCCCTTCAGGTATTACAGCACTGTAGTCCCCACCGTCAGCGGCAAGCCTTACCCTATCTGTTGTCCTTGTATAGCTTTTTGACGTGGTGGGAATCCGAGGGAGCACCTCGCTTTGCCCAGCCCGGGTTGTCCATAAATAATGCCGAGCCTGATGAATCCGATGAATTGTGGGATGAGGGCTATGAACCTGCGGCGGAACTATCCCTGAGTACGACCTGGTGCGAACGGGCTGATGTGTTGGAATTAGTGGATGTTGCCGATCTCAATGTTGAGGGGATTCAGCTTTCGTTTTATCCAGTCGAAGATGACCCTGATCAGCTAAAAATTCATTGCCCCACCTTTCTGGGGGTCGTGAATGCGGATTTGGCCGTTGCCGTTCACCTAGACCGCAGCGATCGCCGGGCCGCATTGCTAGGATTTAGCGATCGCCGCACCCTCATTGAACACTGGCAAAAATATCCCCCCGATGCCCAGGGCTATGGCCAGTTTCCCATCGCAGACCTGCAGCCCATTTACTACCTATCGGAGCAAATTAGTTACCTTCAACCCCTGCCAGAAGTTCCTACGGACACAGCCCCGGAAGAATTACAGGTTCGCAAGACAAATATCAATGCGGCCCAAGTCAGTGCCATTCCAGAATTAGCCACCCTGATTGAGCAATTAAGCGGAACCCAAGCCAGCTTTCCCGGACGGGAGACCATTGCCGCCACCCCTGCGAGTAGCTGTGAGGATGGTGAAGCCATTGCCCGTTTAATTCAGGCCTTTCAGGGCTATGCTCAGGATCACGATGGGGCCAACCTAACTTCCCTCTCTGATCTAGGCTCTGTTTAGTTCTCTGGGCCTAATTCCCTGGTCTAGTTCTCTGAATTATTCTGAATAATTTAGCCCAAGCGGGCTGTTCCTGCTATTCTAGGGCTGTTTACCTCTGGGAGTCCCTGCCATGAGTAGCCCCGAATCGGAAGAGTTAGAGCGCATTAGAAAGCAGTTTGACTTTGGCCCCTATCCGCGGATTCCCGTTGAGAAGACCCCAAAGGAAGATAATAACCAGCTATTCTTCCATAACCTCGTCACTCCCTACTATCTTCGCTATCAGAAGGTCGTGAATACCCAGGGTAAACGGATATTGGATGCGGGCTGTGGCAGTGGCTACAAGGGTCTTCTGTTGGCAGAGGCGAATCCAGAGGCGGAAATCATTGGCATTGATATTTCCGAAGCCTCCGTTAAGTTGGCAGAGGAACGGCTAAAATTCCATAAATTTGATAATGCGAAATTCTATACCCTCTCTATCTATGACTTGCCGGAACTCGGTCTGACCTTTGATTATATCAACTGCGATGAGGTGCTATACCTGCTCCCCGATGCGGTGAAGGGCCTAGAGGCGATGAAATCCGTTTTAGAGCCAGAGGGTATAATTCGCACGAATCTCCACAGCCAGATGCAGCGGGAAGCCTTTTTCCGGGCCCAGCAGGTGTTTCAAATGATGGGGCTAATGGATGGCAACCCCGAAGAAATGGAAATGGACATCGTTAAAGAGATTATGACGGCCCTCAAGGATGGGGTAGACCTGAAAAAACGCACCTGGCGACTGGCCTATAACGAGGAAAACTCGGCAGAATTACTCCTAGCGAATCATTTGCTGGTGGGGGATAAGGGCAGTACGATGGCGGATGTTTTTGATTACTTAGATGCCGCCGCCCTCGACTTTATCACCATGGTGAACTGGCGACACTGGAGTTTTGTGGATCTGTTCACGGATCAGAAAAATTTGCCCTCGTTCTTGGCCATGAGTTTGGCAGATGTCCCCGATTCTGTGCAATTGCAACTCTATGAACTGTTCCACCCGGTTCACCGACTGCTGGATTTTTGGTGTGGGCATCCCCAGGATTTACCGGAATTCACCCCCATAGAGGACTGGAGTGATGCCGATTGGCAGGACATACGGGTGCATTTCCATCCCCAATTACGCTCAGAAAAAGTTAAAGAAAAATGGCTCAGTCACCTGGGCGATCGCCTGATTGTGGATCTGGGGGTATTTTTTAGTGTGTCCTCCAATAGTCCGGTTTACGCGGATGCCCAGGCCCTAGCCGCCCTCTTGCCTCTGTTTGATGGCCCGCAAATGTTTTCAGATCTGTGCGATCGCTGGCAACAGTTAGCTCCTTTGGATCCCTTGACCATGGAAACCCAACCGCGGCAAGAGGTTGAAACAGCCGTACAAAAGCTGTTAGCTCGCCTCGAACCCAGTTTATTTGTTCTCCTAGAGAGGGTTTAATGTTCAGGACTCAACTGTCCCCCTAGGGATGGGATGCTCTAGATCGGATTTCTGAGCCGAATACTTTAAGATTAAAGAAGCGCAACAATGGGTAAATAATCCGTTACCATAACCCTATTCATTCTCTATACGGTGCGGGGTACTTTAGACTGCATGGGCAAAATTGTCGGCATTGATTTAGGAACAACAAACTCCGTTGTGGCTGTTTTAGAAGGCGGCAAACCGATTGTCATTGCCAATGCAGAAGGTTCACGCACAACCCCTTCGGTGGTTGCCTTTGCCAAGGAGGGGGAGCGGCTCGTCGGTCAATTAGCACGGCGGCAAACTGTTCTCAATCCCCAAAATACATTTTATGGGGTGAAGCGTTTTATTGGCCGCCAGTATGCTGAACTGAATGAGGACTCGAAACGGGTTCCCTATACCCTGCGACGGGATGAAAATGGCAATATTCGCCTTAAATGCCCCCGGTTACAAAAAGAATTTGCCCCGGAAGAAATTTCGGCCATGGTCTTACGCAAACTGGTGGACGATGCCAGTCGTTATTTGGGGGAACCGGTCACCGATGCCGTCATTACCGTACCGGCCTACTTTAATGATTCCCAGCGCCAAGCTACCCGAGATGCGGGGCGAATAGCCGGACTCAATGTTCAGCGGATCATCAATGAACCCACGGCGGCGGCCCTGGCCTACGGTCTCGATCGCCAGCAGGAGCAAACGGTGCTCGTCTTTGATTTGGGGGGAGGAACCTTTGATGTGTCCCTCCTAGAGGTGGGGGACGGAGTCTTTGAGGTGAAGGCCACCAGTGGGGATACCCAGTTGGGGGGAAATGATTTTGATAAGTTGATTGTGGATTGGTTAGCGGAAAATTTTTTGACAGCAGAGGGGATTGATCTCCGCCGCGATCGCCAATCCTTGCAGCGGCTGACGGATGCTGCGGAAAAAGCCAAAATTGAACTCTCTGGTTTACTGGAAACCAATATTGATTTGCCCTTTGTCACCGCCACCGCCGAGGGGCCAAAACACATTGAAACCACCCTCAGCCGCAGTCAATTTGAAGGACTCAGTCAAGCCCTCCTGGATCGATTGCAACATCCCGTGGAGATGGCCCTGCGGGATGCCCAGCTACGGCCCAGTGAAATTGATGCCGTTGTCCTCGTGGGGGGAGCCACCCGCATGCCCATGGTCCAAAACCTGGTACGCCAACTAGTGGATCGGGAACCCAACCAAAACGTGAATGCCGATGAAGTGGTGGGGGTAGGGGCAGCCATTCAAGCGGGTATTTTAGCAGGGGAGATGAAGGATGTGCTGCTCCTGGATGTCACCCCCCTATCCTTGGGCGTGGAAACCATTGGTGGGGTGAGCAAGGTTTTAATTCCCCGCAATACCACCATTCCGGTGCGGCGATCGGATATTTTTTCTACGTCCGAAAATAATCAAAGTCAAGTGGAAATCCATGTTCTCCAAGGGGAACGGGAGATGGCTGAGCATAATAAATCCCTAGGGCGATTTAAGCTCACGGGTATTCCGCCTGCGCCGCGAGGGATTCCCCAAATTCAAGTCTCCTTTGATCTAGATGCCAATGGCCTATTACAGGTCGTTGCCCTAGATCGCTTTAGTGGTCGGGAGCAAAGTATTGTAATTCAGGGCGCATCAACCCTATCTGAAGACGAAATTCAGCAGATGCTACAGGAGGCGGAAAGTTTTGCCGATAGCGATCGCCAGCGTCGGGATCGCATTGAAAAGCGCAATCGTAGCCAGGACTTGATCAATAAATCCGAGCGACAGTTACGGGATGCTGCCCAGCAGTTTGGTTATCAGTTTGGCACGGATCAACGGCGTCAAGTGGAAAAATTGGTGCGAGAGCTACAGGAGAGCGTGCGGAATGATGACGATCGCCAAATTGATCTCACCTATGCCGCCCTAGAAGAAAGCCTCTATGAATTTGCCCGTTTTGTCCAACAAAGTGAAGAAGAGTACGATGATGAAGATGATCTATTCAAAATACCAAACCTTTCCCAGGCGGTCTCCAAGGGATTAAATGTGGTACGGGGTCGGGGAGGCGGTCAAGAGGATGATCTTTGGGACCAACCCAAGGGGACTCGGCGGCGCAGTAATGGCCGTACCAGTGAACCGGCGGTCTGGGATGACTGGGATGATGATGACTGGTAGATGACGGCTAAGGACATAAAGACAATCCATGCAAAACTTTCGTGATTACTACCAGCTATTAGGGGTCGATCGGGGCGCCAGTAGTGAAGATATAAAGCGAGCCTATCGACGTTTGGCGCGGCGGTATCATCCAGACATGAATCCTGGCGATCGCGCGGCGGAAGAAAAGTTCAAAGATATTAGCGAAGCCTACCAGGTTTTAAGTGACCCCAACCGACGGGACTCCTACGATCGCTACGGTGAGCATTGGTCCCAGCCCGGATTTCGGAATCGATCCACAGTGCGTCAATCTAGCCATCAAGGGGGGCGCAATGGTACGGCCGTTGCCGATAACCTGGAGGTGGGGGACTACGATAACTTCCAGGATTTCTTGGATCAACTCCTGGGGCGGCGATCGCGGGCTACCACCCAAACCAGTTCGCGGCGGGTAACAAATTATGAAACCGATAGTTTTCGCCCTGGTGTCACCAAAACCACCTATACAGCCCGATCGGGGCGACGAGATGCCGAGGCTTCCTTGGAAGTTCCCCTAGAACGGGCCTATCAGGGCGGACGGGAGCGAATTCGCCTTGGGGATGGCCGTTCCCTGGAAGTGTCCCTGCCCCCAGGCATGATGACCGGCCAGCGGATTCGGTTGCGGGGCCAAGGCAGCGGCGGCGGTGATCTCTATCTAAAGATTGATGTGTTACCCCATGCCATTTTCCGTCTAGAAGGCTTTGATGTCGTCTGTACCTTGCCCGTCACGGCCAGTGAAGCGGTGCTAGGGGGACAAGTGGAAGCTCCCACCTTAGATGGCTGGGTGAAAATGTCGATTCCGGCGGGTGTGCGCCCGGGACAACGCCTCCGATTGGCGGGCAAAGGCTATCCTACGGACGAGGGCGATCGCGGCGATCAGCTTGTGGAAATTACCCTCACCCTTCCCCCAGAACTGAGTGACGAGGAAGAAAACCTTTACCGTCAGCTACGCCAGATCGAAACCTACAATCCCCGTGCCACCTTACCCTACTAATTGGTTGCCCAGACCCTATGACCCAAATTCGCCCTAACCAAGATAATGAGAGTGAGAGTGGCGAGCAACCTATCCCTGGGTTGCCATCCATGGCCACGGCGATCGCCCAATTTGAAACCTATCTAGACCAGGTGGTAGCCCCCCAAGCCAATCGCTTAGATTACCAAGCCCATCTCCTCAATCAAGGAATTCAAGCCCTAGGTCAGCAGAACCTATTTCGACTACGGCTGCCCCAGGAATGGGGAGGTTACAACTGTGATCTACGCCACTATTGGCAAATACAGGAACGCCTGGCCCAGTATTCTGGTGCCCTGAGCTTTGTGCAACTCCAACATCAAGCAGCCCTAGGATTGATCCTTAACAGTACCAATACCTTACTGCGTCAAACCTATCTAGCGGCCATGGCCCAGGGAACCACCCTCATGGGGGTCGGGTTCTCCCATTTACGGAAAGAACAGCCCCTCCTACAAGCAACCCCCGTCAGCGGTGGCTACCTGATCTCTGGAGAAATTCATTGGATCACGGGGTTTGAACATTTTCAATATATGGTTGTGGCCGCCCGTTTACCGGAAGCCGATATTCTTTTTGGCCTGCTGCCCTTGCTCAATGCCCAACAGGCGGGGGGCGGCATTCTCCACCTTAGCTTACCCCTCTCCCTCGGCGTAGTGAGTTCCACCCAAACCGTAGAGGCGGAAATTGAGGCGTGGTTTATTCCCGAAGAAGAAGTGGTTTGCCTCCTCGCCCCAGATTGGCTGGAAGATAAGGATCAGCAACAGGTTCTGATGGGGGCTGCCCCCGCCTTGGGTTGTACTCGAGCCAGTCTGACACTCCTCGACTCATCTCCCTTTGGCGGCGAAATTTATCGAACCCTATACCCCCTATGGCAAGACTGTAGAGCCGCTGTGATCACAGAACTGGGCAACATCAATCTCGATTATCACTGCCAACTACGGGCCCAAGCCATTAGCTTAGCGGTGCGATCGGCCCAAGCCGCCATTGTGGTAACAGGAGGATCGGCCCTAAACCTGAATCACACCGCCCAACGCCTCTATCGGGAAGCCATGCTCTATATCGTGTCTGGTTTAACCCAAGATCTGCGCCAGGCCATGCTCACGGAACTACAACAGCAGGTCGTCAAGGGCTGCCAGTAATCGTTCATTTTCTGCCCTAGAACGCACCGCCACGCGAAAGTAGAGATCGCCCAGTTCCGGAAAACTTAAACAATCTCGAATCAAAATCCGGTGGTGGGTGAGTAAGTCCCGCTGTAGTTGACTGGTGGATATCGAACTTTCCACTAAAATAAAATTAGCCGCACTGGGCCAGGGGGTGAGGGCCCCATGGGCAGAAAGTCCAGCAAATAGATGATCACGGGCGGATCCTAACCAGGCCCAAGTTTGCTCCTGAAATCGGCGATCGCCGAGAGATCTAACGCCAGCCACTAGGGCCAGACTATTCACGGCCCAGGGATCCCGCCAGGCCTGCCATCGAGCAAGGCGATCGGGGTGGGTGAGGACATAGCCAATTCGTAACCCCGCTAGGGCATAGAACTTGGTCAGCGATCTCAGAATCATTAAATTGGGATATTCCTCCACCAGGGAAATGAGAGTCTGATCCCGCTCGGGGGGCAAAAAGTCCATAAAGGCCTCATCCACCACCACTAATGCCCCAGAGTCTAAAAAAGGAATCAGATCAGACCGTGACCAGAGGTGGCCCGTAGGATTATGGGGACTATTGAGAATGACACCTAAGGGCGATCGCAGCCGCCTAACTAAGGGCTGTAGATCGGGCTGAAACTGTCCTGAGGAATTGATGAGAGGATACCTAGAGACCCTAGCCCCAAACGCTGCCAAAGCTCGTCCATAGTCACTAAAGGCGGGTGTCACCAACCACACCTGTTCCCGTTCCCCCAACTCCCGTGCCGCCCAAGTGAGTAGTTCCGCCGAACCATTACCCACCAAAATCCAAGGGGGATCCAGGTGATGGATTTGACTGAGAATGTGGCGTAAATGGGTACAGAGGGGATCGGGGTAGTGACCCAATTGCCCCAGAGCCGCTTCTAGGGCGGAAATTACCTCCGATGGCGGTCCTAGGGGATTAATACTGGCGGAAAAATCTAGAATATCCGTGGTGGCACAGTGGGCAATGGTGGCGGCCCATTCCAAATTCCCGCCATGGTGGGGCCGCACATTACCCTGCGTTATTTTTTCTTCTTGGCAACAGGTTCGGGGGGAGCCGGAGGAGACACTTTTTCCTTAAACAGCTTACCCGCAGAGAAGGCAGGTACGGTTGTGGCTGGAATTTGCATCTTTTCACGGGTCTTAGGATTGCGACCTTCCCGTGCTTTCCGTTCCCGAGGTTCAAAGGCCCCAAAGCCCACTAGGGTAACTTTCTGGCCGCTAGCAACGGCATCCATAATTTCCTCAACCGTGGCTGAGATAACTGCCTCAACTTGTTTTTTGGTGACATTATGGCCATTATGGGCGCGCCCAAATACCGCATCCACTAATTCCGCTTTATTCATGGAATTTACTCCAATAAGACATTATTTAAGTGACAACCCGTGACATTGATGATTTGCAAAGGGCATCAAACCCTGATGGGTTCAGTGTTCCAATGCCTCATTCTAAATCAGCTAGATCGAAACTGGATCGCTGAAACCTTTAAGATATATGGATTTCAGGGGTTTTTATGCATCTAAGAACCTGCAAACCCTTGATTTTCCGTTGTTTTGTCCCCAAAACCTGGCAAAAACAGCCCTAGAACACCAGGGGTTAAGAATTGTAACAAAGGTCGTTAGACCCCAGCTAGCAAGGATTTCAGCCTTGAAAAGTATTGATTTTCAGAAAAAATATAAATCCAGCGAGCCAATCGTCCTTTCTTATTAATCGTCCTTTAATCGTAGAACCGCCATAAAGGCTTCCTGGGGCACATCCACACTGCCGATCGCCTTCATCCGTTTTTTACCCGCTTTTTGTTTTTCAAGGAGTTTTCGTTTCCGACTCACATCACCGCCATAGCACTTGGCCAACACATCTTTGCGCAGGGCCGGGATACTTTCACTGGCCACCACCCGACTACCGATGGAGGCTTGGATGGGAATCTTAAACTGATGGCGAGGAATCAACTCCCGCAGTTTGCTCACCAGCGATCGCCCAACATTGTAAGCCTTATCACGATGAACAATGGCGGCCAGGGAATCCACGGGATCCCCACTAATTAAAATATCTAACTTGACCAAATCATTTTCACGGTAGCCAATGACGTGATATTCCATACTGGCATAACCCCGAGAGCGGGATTTCATTTGATCAAAAAAGTCGGTCACAATTTCCGCCAGGGGAATTTCGTAGATCAGGGTTGTCCGTCCCTGGGCAAGATAGCGCATATCCTTAAAGATGCCCCGCCGGGTTTGGGCCAGTTCCATCAGGGTCCCCACATAGGTTTCTGGGGTAATCATTTCTACCCGCACGTAGGGTTCGGCAATTTTTTCCCGGTGTTGGGGTTCCGGCAAGGTACTGGGGTTATCAATCAAAATTACGCCATCTTTGAGGGTGGTCACTTCATAGACCACGGAGGGGGCAGTAATAATCAGATCCAGGTTATATTCCCGCTCCAGTCGCTCCTGGACAATTTCCATGTGGAGTAGCCCCAAGAAACCGCAGCGAAAGCCAAATCCCATGGCATTAGAGGTTTCCGGTTCATAGTTGAGGGCGGCATCGTTCAATTTTAGTTTTTCTAGGGCTTCCCGCAGATCCTCAAATTGGGCTGCATCCGTGGGAAATAGACCACAAAAAACCATGGGTTTGGCTTCGGCATAACCGGGTAAGGGGGTTTTTGCTGGTTTCTGAGCCAAGGTAATGGTATCTCCGACCCGAGCATCGCCAACCGCCTTAATGGCCGCCGCAAAATAGCCCACTTCCCCTGCATGGAGTTCCTGGACTTGTATTTGATTGGGGGAGAGGATGCCAAGTTCATCAATGTCGTATTCCTTGCCTGAGGCGATCAAGCGAATACGATCGCCCTTTTTCAAGCGGCCATCCATCACCCGAAAATAGACAATGACTCCCCGGTAGGGATCGTAATAACTATCAAAAATCAGGGCCCGCAGTGGTTCGTCTAGGGTATCTTGGGGCGGCGGCACTAAATGAATAATCGATTCTAGAATTTCATCAATGCCAATCCCTTCCTTAGCCGAGGCCATCACCGCCTGGGAGCAGTCCAGACCAATAATTTCTTCGATTTCATTCTTGATCCGTTCCGGCTCAGCCCCCGGTAGATCAATTTTATTTAATACAGGAATAATTTCCAGGTTATGCTCTAGGGCAAGATAGACATTGGCTAGGGTTTGGGCTTCCACTCCCTGGGAGGCATCCACCACCAGCAGAGCACCTTCGCAGGCCACCAGGGATCGGGATACTTCGTAGGAAAAATCTACATGGCCCGGGGTGTCAATCAAGTTTAAGACATACTGCTCACCATCCCGACCGGTGTAGTTCATCCGGGCAGCCTGTAATTTAATCGTAATCCCCCGCTCCCGCTCCAAATCCATATTGTCTAGGAATTGAGCCTTCATCTGGCGATCTGCAACGGTTCCGGTATATTGCAACAGGCGATCGGCTAGGGTGGATTTACCATGATCAATGTGGGCAATAATCGAAAAATTGCGAATATGGGAGACAGGGGCATCCGTCATAGGAGAGGTGTTTTTCCTTTTGGGATATGAAGATTAACAGTCCTATGGAAATTGTGGCACAGTCCCTTAGGAATTATAAAATTGTGTTAGATGGCTGTACCCTGGCCAACTAGGACAGGCTCAGCCCGTTGGCCCATTTGACTCACACTAGGGCGATCGCCACAGAGGACTTCGCAGGAGTTATTAGGACTTTCAATTAATTTGATCCGATGGAGTTGGCAGCCTAATTTTTGAATCGGCTCCTGAAGCAAATCCCGAATATGGATAGCAATATTTTCTGCTGTGGGAACGACTTCGCCAAAATAGGCAATATCTTTATTCAGAAATGTATGGTCAAAGGGTTCAACAATTTCGTCTTTAATGGTTTGCTCTAGGGTGACTAGATCCACAATCATGCCCGTGCGTGGATCAATTTCACCTTTAATCGTGACCTCTAGATGATAATTATGGCCATGGCCGTGGGGGCGAGCGCATTTACCATAGATGCGACAGTTCTCTTCATAACTGAGGTGCTCTAAGGCCAGACGATGGGCCGCACTAAAATGGGTTCCAACGGTGAGATAGGCTTCCATGGCATGTCCTTCATAGTCCGCCCAAAGACGGGGATGTTCATAGAGTTGGATGCGGGTCAGGGGTAAATGGGGAGCTAAACGCTGCCAAATCACCCGAGCTATATTTTCCGTGGTCGGCAAGGTTTGCTGAAATTCTGGCCAGGCATCATTCAAGTAGGAAAAATTCAGGGGATCAATGACCTGCTCTCGGATTATATGTTTCACATCAGAAAGATTTAAAACCATTCCATAGATGTCCAACTCGCCAATCATGGACACATAGAGAACGTAGTTGTGGCCATGGCCAGGAAACTGACTACAGGCTCCAAAATGACTCCAGTTCTCCGCCGCAGATAGTTCTGGCAACCAGTAGCGGTGACTGGCAGAAAATTCAGCCCGACGATTAATAATACAGGTCATGGCATGGGGTAAGGGTTTGCAACATAGATTTTGAGATTTACTCTTTACTAGCTTAAATCATTCCCTAATAAATTTCATTCACTCACCCTACAGAATGCCCCCAGCCTTGAGGGGATGGTCTGTTGGCGGTAATATCCTTGCGCATCCCGTTTTTTAGTATTTTTTTTCTAGGTGGTAGTGGTAGCTGCTTTCTCCTGCCTGAGGCGCTCCAACAGGACATCGGCGAAAATCAACGTGATCAATTTTTTGCGACAGGAAAATGTCAAAACCTTTATGGTGTTAAAAAATAAAGTAGGCAATATGGTAGTATTACTTTGTTTTATTTAGTATATTTTTTTACTTAAGAATAAAGTAATAAAACAGTTTGAATCCCATAGATAATCTCCACGAGGTTGGATAGTGATTAGAACAAAAATCGTCGAATTGTCAGCCATTGAAGCTGTTGCCTATCGTCAGAAATTAAAAAATGGAAAATCGGGCATTGTGATTTTGCGTTACGACACCGATCAGCCGGGGTTGGCAACGGTTAGTCGCCGCACAGCAGAACCCGAACCCTCTGTCAATACTAATCTTGAACTGTTTCCTGTAGATGCGTTTAAGGAAGCCATTGAACTCACCTCAGGAATGCCCTATTCTCGCCGAGGCTCCGTCAAACTCAGTGGCTACCAGCCAGAAAGTCAAACCGAAGAAGAGGATTCTCCCGAAGAATTGGCAACGATTGATTGTGCGGAGTATGAAGCCATTGTCAAAGCTTATACGAACAAAAAGGGGGAGCTATCCTACCCATTGCTAAATAAAGATTTTATTCAATTTGCCGCATCTAGTAAATTTGTGCAAAGGATGGTTGCCGATCGCGCCTCGGTTGATGATATTCGTAATCATGTGATCAAGGTAAAGTTAGAATCCTTGACGGGAAATCGAGACCTTTCCGCTGCTCAAACCCAGCGTATTGTGGATATGCTAGATGACGTTAGCCCACGATACGTATTTCGAGAACTCAATGATGAAATTATTCGGATGTTAAGTCGCTAATTCTCCCTCAATGTCCTGGCTCAGTGGTCTGGGATGCCTGGGGACGAATTAAAACCACGGGGGTTTGTTCATCGGCATTCCCCGCTGGATTTTTCCGCAGGGCCTGTTCTAAAACGGCTAGGCTGGCCCCTGGGGTTGCGGCTAAGACCTTCACTGCTCCGAGATCATTAACATCGACAATCGCCGCTTCTAATCCCGTTTCTGCCTTGATCTCCTCAACCACCCCCTGAGGATTATCCGGGCCTAAAACAATAAATTGATCGTAGGGGGGTAGGGTTCCGGTGACATCATCAATGAGGCGGGCCTGGTATCCAGCCAATTGATAAAACCCACCCCGGTAGCCAAAAATCTTGGCAATGGATCCCCCTAAAAAGGCCAGTAGCACCCGTAACGCACCAACCTGCTCCACCAATGCTTGCATACCGCAGGCCGTAGCCAAGCTTGAGGTGGGTAAGAAAAACTGACAGACCCGCCGCGCCACCCATCCTGGCTGCAATTGGCTTGGATCTAACCAGCGACTTTGCATAATTGCCAGGGGCGTTTCACCAATGGTGACAATATCCCCAGCTTGGCTATGGGGGAGAACGTAGCGTTTGACAATCTCCGTGGGGCGATCGAGGGGAGTTAATAAATGGGTATGGATGGGTAGAACATGGCAGGTTTCTGCATCTCGCCATTGACCAGAGGCGGCTTCCGTTGGGAAACTGAGGGGAATGACTTCATGGTGGATTTTGCCACTGCGGCCGTGGGGGCCATAGACAATGTAGTGAATCTGCACCCAGGCAGCTTTGAGGGCGGTTAAGCTGGGGCCCTTAATATCTAGGACTAGTTCAACGGTGGTTTGTTTATTGGACTTGACAATATAGGCAAACCAATAGCGATCGCTGCGGGGGGCGCATTCGGGTTCCGGGTGTCGGGGAATGACATCTATCGTGGTATCTATAGCACCAATATCATCCCTACTCAGGAGTCTCACCTGGGCCGATAGCTGGGGAACCATCACCTCTAGACCGCGGTGGGGATTACTGAGGCCGAGTTCCCCTGTCAGGCGATAGTGATCCGGTTCATAGATATCAATATTCCATTGAGCGGGCAAAATATCTAAGGGCTGGGAGGGCCGACGACGATACCTCCACTCTAGGGCCAAGCCAATCAAAATAATGATAAGAATAATGATACTTGTACCAATGGCGATCGCCTGCATAAACCCTCCAACGGTTACACCAATGCTACGCTATCTTAGTTGAAAAATTGCCCTAGTAATGCCTGCAATAGGTGCCAATTCTCGACAAAGTTAATCTCTGACCCTAACATTTCTCTGGGCTGCTGAATATGGGCTGCCGGAATTAATTCATCTTGGCAATGGTGAATCAGGGTTTTGACGGTTTCTGGGGTAGATTCTAAGTGAAATTGCAGGCCGAGAACCCGATCGCCCCAAAGAAACGCCTGATGGGGACAGACCGCACTCCTGGCCAAATGAATGGCTCCCCTGGGTAAATCAAAGGTATCCCCATGCCAGTGAAAGACGGGAAAGGTTTCTCGCCACCCTTGACAGAGGGGAAGCTCCATGGCTGCGGGGGTTGGCTGAATTGGAAACCAACCAATTTCTTTTTCTGACCCCGGATAAACCCTGGCTCCCAAGACCCTGGCTAATAATTGTGCCCCCAAACAAATGCCTAAAATAGGCTTGCCGGCAGCAATCACCGACTCAATAAATGCTTTTTCGGGTGCTAACCAGGGGTAGAGATCGCCCTCGTCCACATTCATCGGCCCACCCATAATCACCAAGCCGTCTAGGTCATCCAGGGCAGGAAACTCCTGGGATTGGTAGACCTGACACCCCACCAAGCTATGCCCCTGTTCCTGGGCCCAACGGGCAATATTGGCCGGCCCCTCAAAGGGAACATGTTGTAAGTAGTGAAGTCGCATGTTGCATATCCGGGTAAAAGAACATGGGGTGATCCCAGTTTGGGGCTAGGTTAACGCTCAAAAAATAATTAACGCTCATAACTTTGATGGCTACCGTGCCATAGTTTTTCATAGTCCGTTAGGTGTGTCAAAAGGGGTACCGATCGCCAAGGGTCAATGCCAAATCCCAAGGCCAGCTTGGACTCTAGTTCCAGCCCTTGAATCAGATGAAAAATAGCCGTGCGGGCGATCGCCCCCTCTAGGACGGAGGAAAAGACTAGCTTAGATTCCTGCCGATAATATTGGCAAAACTGGCGCAGACGCTCTGGAAAACCCAAAATCCCCGGCTTCAATACATAGATGCCCGGCCAACCCCGATGGTGCCACATCCATAATTGCCGGACACTGGCGATCGCCTCATCCAAAGCAATGGGAGTGTGATAGTCATGGGCGAGGGCCATGAGTTCATCGATGGCTTGGGGCGGTAGGGGTTGCTCCAAAAATTCAATGAGATCGGGCGGGCGGATCCCATCCAGGGTGGCCAACCAGTCCCTAGCAGTCTCCTGGGTCAGTCCCCCATTGGCATCTAAACGCAGTCGGGCCCTAGTGGGTAGTTCAGCAATAAGGGTATGAAAAAGATCCTTTTCGAGGGCGTGATCATGAACGCCTATTTTCCACTTGAATGTTCGATACCCTTCCTGCCAGAGGGCCTGCCATGCCGTTAACACATCCTTGCCAGCGGGTAGAAGTCCACAAATATTGAGGGTATTTAGGGGTAGGGTAATGGCATAGGGAATATGGGCGATCGCCTCCCAGGCCGTACCAAAACCAAACTGACAGGCGGGCAAATCATCGGAAATAGATTGAATGGTCGCCGCCGTAATGTGGCGAGGCAATCCTTGACAAAACCCTAAAGCAGCTTCAATAGACTCACTACCAAACCAGGGTAAGGGGGCAATCTCTCCAAAACCCACCTGACCGCGCTCATTTTCTAGGCGGATATAAATCCCTTCTCGCCGCAGCCAAACGCCATGATGACTGTTTAGGGGAGATTTTAAGGGGATGGAATAGGGACGGTAGTCATAGCTGTATCCATCGTTGTGAATTGAGTCAATGGGCATTCAGCCAATAACCCATCCCTTGTCCAGCGAATTCTACCTCAACCTAGCGGCGGTTTAGGGCCAGCAATAGACGCAGGATAAAGATAAATAGATTGATGTAGGTGAGGTACATCGAGAGGGCCGCTGGTAAGTACTGATCATCGCGGTAGGTGCGAGGTAGCGTAAAGAAATCCACCACTGCTGCGCCAACAAATAAAACCACCCCTACCCCAGAGATGCCGACTTCCAGCCAAGTGGGCGTAAAAACCCCAAAGAACGAAAGTAAAAGTTGGCCAACCATCACCACGAGCAGGGCAATGATCCCCAGTTGGACGGTTTTTGTCAGAGCTAGACCATCTTGTTCCGACAGGTTAGAACCAAGGGGGCGGCCGGCTATAAACGTAATACCGCAGCCAGCGGCCGCAATACCAATCCCCGTAAAGCCCACTCCCTGGGTATGGAGTGCAACGTATAATAAACTCGCTAGGGTATAACCCGTTAGTAAGCTATAGACGGCTAGCAGAGGTAAGGCAACCCCATTATTCCCTTTTACAGCCACACTGCGGGCAACAAAGAAAAGGACAAGCTGGGCAACGATTGCCACAAAGAAAGTGATCATGAATAGCCCAGGGGCATTGGCAATGACACCCAAGCCACCCCAGCCGCCAACTGCGGTTAGCAACAACCCACCACCGACAAAGGGAAGGGCATTACTAATGACATTGGGGCCGACGATGGCATTCCCTTTTACGTCACTAATGGCTTGACGAAAATTACTGGTGTTACTCACAGATTGCCTCCGTATAATCCGAATAAATAGTCTGGAACTTTACGAGAAATGATTAGATCTTTTAGGATTCTCGTTTGGGGACATATCCCTATTTTGACGCAATTTCCCAAAAAATGAGAGCAGCCCCTAGACCATATCTGGGCCATGGCTGGGCTAGGGTACTACAGTGAAAGTACCGCCCATCCAGATACTGAGCCTTTTTCCTATGGTTAATTCAGCGATCGCCCCTAATTTTAAGACCTATGACTGGCAAACCTATTCCTGTGCCTACTACCAATCTGGGGATAGCAACTCAGCGGCAACGCCCCTCCTGTTAATCCATCCCATTGGTGTGGGCCTATCCGCCAGATTTTGGGATCGCTTCTGTCGGAACTGGGTTGAGGGCGGCAACGATCGCCCCATCTTTGCCCCAGATCTATTGGGTTGCGGCAAAAGTGCCATGCCCCATGCCACCTACTTACCGGAAGATTGGGCAAGTCAATTAGCATTTTTTATTAAAGAGGTGATTGGCCAACCCGTCATTGTTGTGGTTCAAGGGGCCCTCCTCCCCGTCGCCCTAGAACTGGTTCATTACCATCCTGAACAGGTGAAAGGTTTGGTGTTCAGTGGCCCGCCCGCCTGGCCCCTAATGATTGAGGACACCGCCGATTGGCTGCAACGCATCCGCTGGAACCTGTTTGACTCGCCCTTGGGGTGGGGTTTCTATGTCTATGCCTGTCAGGAAGGGTTTTTAAGGCAATTTTCCATTGACCAACTCTTTGCCCGGGCCGAGGATGTGGATCGGGAATGGCTAGACACCCTCCGTGAAGGTTGCCAATCCTTTGAGAGTCGCCATGCCGTCTATGCCTTTTTGTCGGGGTTTTGGCGACGGGATTACCGTAAAATCATGGCGGCGATCGCCCAGCCCGTGTTAGTACTGATGGGAGATGAAGCCTCTAGTATTAGCCGTGAAGGCGATCAGGAAACCCCTGACCAGCGACTCGCTGCCTACGAAACGGCCCTCAGCCAAGTTCAGTTGGAATCCATGCCGGGCCGGAATGTCTTGCCCTACGAATCAACGGTAGCCTTTGTTACTTTTGTAAGAAGCTTTATTGCTAATTATCAGATTTAGGGTTCAAACTCTTGCTATTCTGCATCAACCTTGTTACAACTGATCACCATGCGCCTCTAGTTTAAGACTGGTTTATGCGTAATTTATGTTTGGTGAGGATAAAAAGTATGAAATCTGTGATCAGAGTATTAATGCTCGGTCTGTTGGTGGGTGGTTTTTCCCTAGGATTGGTAGCCTGTGGCGGTGATGAAACACCTCCCGTGGAAGAAACTCCCGCAATGGAAGAATCTCCCGATGGAGGAGTTGTAGAAGAAGTTATCGAAGAAGAAGTGGTGGAGGAACCCGCTGAGGGCGAAGCAACCCCCGATGCAACCGAATCTCCTGAGGGTGCAGCGGAGCCGGAAGGCACATCCAACTAGTTCCCTTAACTAGCTTTTACCAGGCAATGTCAAGGGTTTTTCCCCATTGTTTTGTTGATCTCCTGAATGACGAATGATCTCCATCTAACCTATCTGGGTGGAGATTATTTTTTGATTGAGTATCCTGCATACTTAATAGGCTCCTTTGCCAAAGCAGACGATTCGCACTGTCTCCACGAGAATATCCAGATCCATATTCAGAGACCAATTATCGATGTAGTAGAGGTCTAGGCGGGCGGCTTCATCAAAATTGCCAATTTGCGATCGCCCGGAAATTTGCCACAGGCCCGTAATCCCCGGTAAAACTTGATGGCGAATATGATGCCAGGAATTGAACCGAGCCACATCCCGAATCGGCAGGGGACGGGGGCCCACCAAGCTCATTTGTCCCAACAGGACGTTAAATAACTGGGGTAGCTCATCAATACTGGTTTTGCGGAGGAAGCGGCCAAAGAGGGTGCAGCGGGGATCTTTTTTCATCTTAAATAAAATACCATCTGGATTTTCATTCATGGCTTCCATTTGCGCCTGTTGTTTCTCGGCATGAATGCCCATGGTTCTAAATTTCCACATGTGAAAGGTCTTGCCGTGGAGACCCACCCGTTCCTGACAAAAAAAGACGGGCCCGGGGGATGTACATTTAATGGCGATCGCCACCGCCAGCAATAGAGGTGCTAAAAGGATCAACCCCACTAGGGCCGCAATTACATCAAACCAGCGTTTACAGCGGTACTCTAAGCCATTGAGATAGGTGACTTCGGCCCGCAGAGTAGGTAGGGCCGCAAACACCTCGGGAACACCTCGCCGATAGAGCATTTCTAGACTAGAGGGTACTAAGCGCAGGGTGATCCCATGTTGGCGCAATTGCCAGTAGAGGGTAGAGGCCAAATCCGATGGCGGTAAACAGTCGGCCAAAACTTCTTGGGTCCCCGTCTTCAAAATCATCTCTAGGGTATGGGGATCATTGGCCGTACTGGCAAGGGCAGTACCCACAATCGTATAGTGGGGCTGGCGTTCTAAAATATCCCGCAATAGAATCAGGCGATCGCCAGTGGTAATTAAAAAAATCGTCACTTGGGATCGTTGGGCCACCAGTTGCAACAATAAGGTCACGCCTAACCTCATAAATAGGACGATCCCGACACTGGCAACCCAGGCCGTAAAGAAGAGCGATCGCGGCATATTCAGATCAGGGTCATAGATATAGCTGATAACCAAGGACAGAACGTAGCTCAGGCTAACAAGCTTGGCTGCCCGCAGATAGTTTTTCCAATTGCTGCGGGGATGGTACAGACCGCCCAAGGCTAAAATAACTATAATACTCCCGGCAAAAATCCAAAATAAACTGGGCAGCCCCAAAAATGTCCACCAGACCAACTGCGGCGGCAAGGGTTGGTAAAACTGGTTGAATTTAAAGGCAATCTTCCAGGCCAGAATCAGGGATAGGAGATCACTCCCCATCAGCAGCAGACTGTGGGAATTTTGATGGGAGATAAATCGAGCAAGGGAGAAAGGAGAGGGAGCGCGAATATCCCGCCCTAGGGAGGTTGAACGATGGGGGGCCATGGCAGGGCAAACAGAGGACCTAGGTTCTAGTATTCCCTAGAAAACAGGGAAATAAGTCGTTTTTTTATTTCTTAATGTCATTTGCAGTGCTTAAATTGGTAAGGTTTTGTTGAATGGTTAATTTTCTCTATCTCCATGGGTTTGCCTCATCCCCCCTATCAACCAAGTCCAGCTATTTTCGCGATCGCGCCGCCGAGATTGGCATCAACCTGCTGATCCCAGATTTGAACCAAGGGGATTTTTTTAACCTGACGTTGACTCGACAGATAAATCAATGTACTGCCCTGTTAGAGGATTCCGGAGCGATCGGGATCATTGGTTCTAGTTTTGGCGGTCTGACAGCGGCCTGGCTCGGGGAACGGCATCCCCAGATTAAGCACCTCATTTTGTTGGCCCCCGCCTTCCAGTTTGCCCAGGTCTGGTTGCCTCGCCTAGGGGATCAGTATGAACAATGGCGTACCCAGGGGGAATTGCCCATCTATCACTACGGAAAAGAGGCATTCCTCCCCCTAGGCTTTCCGTTTGTCGAGGATTTAATGTCCTACTCGGAAACGGAATTACAGCAACCCATCCCCACCCTGATTATCCATGGCCGCCAAGATGAGACCATTCCCGTCCAGGTGAGTCGTGACTACGCCCAAACTCGTCCCTGGGTGGATTTAATCGAAATAGATGGCGATCACAAGTTCATAGAGAACCTGGAGACTTTATGGCAGGAAATGAAGCCTAGACTGACCCAGGCGATCGCCCAAAAGATATAGCTGTCGCCTGTTTCCTTAGGACATTTCGGATAAGGGGGGTGTGGGGGTTTCACCCCTGCACCCCGTCCTAAACTAATTAGCAATAGCTATATAAAAAATATAGCGACTCAAGTTCTCGCAAGTTCTAGCAATATTGACTAATATCTTCACCGCACTCATCGGCTAGATAGCAGAGGGCGCGAAACCGCAGAAATACAAGCTGCTCATAAACGGGATTTAACTGGCAGAGGGCAGGAATATGGAATTGCCAGGAACCTACCTGAATATCCCGTTCAAAGGGGCATTGGGCCGGGATCAAGCGGCAAAGACGATGGGCGCGACTGGGCTGGCGCACATCTACCCGATCGATCCAATGCTGTAGGGGCTTCAGGATTCCTTGAACTAGACGCTGAAATAGAGATTGACGACCATTGGGAAACGAAGATTGACTAATCATAGAAACCATGCACTCACATCAAACGAGTCTCAAGCACAAAAATGATGCCTTGAGGTGACGTAAAAACTGAGAGGTTGAGACACAACTCAACGATAAGAACAGTAAGAAAATAATGGGGACAGAGGAGTTAAAAAAGGGCGATGTCTGTCCATCAAAGTCATTAAAAGCATTAAATGAATAGGTACCTGTAGCACCTTGAGCATTGACAAACCTTAAACATGGATAAACTAAACATTGGCAAAGGATTGCCTAAAAAATAACTGCCTAAAAGTGAAAGGGAATCTTAATGGTATTCAGGGATACAAATCCACTGTTTCCCCCAATTGATTCCTTCCATATTCTAGTTTGCATAATTAGGATTGACAACATTTATGCAGGATTAGGAAATGCTTGGTTTTTTGGTAGCAATGGCTACAAAACAACGGTCACAAACAACGGTCTATTTCCATAAATAAAGGGACGCTGAACCAAAGCATCAAGTTCCCAGCCAGAGTAGGCTCAGGCCAAATAATCCATCCACCATGAGGGTACTCAGAACTGCCCCCATGAATCCCCACCAGGGCAACATATCCCGATCTCCCCGGCGAATTTGCCGCTGAAATAGGGGTAGAGTGCCAAGGAGCAGTAAACTCAAAATGAGTAGGACAGCCCAGAGTTGTCCAGTATAGGTTTGAAGTTGGGCGATCGCCTGGGCTAAAATTTCCTTGACCAATTCGGGCTGGTTTTCTAGATACATCACCGCCCGCCAATGGGGAATGACATCAATCAGGTAAAAGTAAGCATCGGTGATTGCTGTACCCAGCAGGGAACCTAAATAAAAGAAACAACCCAGCAAGAATTTCCGCTGACTCAGATGCCAAAGGACAATCGGCAGGGCGATCGCTTCCACGGGTAAATGCCAAAGGGGTTCCCAGCGCAACCACCCCCAATAAATCGATCCTGCGAACCAGCACCAACTAAAACCGTAGAGGATATCTCCCCCTAGTCGATACCGGGGCGATCGCCCTAGGAATCCACTGAGGGCAAACCAGAGTAGGGTGGACAGAAAACTGATCCAGGGGAACACTCGCACCAAGGGGGCTTGAAAAAAGACGGGCACAGACACCAAAAAACTGGCCCAGGCAAAAATTCGCCAACTAAGGCCATGACCCAGCCGTTGGGAAGGACGGTCAACGGCCGCACCAGGGGAAGAGAGGGATGTTAAAGCAGACAAGGTTAATGAGAGAAATGTTAACTTTTGTATATACCCCCATTAAGGTATCACACTCTATCCCGCGTTGCTACTAAGGTTGGCCTAGTTTTACCGATCTTCCCTAAGTGGTCGGCTGCAATAGGTGGTATTCTTTCCCGATCCGTTGATGCAGTGCCTCAAGTTCTTTGGTAGCAAGGGGACGGCAAAGGCTAGCTTCTTGGCGATGAATTTCTTCAGCTAGGCGAGCCAAAAGGGCAGAAGCAGTACACCCATGGGTCACATTTCTATAAAGATGTTGCCAAGGCGTAAGGTAGCGATCGCAAAATGCTGCCAGTCCTTCATCTTTGAAAAGGCGATAGACAGGGCTTTGGGACGCACGATTCAAAATTTCCGGTAATCGCTGCTGCATAATATTGCCAAGCCAACTGCCATTGGGAGCTTGCATACAACTGCGAATCCCGCCATGGGGGGCAACGTGTAAGAAGTAAGGGCGATAAAATCCGTAGGTCTTACAGGGAGATTTGACTGCCAATTCTACCAACGTCTTTGCCTTCAGGGTTCCCTGGTTATCACGAGCGGGCGCACCCACATCCACCTTTTCCATAGGAGTCATCATTAAATAACATGGCTGACAACCAATACGTTGGGTGAGTTTGTCCCATGCAAGGTAAACTACCTCAGGACTGGGGTCTGTGGCAACAAATTCGTAGGACAACTGGGCAGCTTCGCAGAGCGTTGCGACCTGAACGACACGATCTAGTAGAGAGGGGTATTGCTGATACCGATTGTCTAAACTCAATGCCAAGCGACCTAACTGTTGCTGAATGAGTGCCTCTACAACCGCCTCATCATCTGCAAAGGTATGGGTGCCAATTGTGATTTGTGTACGGCCACCCCACCAAGCGTTTGTGTTTGCCCGCGCTGGAATTCCTAAATCCCGTGCCACCGCCAGCAACCCTAGCACTGGACTCCCTGGCATGAAAATTTCGCCACCGGTAAAGTTTACCCCCAGAGTGGTTAGTCCGAGCCACTGTCCATCCTTAAGAGCACGAATGACCGCTTCTTGAGAAATCCAGTGAAATCCCTGTGGACGCAAAGCATCTTGGAGACAATGGGCGCAGGCTAAGTTACAGCCATAGGTAAGTTCAAAGTTAATTGCCTCGACAAAGACAAAGGGTAAGCCAAGGTCTTTGGGAGAAACAGCGTCTGCTTGCACTAGATAATTCTCTATGAGGTGATTCACTAAGGGGGATTCCTCTGCATCTACTACAATTCCTTGGGGAATGTTTACCAATTGCCGTAGGAGTTGGAAGCATTGCTCCGTTTTCTGTTGCTCCAAATTCCAGCGTTCGATAATGGGGTTTAAGCGTCGCCGTTGCAGAAGATGTTTTAGGGTGGCTGTTGCGTAAATTCTTGTCATTATTTTTGGTGCGTCATCTTTACTTGCCAAAATATCATGTCTATTAAGCTAATTATGTGTAGTTTTTTATCATCTCCACAGATGGAAGGGGTGAAAGTTGGCTGAAAATATTAGTCCATAACCACAAAATTCACCAATTTACCAGGGACGACAATCACTTTTTTCAGGGTTTTGCCCTGAATATATCGCTGGGCAATGTCCGATTCCTTGGCTAAGTCCTCTAGGGCAGACCGATCAACGGTGGCAGGAACCTGTATGGTGCCCCGGGTTTTACCCATAATTTGAATCACAATCGTCAGTTCATCGGCCACTAAGGCCTGGGAATCTGCCTGGGGCCAGGCATGGTGGTGAATGGAGCCGCTACCTCCCAGTTGATGCCAGAGGTCTTCGGCAATGTGGGGTGCAAAGGGAGCTAACAACGTCACCAAGGTTTCAATGCCTTCGGCATAAATGGGTGAGGTGAGACATTTGGCCTCCCCTAGGGCATTACTTAGTTTCATGAGTTCGGCTACCGCCGTATTGAGTTGATAGTCCTCCGCTAAGTCTTCGGTAACGTCTTTGATGGCGGTGTGAATGGCACGGCGCAGATCTTTTTCGGGTTTACTGAGAGCCGTGGGTTCCTTGGGTGCCTCCCTAGGGGAGATCGCCCCCCCCTTCGCGATAAACTCAGTCACCAACCGCCAGACCCGATTCAAAAAACGAAACTGTCCCTCCACATCGGCATCATCCCATTCCAAGTCTTTTTCTGGGGGAGCCTTAAATAAAATGAACATTCGCGCCGTATCGGCCCCATATTTATCCACCACATCCCTGGGGGCAACGCCGTTATATTTAGACTTGGACATTTTCTCGTAAACAATTTCCAGGGGATCGCCAGTTTCTGGATCCAGGGGCTGCTGAAGATCACCGATGCGATCGCTGGGAACATACTGTCCGGTACGGAGATTTTTGTAGGTTTTGCCCTGCACCATACCTTGGGTCAATAGGCGTTGAAAGGGTTCACTGAAATTAATGAGTTGGCGATCGCACAGCACCTTCGTAAAAAAGCGGGAATATAACAGGTGCAAAATAGCGTGTTCAATGCCCCCCACATACTGATCCACCGGTAGCCAATCGTTTACCTTGGCGGAGTCAAACACCCGTTCTGGATTTTGGGCATCGGCGTAGCGTAGGTAGTACCAGGACGAGTCAATAAACGTATCCATCGTGTCAGTTTCCCGTTTGGCGGGTGTGCCACAGGTGGGGCAGGGAACATTCACCCAGTTTTCTAGTTTGGCCAAGGGAGAGGGGCCCCGTCCACTAAATTTCACATCTTCTGGCAGGAGAACGGGCAAATCTTTTTCGGGCACGGGCACAATGCCACAGTTGGGACAATGAACCACTGGAATTGGAACCCCCCAATAGCGTTGCCGCGAAATCAACCAATCCCGGAGACGATACTGGGCCTGGGCCGTTCCCCACCCTTGGTCTTGGGCGTACTCAATAATGGCTTGTTTTGCCTCCTGGGAGGGTTGTCCATCAAAGTTGCCGGAATTCACCAAAATTCCTGGCTCCGTGTAGGCAGACTTTAGCTTCTGATTTGGGTTATCCCCCTCCGGTACAATCACCGTATTAATGGCTAATTTATTTGACTTGGCAAAGGCAAAATCTCGACTATCGTGGGCAGGTACCCCCATCACTGCACCAGTGCCGTATTCATAGAGGACATAATCGGCAATCCAAATGGGAATTTCTGCCCCCGTGAAGGGGTTGATGGCTTTACCCCCCGTCGCTACCCCTCGCTTGGGTTTATCCTCTGCGGTGCGCTCCAGTTCACTTTCCTGGCTAATTTCAGCAATAAACTCTGCCACTTTTTTGCGGCGGCGGGCCGTAGTCACTTGGGGGGTAAGGGGATGCTCCGGGGCTAAGACGAGATAGGTCACGCCATAAACGGTGTCGGGGCGGGTGGTGAAGACGGCAATTTTTTCCCCAGAACCAACAATGGGAAATTCCAGGTAGGCCCCCACGGATTTGCCAATCCAATTGGCCTGCATTAATTTCACCCGTTCGGGCCAACCCTTTAATTGATCTAAATCCGCTAAAAGTTGTTCTGCGTAGTCCGTAATTTTCAAAAACCATTGTTTCAGGAGTTTCCGCTCGACCATGGCCCCCGATCTCCAGGATCGGCCGGCACTATCCACCTGTTCATTGGCTAAAACAGTTTGGTCAATGGGATCCCAGTTCACCGCCGCTTCCTTTTGATAAGCTAACCCGGCCCTGAGAAATTCTAGGAAAATCCACTGGGTCCATCGGTAATAGTCTGGGCTACAGGTGGCCACCTCCTTTGTCCAGTCGTAGGATAGCCCTAACCGCTGAAGTTCCCGGCGCATTTGGGCCATATTTTCATGGGTCCAGGCTGCTGGGTGAATACCGCGATCGATGGCCGCATTTTCTGCGGGCAAACCAAAGGCATCCCAACCCATGGGGTGTAGCACGCGGTAGCCTTGCATCCGCCGCGATCGGGCAATGACATCCGTAATCGTATAGTTACGAACATGGCCCATGTGCAGATTCCCCGAAGGATAGGGAAACATGGACAGGGCATAAAACTTGGGTTTTGCCGCGTCCGTAGGTGTGCGATCTATATCCTGCTGGGCCCAGTTTAATTGCCATTTTTCTTCGATGGCTTGAGGTTCGTATCGAGATTCCACAGACTATCCCTGCGAGTCCAGCGGTTCCTATCGTATCAATATTTAAGTGGATAACGTCACTGACTTGTTAATGACTAGGGGCTTACTCACTCCGACTCTGTTTAATCATTCCCGATAATTTTTTGCTGCGATCGCACCATTTTGGCAGCTAACATGGCGGCCCCAAAACCATTATCAATATTTACGACCCCAATGCCTGGGGCACAGGAATTCAACATTGTCAGCAGGGCCGCCAGCCCCCCTAAATTAGCCCCATAGCCAATACTGGTGGGAACAGCAATCACCGGAGCTTCCACTAAGCCTGCCACCACACTGGGTAGGGCCCCTTCCATGCCCGCCACGACAATCAACACCGCCATTTCTGCCAGATCGGTTTGAATGCTCAGGAGGCGATGAATACCGGCTACGCCCACATCAAAGAATCGTTTGACGGCAAACCCTGAAAGTTGCGCGGTAATAGCTGCTTCCTCGGCAATGGGTAGATCCGCTGTCCCCGCTGCTAAAAGGCCAATCTGACCTACTTGCGTCGGGGTTTCAGGCAGATCACAGGTACTACAAATTCGAGCTTGGGGGAAATAATATAGGTTTGGCAGGGGCGATCGCAGTTGCCCAAAGACCTCTGGGGAAATGCGGGTGGCCATGACGCAATCGTGGTGGGGTTGCATCCGCTGGATAATTTCGGCAATTTGTTCGGCGGTTTTCCCTGGGCCCCAAATGACCTCAGGAAAGCCCGTGCGTAAAGTACGGTGGTGATCAATCCGGGCAAAGTCGCCAACGGGTTCATAGCCAAAATGCTTTAGTTTTTCGAGGGCAAGGTCAACGGAAATGTCCCCTCCGGCAACGGATTCTAGGAGCTGTAAAAGGGCCTGGGAATTACTGATCATTTCTGGTCTCCCTAACCGCCAATGCCCAACTGACCCGCCAACCCCGGAGCTAGGGGAATGAGGGTGGCAGCCATTAAAAATAAGGCTAATAGTCCCAGGGCTGCCCGTAGATCATCGGGTTCGCTGACTTCATCCAAACTGGGGCGTTCTAGGTCTCGTTGCAAGAAAATAATAATCAGGGCCCAATAGAGGGCCAGGGGATTGGCGATCGCCACCAGACCCAAAACAATAAGAGTAATCCAGGTACAGCGACCCGCCACTTTTACGCCATAGATGGACTGAACAATTCGTCCCCCATCCAACTGGCCCGCCGGCATTAAATTGATCGCCGTAATAATCAAACCCAACCAACCAATAATCACCAGGGGATTAATCATCACAAAATCTGCCTGAAGTTGATCTCCCAGGAAGACACGGGCGAGGCTGCCCACTAGAATTGACCCTTGGAAAAAGAGACTGGGGACTTGAAAACTGGTGCTGGGGCCCGTAGGGGCAAAAAATCCAATCACTAGGGCCAGTAGAGATAAGATACCGGAAAAGGCAGGGCCGGCGATCGCAATGTCAAATAATTCCTGACGGGTCTTCAGAAAGGATTCAATGCGAACAATGGAGCCAAAGGCCCCCAACTGCCAAGCGGGAATAAAAAAGGGTGGACTCAACTGAGCCTTATAGCGGGCAGCCATCCAGCGATGTCCCAGATCATGGCAGACTAAAATGATTAAAATACCAATACCAATGGGCAGAGCGCGTTGAAAGTCCCCAGGGGCACTGAGAAAACTAAAGCCTTGCAAAATAGAACTGGTTTCCAAACAAGTGGCGCAGGTAGCTAGAAAGAGAATCCCTGCTAAGACGTTCTGGCTTAGGGTGGTGGAAATCGGCTCCGTTGTCTGGGGTAGGACAATCATCACCGGTTTACTGTCGGAATTGGGCACAATAAATAGGCGATACTGATCCGGTAATACCTCCTGCAACCGCTCACTGAGATGGCGATGAACCGCCGCCGCCTCTCCCCGTAAATTCCCCCTACAAATTACCCCCCGCTTGTAGGGAATAAACTCCGTGGCAAAAAAGGTATCAATGCCAAAGATGCCCTTCACTTTATTGAGATCCTCACTGGGCATCGTCAGTAAGGCCCCCTCAGAGACAGTCCCTTCCGGCGTGGATGACTCTGTTTCTAGGTCTGGGTCTAGGGTGGAATGGTCTGAGGAAGAGACTGGAATATCCGACAAATGGGATCGCCCCGATCGCTGGTGAGGTAGGGTTGCCCCCGTTGTTTCCGCCAGCGATCGCAACCAACGCCCCAGACCAATATAAATCGCAATTGCCGTCACCAAAATGAACAGAATTCCCGCCAAATTAATGCCCACACCTAGACCAATTAAGCCGTAGAGGAGCAACCAGGGCACCATTAAAACCACGGTTTGTAGCCAGGCCACCACCCCTAGTTTGCCAAAGGGGAGGGCCCGATAAAATCCCCAGGCTAAAAAGGTGAAGGCCGCAGCAATAATCAATCCAGTGGTGATCATGGGTTCTGTCTCAGTTTCAACAAGCTTACTCGATCTCAGGTTACAGCCCCTAGCGCATGGCCCCCTAACGCATGGCCATTGTCGTTAACTGGGTTAAGACCTGACTGGCACGCTCACTGAATTCCTGCATTCCATTGGCATCAAAACCCCGTTGGGACATCAATGCCAGGTCATAGATATAGTGACAGAGGCGATCGGCCAAATCCGCCGCAGGGGATGGGCCACCGGTTTGAACAATACTGCCCTGGCTCAGACTCAAAAGGTTTTGGACGAGGGGATGGGCAGTGTTTACCAATAACGTATGATCCTCTGGCAGTTGCACCGAGAGTTGTTGCTGCATCATGGCCATCATCTCCTGCATCCGTCGGCTGGATTCCGGTAACAAAATCATCGCCGGAGGAGCTGCCTCTGGGGTATCCCCTTTCAGAGGTTCGGTGCGAATTGTGAGGTTGGGTTTCTTTAGTACCTTTTCAAATAGGGCCTTAATCTGTTCGCTGCGGGTTTGATTACTGCCGGGATCTACAATTTCCGCCGATTTGTCCTTATCAATCAGGGTTTCATCCAGTTCTGCATCGACCCGGAGGAATTTCACCTCACTGTAGGTTTGCTCTAACCAGGGTACAAAATGGGTATCAATGAAGCTATCCATAAACAGGACTTCAATTCCTTGGCCCTTAAGCAATTGCACATAGGTCGCTTGATTCACTTCATCGGTGCAGTAGTAAACCCGATTGGCATGGCTATCCTTATTCCGCTCCAGATAATCCTTGAGGGTGGTATAGGCCTGGCCATCTATGGTCATGCCCCCCGCGCTTTGCCAGGCATCATCCCCTTCTCCGGGGGCCTCCAACTGGGCCGTTGTCCGGTAGATGACAATATCTTCAACTTGTTTTTTGAATTTTTCGTCGTTGAGGGAGCCAAATTTGACGAACGTGCCCAAGTCTTTCCAGGAATTGACGTAGGCCGCTGGGTCTTCGCGGTAGAGTTCCTTGAGGCGATCGCCCACTTTTTTGGCAATGTAGTCGGCAATTTTCCGGACGGTGCGATCGTTCTGGAGAAAACTACGGGAGACATTCAGGGGAATATCGCTACTGTCGATCACTCCCCGCAGGGGTAACAGGAAGCGAGGAATCACCTCTTCGCAGTTATCGCTGACAAAGACTTGATTACAAAAGAGTTTAATTTGACTCTTGCTCACATCAATATCCGGTCGCAGCTTGGGAAAGTAAAGAATACCATTGACGACAAAGGGATAATCCGTATTCAAATGTACCCAGAGGAGGGGTTCATCCTGGAAGGGATAGAGGTAGCGATAAAATTCCAGGTACTCTTCCTTACTAAGGCTGCTGGGACTGGTTTTCCAGGGGGCAATCTGTTTATTAATCTGCTCCCCATCCAGCTTGATTGGCACGGGTAAGAAATCACAGTAGGTGCGAATAAGTTGCTTAATCCGTTCCGGCTCTAGATAGCTCTCTTCTTCAGCTTGCAGGGTCAGGGTTACAGTTGTGCCGACTGTGCTGCGATCGCCGTCGCTCATTGTAAATTCGGTGGAACCATCGCAGTTCCAATGGACTGGGGTTGCCCCGGCTTGGTAGGAGAGGGTATCAATTTCCACCCGCTGAGCCACCATAAAGGAGGAATAGAATCCTAGGCCAAAATGGCCAATGATGTCCTGGTCTCCTTCCCCTTTATATTTTTGGACGAACTCTTCGGCACTAGAAAAGGCCACCTGGGTAATGTATTTTTTCACTTCCTCGGCAGTCATGCCAATGCCTGTGTCGGAGATCGCCAGCTTTTTATTTTCTTTATCTAAGGATATAGTGATTTCTGGCTGATCCACATCCCCAGCGTAATCCCCCGATCGGGCAACCATTCGTAGCTTTTGGATGGCATCCACAGCATTAGAAACGAGTTCCCGTATAAAGATTTCATGATCGGAGTAGAGCCATTTTTTGATGATCGGAAAAATATTCTCAGTATGGATCGAAATGGTTCCCTGTTCCAGCATGGTAATGTCCTGTCCGTTAATTCCAATAAATGCAGATGCGCTAGGCACACGTTTGTCTGAGATCAATTTTATCGCGATGGGAAATCATTCCTTCCCCTTGGAACAGCAGTGATCTCTCCCGTAGGGGCATTCGGTTATCCCCACTTATTGCAGATGAAGATGTGATTAGGACACTTCCAAATGGGAGTCCCTTGGTTCACAGGCTTCTCAGAGGCAAAATGTCCTAACACTCTACTCACTTGCAATAGGTTATTTTTTTAGAATATTAAGTAGGTAGGCGCAATTACTTGTAAGACAAGGGAATCGCAGTGTAGCCTCCAGGTAAGGAGATTATCGCCTTTTTCCCTGTCAGCATGTTTAGGTTAATTGAACCCAGGTACTTAATTAGCAAAAGAAGCTGTTGAGTAAATGGAGAGTAGGGCCATACCATTAGATCCATCAAACCATTGATATAACGAGGTTTCTTCCGAAGCGCGATCGTGATATACCCCCAGATGATGGTCACTTGGAAAAGATGGGCATAGGCTTTTTAAGATACCGCTGGGTTTAACCTCCCTGTCAATGGCGTTGCATCTGCCGGCTCCAGAGCCGGTATGGACATTAAAGTGCCAGCTTTTATTTTGTTGTGAAGTTTTGAAATCTCATTCAGACATGGGAAAATTACCTTGAGAATTAAATTGAATCCACCCAGGCTTGCAGGTCTGGGTATTTTTTTAGGCACGGTCAAACCAGAGAACCTTAATCACGCTACCACCGACTAGCGTTACCAGGGCCACAATGAAACCCCATAACCTTGCATCAGTCGTTTTCTGTTGGCTACGCAGTTCGGTAATATCATCTCGCAGTTCAGAGCGTAAAGCATCGACCTTCTCGTTAACTGCTTTGATTTCGGTCTTAAGCTCAGTCCTAACAGCATCGACCTTCTCGTTAACTGTTTTGATTTCGGTCTTAAGCTCAGCCCTAACAGCATCGACCTTCTCGTTAACTGCTTTGATTTCGGTCTTAAGCTCAGTCCTAACCGCATCCACCTTGTCATTGAGAGCCTTAAATTGCTCCTCCGTTTTAACAATGTGAACATCTAGCTTCTTGTCCATGGATTGCAGTAAGTCCATGATTTGCTTGGCTTCACTGGCTGTCATAACGTCACTCATGATTATCTCCCTTGGGTTTGCGCCCCCGCCGTTTCGGAGTAACTGCAACAGGATCACCAGTCTCCTTGTCGGATTCCAGCCCAGACTGGGGAGTATTGCCCATGAGTTCACGCTGTGCAGCTTCGGTGATGACACGTCGAAGCCAGGGAGACTTACGGTTTTCCAGTCGCCTAATAGCCTGCTCAATACTCACAGGCAACCTAACTTGCGTTGGTTTTTCTGCCAAGGGTTCTACCGTCTCATCAGATCGTGGGAAGTGTTTCAGGTTTTTTATATTCGCCATAATCCTTATCTAAGTAATGCTCACAGTATACACAAAGTATCAGATGAGAAAATCCACTGTATACCGTGTCAACTCATAAGGGCATCTCGATTAATTCAAAATTCGAGGCGATCGCCAGCAATGTTTCCCCAACCATTCTGCCGCCGCAACGCTACTATTAGCCGCTACAACAGGGATCCATTCCCAATCGCTGCATCAATAGATCACTCACGGCATTGGCAACGGCAAACTCACCATAAAAACTCTTAGAAAAATCAAACTGCTGGAGTTCCGTCACGAGGGCAAGAATTAATCCACCCAGATCGTGTTCTCCTTCAAGACGCTGCCGCAGATAAATTTTTGCAGTCCGTCGGGCAATGTCAGCATTCACTGCTTCCGGGAGATACTCCTGATCGAGCCACTCCCTGAGGGCTTTTTCTAACCAGTCAGCTTCCGCCTGCCAATCGGGACAAAGGGGCAAGGTAATGGCGGGAATGGGGGGATTCATGGATCCAACCTCAAAATACCTGCTGGAGCCATTATAAACGTTTGGGTTTGGCTAGGGATGATAAAATTAACTCCATGAGTCCGCCCTGGGGCACAGGGTAGACTGACCGCAATTATTCCACCGCTGATAAGATTTTGGAGTTCATAACAATGTCCATTTTGTTCCAGTTAGCCCTTGCTGCTCTTGTCCTTCTCTCCTTTGCCATGGTTGTGGGTGTGCCCGTTGCCTATGCATCTCCCCAGGACTGGGATCGCTCCAAGCAATTAATTTTCCTGGGTTCCGGTGCTTGGGTTGCCTTGGTCCTAGTGGTGGCTGCCTTGAACTTCCTGGTGGTTTAGGGCCGTTGCCAGCGTTGGCGACGAACTTCGTAGAGGAGTAGGGCAGTGGCGATCGCCACATTGAGGGACTCAACGGCGGTGGCTTGGGGAATGCTGACGGTTTGATTCGCCAGCGCAAAAATATCCGCTGGTAGTCCCTGGCCTTCACTGCCCATTAAAATAATTGTAGGTAGCAGAAAATTAGCGTCCCAGTAGGGGTCATAACTGTGGGGACTGGTGGCAATAAGTTGCCAGCCTTTTTTTTGGTATCCCTCCAACTCGGCTTTCAGATGGTCACTGCGCTGCATGGGTAATCGGAACCATTGCCCCGCACTGGCCCGTAAAACCTTGGGATGTTCAAAATCCACACATTGATCATCCCCCAGTAGTCCTTCCACTTGGGTGGCGGTGGCGGTGCGAATAATTGTCCCCATATTCCCCGGATCCTGCAAACCAATCAGGGCTAAGCCCAGGGAGGTTAGGTCTAGGGGAGCTGACTCAGGACTTGGGGCTACCCCAATAATGCCATCGGGGGATACGGTGGTGGCGATCGCCCCTAGAACCGCTTCACTGACGATTTCCAGGCGATTAACTCGTTCCTCTAGTTCTTTCCACAGTTGTTGGGAATACTTCTGTTGCCATTGGGGAGTGCAGCAGATGATCTCTAGGGGATAGTTGGTGGCAAGGGCCTCTTGGATTAGGTGAGTGCCTTCTAGTAAGAATTGACGTTGACGATGGCGATGCTTGGCTTGGTGTAGTTTCCGTAGGTCTTTAACCAGGGGATTTTGAAGACTGGTGAGCATGGAGGGTTGGTAGTGCCAAATAGATAAGGATGCATTAATTTGAGCAATTTTTAGTGAGTATCGCAAACGAAGGCTGGATTTGCCGCACTGCAAGGGGTTAAAATCTTCAAGTGGTATATTTCTCGACTCACTGGAGAACGAGTTGATTAAACACTACACTCGTCCTTGTGCAGATATATACTTTCCCTTAATAGTGTGAGGAGCAAGTCTGATGATCAAGTTCGTATATGCTGCCATAGTGGCCAGCGCAATTACTTTAGGAGCCGGCCCCCTGGCACTGGCTGATCCCATAGCACCTACTACGTCTACGGGACATGCCGGGTACGTGGTCAATGGCGGTCAGGAATTCATCTACGGTTATGGCAGTCCGTCGCCCAATGCCAATCAGGAGTATACACTCAATCCCGGACAACACATCCTGATTCTCAATAGCCAGCGTGGTGCTGACGGTCAAATCTGGTACTACGTTCTGCCCTCCAACGGACTCAAGGCCTGGATTCCTGAATCTCAGGTGCGCTGGCGCTAGCGAGATCGCGGGACGATATCGACTATCCGTGTCGTCCCGCAACTCTTGTTAACAACATGGGTGGACTGGCCGGTGGGGCAGGTCGCTGGGGAATCAGACATGGAGTTTCTCGGAAAAGATTTCTCGCCAATCCTCACATTTTTAGGACGATCCCGTTTTAGGACGACCCCAGAGGGTTTATATCGGTAGTTCGGGAATGGAGGCGATCGCTCCCAGGAGTCCGGCAACATCCAGCTTTTGGGATTCTGCCTCAGGGTTAAATCGTTCACAGCGGTGAACAAAGGGGCAATAGGAGCAGCGACCCATCTCTTGGGGAATTTGGGGAAGGGGATGATCCCCAGGGTTCTGTTCATAGCGATCCAGCCAGGTTTGCAGGCGACTTAACTGCGCTTCTAGGCGATCGCAGATCTGGCGATGAATCTCTACCCCATAGGCAAAGGAAAAATACTGCGGAGGTTCTGAGCCTTCAGCAAACCAATAGGTCATACAAATATTTTCGGGGGTGTAATCACTGGTGGCCGCCAAAAGAAACGGATAGAGCCGTGTTTGCCAATGTTGGCTGAGATGCTTTTTTTCCGGGGGCCGGGCATAGGTTTTCCAGTCAATAATCTGGGCTTGGGTCGGCCCAAAAATTACGCGATCGTATATCCCCACCAAGGTAAAGGCTCCTAGGGCAACACTGCGGCAATGTTCACTTTCGGCCCGTCCAGAAATCATTGGCGGTGGACTCGTCTGAAAGGTTTGATACCAACGCTCCATATCCCCATCGGCGGCAATGAGAGGGGCAATATCTAGACCCAGAGATTCTTGGTGCATGAGGCGATGAAAGTCTGTGCCTAGGCGTTGGCGGTTAAGTTGCTGGGGCAAGCTGGGTAGGGTGTAGTGATCCAGGTAAAGGTATTGAAACTTACGGGGACATCCATTAAGAGTTTGCAGATGGCCCTGGGACAGTTGATGAATCATGGCGTATTCACTGAGTTACTGAGTCCCTAATGTAGGGTAGAAAAATAGCGGCCAATTCCGAACTGGCACTGACAAGGGTATGGTACGAGCGATCGCCGTAGGATTCTCCAAATTTTAAGGGAAAAATATCTGGTACATTCTTTACGCTTAAAGGATCTAATTTATCCAAAGACTCCAAACTCGCCCAATGGGCCCCGGCCCCATGGACAATGGGCCAAGCAGGAGCAATATCCCAAATCATCGGTGTCCGCTCTACGGCTCCCAGGGTATAGCCCGCTGCCACGGTGAGGAAGTTATAACTGGCGGAACCCAGCATCCGAATTTTGCAGGGAAAGGGGCGTTTTAGGAGACTAATACTGCGGGCGCAGAGACTAAAAAATGCTTGGTGACTAGGGACTCCGGGCTGACATTGAATGGGCTGCTGATTTAAGTAAGCTCCATCGCCATGGCCGGGGGCCTGATAAAACCCATGGAACACTTGATGTAGGGGAGGAACAGCCACATAGCCAAAGACAGGCATTCCCCGATAGAGCAATCCGAGGGCAATACACCAGATGGGTAAGCCATGGCTAAAATTAGTCGTTCCATCAATGGGATCAATAATCCAGCACCAATCCGTTTCTGGAAAGTGATGGGCCCCTTCTTCACTGAGTAAACCATGGTCAGGAAAAATAGCGGCAATCCCCCGCCGTAATTCTTGATCGGCCCAGCGATCCGCAACCGTGACTAAACTACCATCGGACTTTTGTTCGGTGAAGGATTGTCCAGCTTCCCCCATCAGGTGGGATCCCACAACGGTGGTGGTTTTGCCGCACAGGTCTAGAACCGTTGACCAAAAGTGATGTTCCATGAATCTCCTAGCAGTCTATTTCTCTAGTCTAGGATCGATTGAGGCCCAGGGTTTGTCGATAAGCTTGCGGGTCTGTTCCACACTGGGGGTCTGCGGGCTGCTCCGTACAAAGATTATTCACTCCGGAGCGGATCATGGTTTCCGCCGCCACAATGCGATCGTTGGGGGCCGGGTGGGTACTCAAAATCGTGGGGGGAGAACCTTGGCGGCCCAATTTTCGTAAAAAGGCAGGCATGGCACTGGTGGCATAGTTACCACGGGAAAGTAAAACTAAACCATGGCGATCGGCTTCATACTCAGCCTCGCGACTACGGGGGCGACGAAACGCTAACTCGGTGGCCATCTGTACGCCGCGATCGCGATCCAGTCCAGCGGCGGTCATCAATCCTTGGGCCACTGCCATCCGTTGCATTTGGCGAATGACATGGCGTTGTTCAATGTGGCCAATTTCGTGGGCAATCACGCTGGCTAACTCTGCTTCATTGTCCGCTGTGGCGATCAGTCCCGTGGTGACATAGACAAATCCGCCCATGGTGGCGTAGGCATTGACTTGGCGATCGCTAATCACCTGAAACGTATAGGGAATATTCCGGCGATCGCCCACGGAAATCAAACGCTGACCAATTTGATTAACATAGCCCTGAACTCTCGGATCGGTATAAAGTCGCATTCCTTGGCGTAGCATCTGTTGATTGATCTGCTGACCAATGGCAACTTCCTGTTGAGGCCCAATATTTGACAATTGGATCATCTGCACCCCCTGAATCAGTAACCGCTGCCATAGGTTTTGGGCCTGAGCCGCAACAGGGTGAAGGGTGACAGTCACCACAAGGGTAATAACCGCCAGCAATGTTAACCAACGTTGACGTTTCATAGTTAAGACTCGCATTTTATCGTCTACATCGTCAGGGCATCACAAATCAGTTTAACTTTAGGATACCCTAGCCACCCAAACCCTCTCCTTGGGAGAAGGCTTCAATTTAAGCCACTGGCAGGAGGTAGGCAAATCATTGAATCATTTTACTGATCCTAGATTTTTAGGGTTCCCAGTGGGTTTAGTATTCGGGTGATACGCCTAGGAGTTCCAGACTGATCTGGAATAGATCAAGTTCCCCAAGAACCAAAGGGAACGAATATGCCACAATGATCACAGGACTCCAAATGCTCAAAAAACTCCGAAGGAGCATAGAAACGCCGTGGTGAATCCATCCGATGCCAATCCTGACAAAGACCAGCATGCAAAAGACAATTTTCTATATCCCACCAGTCGCTATCACGGTGACTTCAGTCCCCAAAACTTAGCCTTTAATGCCAATCTCCAGGAATTTGCCCAGCGGATTGGTTACATTTGCGCCCTAGAAACCAGCGGAAAAATGCCTCCCCAGGAAGCCTATGATCAAATTAAATCTCTGTGGAAGCAGTTGAAAAAATCCCGGGAGTTATTGCTCACCGATGATGGTACACCGGATACCCCCCCGCCTAATTAATGTCTTTTTAATATCTTTCTAATTCATGTAATTTTAATGTAATTAATAATTAAATCATGGCAAATCAACAATCCCCTGATCTGGGAACTCAAATCATTGTTAGCTTAGCTACGGCTCCTTTTTTAGTGGGACTTATTGGGCTGGACTGTTTAACCAAAATTGGTTTGAAACTAAGCCAAGAGAGTCGGGAAATTTTCCGGGGCGATCGCCTTCCCTTAGTGGATTCCAACGAGTACTCTCCAGAAGCCAATTAAATCTCCATTCAAGCTGCCACAGGAGTCTGGGCAAAACCCAATACCCCCCCTACTCCGTCTCCCAGTTATTCCAGAAAAACAAACACCGAGGGGCATCTAGGCAACCTTTTTTATCCCTTTTGTGTCAAGGGTAGGAATGATATGCTTGGAAAGATCAAACAATATGTTTTTGGTGAAACTTAATATGGTTGGATTGCAGAGGATGCGTTCACCTCGGGGCCTTCGCTGGTTATCGGCCCTGGGCTTAGCGGCTAGTTTTTGGGCGACTCCTGTCCTGCCCGCCGAGCAAATCGAGTTATCCTATCCTCCCTTTGGCACCTTTAGCATTCGTACCAGTGACTTAGAAACCTATGCTAGAACCGGGGTTGCCAGTCCAGAACTCAACTTTTTGCTGCGACTTATACCTACAGACCAAACCGGAGAGATACAGCAAAACCTAAATGCAGCCATAGACATAGAGCCAACAACCATTACCCAAGTCATCAATTCCCCCATTGGACGGGTGTTATTTGAGCGTCTTGGTCGGGTTTTCAAAACCGGTGACGGTGAAAATGGCGCAAAAGCACTGGCGACGGCCATGGAAGTTGCCGCAGCTAGTCCCGATGGCATTACGGTTTTAACAGTTCTCCGGGGATTTCCCGATAAGTCCATTCAAATTGACGGCCAGTTTGGTCTACAGGCCGTAGGAGCCCTCTTCCGAGCCATTCAAAATGAGGTTGAAGCCGTTAAATTTGTGGAGCGGGTGGCCACCGTTCAGCCCACCATTACCCTACCCAATTTACCCATGCCCCAACAGGCAGGGAACTATACCTGGAACAAACAAACCATCTCCTTTGTGAACCCCCAGCGAGGAACCCAGCCGATTCCGGCGGATGTCTACGTGCCAGAGGGGTTGACGGCTCCGGCCCCCTTAATTGTCATTTCCCATGGCTTAGCCTCCGATCGCCTCAGTTTTGCCTACCTTGCCGAGCATTTAGCATCCCAGGGTTTTGCGGTGGCAGCGGTGACCCACCCCGGTTCAGATGCCAATCAAATTGGTCACTTTCTTTCCGGTGCGCCCTTGGACTATCAAGCTTTACCGGAAGACTGGGTTCAACGCCCCCTTGACCTCAAATATGTGATTGATACCATTGCGGCCCAAGCCCCCGCCAATCCCACCTGGAACATTAATACCAATCAGGTGGCACTTTTTGGCCAGTCTATGGGGGGCTACACCGTGTTGGCCGCCGCCGGTGCTGTGGTCAATTGGCCCAGTATTCCCCAGGAATGCAAACGGATTGCGGAAGATAGTTTTTCCTTTAATATCTCCCTGCCGTTACAATGCCGAATTATTGCGGCCCAACCGCCCAAGACAAGTGTGGCGGATCCGCGGGTGAAGGCGGTGATTGCGGTTAATCCGGTGGCAAGTACATTATTCGGTGAAAGTGGGTTTGCGGAAATCCGTGTACCAACTATGCTTGTGGCTGGCAGTAATGATATTTTTGCACCGCCCCTAGAGGAACAAATCCGTCCCTTTACCTGGTTGCAACATTCATCACCGAAATTTCTCTCGGTTATCCAGCCCGGAACCCATTTCTCAACCATTGGAGTAAGCTCTGATGGCGTGTTGCCTGTTCCTCAGGATCTCATTGGTCCCAATCCAGAACTGGCGCAGGTGGGGATTAAGGGGCTAAGTTCAGCGTTCTTCAAGGCCTTTGCGGCCAATCAACCGGAGTTTCGGCCCTTTTTAAGTCAAACCTTTGCTAACAACCTATCCTCTGAGGAGGACGCCTTTAAGTTTTTCATTGTGGATCAGCTGAATGTAAATCAACTCAATCAGGTTCTCAGTCGGGACACATTGACGAATCGTTAAGGTCATTAAGGCTTGACGCTTTACTCTTCCCTTGGCCTTAAGCATTTGTTTACGAATCGTTTACCCAATGGGTTCATCTCCTCTGCAATGATGGGCGAGGGGATGTCGTTTCGAGAGCAGTTGAGCTATGCGCCATGGATTCTGAACTGAGTCGTCAAGGGGTCAGCCAATGGCAGCGTTCCATGCAATCTTTGGTATGGCAGGAGCGGGTTGCAGATATAGGTTTGGCGACAATCGCCACGATCCCGATTTTGATTGCCGGGGCGATCGTGATTATTCTGTGCCAAGAAACCTTTGATCTTTTCCAGGAGGTTCATCCCTGGCGGCTTCTGAGCGATCGCCAATGGACACCTCTATTTGCCGACCCCCAATTTGGCATGATTGTGCTGCTGAATGGCACATTTTTGGTGACGTTGATTGCCATGGTGGTGGCCGCGCCCCTGGGAATAGCAGTGGCGATCTATCTGGGAGAATACGCACCTGCAAAGGTGAGGGCCCTGGTGAAGCCAGCCTTAGATGCCTTGCCGGGGATTCCAACGGTGGTTCTAGGCTACTTTGCCTTGTTGTTTATTACGCCTCTTCTGAAGCTTATTTTTCCGACGATCTCTGTCTTTAATGCCCTCAGTGCCGGGATTATTACCGGGGTGATGATTGCGCCGATTATTGCCTCCATGAGTGAGGATGCCCTACGGGATATTCCAGCAGCAGTGCGGGAAGGGGGTTTTGCCCTAGGGTTGACCCGCCATGAAGTCATTTTGAAAATTATGCTTCCCACGGCTCTGCCGGGTATTTTCGCGGCCCTAGCCCTAGCCGCCTCCCGTGCCATGGGTGAAACAATGATTGCGGCGATCTCCGCCGGCCAAATTCCCCGGATGACATTGAACCCCCTAGAGGCGATCGAAACCATGACCGCCTACATTATTCAGGTCAGTTTAGGGAATGTGCAGGCGGGTTCCCTGGTGTTTCAGACCATTTTCACGGTGGGGGCCGTCCTCTTTTTTCTCACCCTGTGCCTAAACCTGCTCAGTTACTACCTGATGCGTCGCTATCGTCAATCCATGGCCCAAGGCGTGGTAGCGAATCTGACTCTTGCCAAAGGGGATGGATTAAAGGGTGCGACCATTTTGCTGCCCGATCGCAGTAAATTTCTCGCCCAGTTCCAAGGCCGGATTCGCTTCAATCAACTCTTTGGCTTCCTGACCGCCATTGGCGTACTTCTGGGGTTACTACTTCTGGCCTCGTTATTCCTGGTCACATTTTGGTCTGGCTTGCCTCGGTTAACCAGCCTCGACTTTTTTACCCAAAGCTCCTCACGCACCCCCGCCAACGCTGGCATCTTTGCCGCCCTAGGGGGCACATTTTGGCTGTTGGGCCTAACGGCCTTGATTTCCCTCCCCATTGGCATTGGTTCCGCCTTATACATGGAAGAATATTTGCCCGATAGTCGCCGTTTTCAAATTGTTGAAATCATTATTGCCAATTTGGCGGCGGTACCCTCGATTATTTTTGGCTTGTTGGGTTTGGAACTATATGTGCGGCTGTGGGAACCCCTAACTGGCGGTCGTACCATTTTATCCGGGGCCCTAACCCTATCGGTGTTGGTGTTACCCTTTTCGATTATTGCCACCCGCAATGCTTTACGAAATTTGCCCGATAGTTTGCGCCAAGGGGCCTTTGCCATGGGACTAACGCGCTGGCAGGTGGTGTCCACAGTGGTTTTACCCGCCGCTATCCCTGGGATCATTACCGGCTCCCTCTTAGCCCTCACCCTAGCCGCAGGGGAAACCGCAGCCTTGGTGGCCGTAGGGGCCGCCAGTGTAGTACCCGCACCGCCCCTATCCTTGGCCGCCCTTCATAGTCGATTTACCACCTTATCGGTGCAAATTTTCGACTGGGTATCCCGACCCCAAGCCGGTTTTCGCATTAATGCGGCGGCGGCCATTGTGGTGACAATGCTCCTGCTCCTAGTAATGAGTGCGATCGCCATGGCCATTCGTAGTCGCTATAACCAAAAACAGTTAACTTAGGACGTTTATTTATGTCTGCCCCATCCCCTAGCCTAGAAGTTCAGAATCTATCAGTGTTCTACGGCCCTGAGCAGGTGCTGGTGGATGTCAGTTTAGACATTTTTCCCCAACAGGTCACGGCCCTTATTGGCCCCTCCGGCTGCGGCAAAAGTACACTCCTACGTTGTTTCAACCGACTCAACGATCTGATTCGGGGCACACGGGTGGTGGGTAACATCAAGTTATTTGGCCAGGATATTTTAACCATGCCATCCATTGAAGTGCGTCGTCGGGTGGGTATGGTCTTTCAGCGGCCCAATCCCTTTCCGAAATCAATCTATGAAAATATTGCCCTCGGACTGCGGGCCAATGGCTACCAAGGGGATATTGATGGTTGCATTGAACAGTCCTTAACCCAGGTTGGCCTATGGGATGAGGTAAAAAATAAGCTAAAACAAAGTGCCCTAAATTTATCTGGAGGGCAACAGCAGCGTCTTTGTTTAGCCCGCACCCTAGCCCTGCAACCGGAAGTGATTTTAATGGATGAACCCTGCTCAGCCCTGGATCCCGTCTCTACGCTGCGGGTTGAGGAATTGATCGATCGCCTGCGCCAACATTACACGATCGTCATGGTGACCCATAACCTACAACGGGCAGCCCGATTGGCCGATATGGTCGGGTTTATGAATGTGCGGCAGGAGGGCCAACATCGCCTCGGTGAATTGGTGGAATACGCCCCCGTCACCCAGGTCTTTATTAATCCAACGGTGGACGCAACCCGTGCCTATGTGAATACGGAACTGGCGATCGCCCCTCTGGGACAGCAAAATTAAATTAACTATGGGATTTATAAAATATCCTCTAGGGCAGTCTTGACGGTGGGGTACTGAAATTCAAATCCACTAGCCAATGTACGTTGGGGTAAAACCCGTTGCCCTTGCAAAACCACCTGGGCAGCTTCCCCTAAAAGCAAGGTCAAAATAAAATCCGGGACGGGCAACCAGGAGGGACGGTCCAAGACTTCGGCTAAGGTTTGGCAGAATGTCCCCATGGAAACGGGGTTGGGAGCGGTGGCATTATAAACCCCGATAAAATCGGGATGCTCCAGAGCATAACAAATCAGTGCCACAAGATCATCTTGATGGATCCAAGAGAACCATTGTCGCCCAGAACCAATGGGGCCACCGGCATAGAGCTTGAAGGCGGGTAACATTTGCCCGATCGCCCCCCCTAAACCTAGGACAATGCCAAAGCGGAGAATCACCAGACGCACACCCAAATCCGTGACGGGTTGGGCTGCCCCTTCCCAGGCCTGACAAACCTTCCCTAAAAAATCCTGCCCCGGGCCACTCTCTTCCTGAAAGGTTTCGGTTTCACTGGTGCCATAGTAACCAATGGCTGAGGTACTAATCAGAACCTGAGGACGGGGATTTGCCTGGGCGATCGCCTCCACCAATTTTTCAGTGCCAATACTGCGACTGGCTAAAATTTCCGCCTTTCGTTCCGATGTCCATCGTCCCGCCGCTAAGGGTTCCCCGGCAAGGTGAATAACCGCATCACAACCGGAAACAGCATTTTGCCAATCCCCTGACTCCTTGGGCCCATACTGAACCCATTCAATCGTAGTTTTATGGGCTAAATCCTGGAACAACTGTTGATGGCGATCGGGGTCACGGACTAAAAGTACCAACTGATGATTCTGATCAGCCAAGGTCGGGACTAAACGCTGTCCCACAAACCCAGTCGCACCAGTGATCAAAATTTTCATAAATTATTTTTCACAATTTTTTCAGAAATTATATTGAGGAATGGATTATTTAAGTTGGCCCCCAAAAAACATCAACATTAAAGAATGGGGTACACTAAGTCTAGTATCGGGATGTGGCGCAGCTTGGTAGCGCATCTGCTTTGGGAGCAGAGGGTCGCAGGTTCAAATCCTGTCATCCCGATTGATTAAAACTCTAACATATCCCCCCTTCCCCATCTGGGCGAAGAAGCCCGCAGTTATATCAACCAATATTTACACGCCCTTGGCTGGTAGATTTTGCCAATGAAATCTGATTTAGAGAGGGACAAGCTCAGCGGTTAGGGGGTATCCTCTGGCCACGGCACAGGTAAACTGCGAAATTTTGGGCTTAAAAGCTGGTGAGGAGACTCGAACTCCTGGCCTACTGATTACAAGTGAGTAGGTCACGGTGTCTGTATCTCTTGCTATGAGGGAGTTTCAGAAATGGGTATAGTGCTTTTACCCCATGTCTACCCCAATCACTAAAAAACCCTAAAAATATCCAATGGTATCCATAGATAAATACGCGGTCAAATATCGTCACCTTTGCCAGTAGTCCCACCATGGTAAAAAACATGACTGACGGGCCGTCCCATTGTCCATGCCATAGCGATCGCCGGCTCATGCCCCATAGCCCACCGGCCACCACAATACCCTACGGATGCCCCATGTCTACCAGGGATGCCCCATACTCCATTAGCGTTGCCGTGAACCCAATGGATTGCGATCGCCCAGGGTCAATAGGCAACACGCCGATAAATGCCTTCTAAGCCATGGGAACACCAATTAGGATATTTCCCTACCCACACCATGATTCAATGCCCTTAACGGTCAATCTGAAGGGTGTTATTCACTATTCCCCATTGCCAGCAAAATGTAATCATGCAACATTCACCCTAGAGCGATCGCAAATCTACTATGACAATGGATTATATTATTTTATAGCGTTTTAATGCTTTTACTAAAATGCTCATTTTTGACTTAAAGTGAAAACCTAAAATCGGCTCTGTGACTACATTACAGATTTTTATTTAAGAGCGTTTTAATGTTTTTCAGTTTTCCATGATTTTACTAACCTAAAACGCTCTCATAGCCTACGTTACAGATTTTACTTTAAGAAGGGTTTAATGTTTCCCCCCTAGAGAAAGCCAGTATTACACTGCCGTTAAATAATATTCGTTATTCTCAATAAGCAGAAAATTATCCATAACTGTTGTTAATATTTTTGCTGCTTAAGCACGGCTAAACCAGAAAACCTTAATCACGCCACCGCCTACCAGCGTCACCAGTCCCACAATGAATGCCCATAGGCGGGAATCCACTACCTTTTGGCGATCGCTCAAGTCAGTCACCTTATCGTCTATAGCCTGAATTTTGGCACTCAGTTTATCGTCTACAGCCTTGATTTCACCCTTAAGCTCAGTACGCACAGCATTGATTTCAGCCTGTACCGTGTTGAACTTTTCATTAGTGGTTGCCTGGTTGGTTCTGACCTCTAGGGTCAAAGCCTGAATATCAGACTGCATGGCTCTGATGTCGCCCTGCATGGACTGAATGCCGTCAAGAATCTGCCTAGCTTCGCTGGCTGTTATCGGCTCACTCACGGCTTAACCCTCCATTGGCGTTGCTTTAATCGTAATGGATCCATCGCGCCTGGTAGTTGCAGAATCTCATTGGTCGGTTCAATCGGTTCTGGCTTAGGCATTTGAGCCAATCGCGCCTTGGTGGTGTTGTAAGCACGGTCTACCGCAATTTCGCCCTGTTTCACCTTGTCCAATATTTCCGGTGCATTTTGCTGCAAGAACTTAGCTCGCTTAACGGCAGTAGAACCAACGCCAACCGCCTTGGCTGCTCGCGTTGTTGACTCGCGCTCATGACGATCAATAATCGGTTCCGACGGATCCGTCGTAAGCGATTTTTTGTATTCCTCTGATTTCCGATCACCGCCCGCCTCAATCTGTTTTTGCTTTGCCTCCTGGGAATAGAGCCTTTCAACCTCCAGTGCTAAAACCGCCTTCTGTCCTGCGCTTAAGTGCCGCCGATATAGGTTTTCACTCAAGACATAGGCAATCGGGTCGGATGGGTTGTAGGTTTCAATCGGTGCATCCAAGCCAACAACAATGGAGGCACAAAGCCGATTGCTTTTCTAGTTCGGACGGATCCGTCCGAACTGGTTTCTCTACAAAGGAATTGTTATAGACTGCACCGCGCCCCTCCCTTGGGGCGTTTTTAATGCAAAAAAAATCCCCCCAAGCGGTTAGGAACTAGGGGGGCAAAAGAAAGCACGGAAAAGTATCCTCTACCTAATTCTAACCGAAAGCACCTTCGATCATTGCGTCAGTATCCTTGGTACAAGTTAACAGGTTAGTACCCGTCAAAATCTGCACAATCTCTGTTTTTGCCTCAATGGTTACATTGTTCAGAATGAGACTCAGCATATCCTTAAGCTGCCTCTCTGCCTCGTTTTCAATTCGAGATTGTAGACACCAACGTTGGGGGAATCGGCGTTCTAAAAACCATGCTTTAGATTTCCAATCGTCATCACTCAAAATGACAGAAAGTGCAGCCTGTTCGGCTTGTGCTTCAGCATCTTTTAATCGTGAGTACAATTCGCCTTGTAGACCCGTTCCCTGTTCACGGCCAACTCGTAACCATTCGGATAGCGTAGCCTTGTGAATCCCTACGACTTTAGCTGCTGTCGCTTGAAAATGTCCCTGACCGATGATGTCAACGAGTTTATCAACCATTCCAGCGCTTAGTTTGCTGCGATTTCCTGGTTTACCTTTTCCAGCCATGATTTTTAGCTCCTAAATTTGATTTTGCCTTCACGGATTTTCTGTGGCGCGCCATACGGGTCAGCTTTGATGATTTCATTCAGTTGAGAATGATGGTAGTAAGTCACACCGTCAGCCGCCAGTTCACCACCAGACTGTTTTTGTTGCTTTTGAAACGGTGAATCAATTAGGTTTGAAGTTTGCCGCAATTCAGCGATCGCTGCGTTAATCGGCTTGCCGCTGGTGGTTGTTAAATCGCCAACTCCGTCAATTTCAAAGTGTTTATCGACTGCTCGACTCCAATCCTGAAAGGAATCTGGGTCTCCCCCCATTTCCCGAAAATGGTCTTTCAAAAGCAGGTTTTTCAGCTTGCTTTTAAGTTGGCGTTCTAACCGTGTTTCGCTTGTTAATTCCACAGGAAAAATCTCCTTTAGATAAGTAAATTATACCTTTGTTTCATTGAGAGTAGGGAACACAAAACGAGCGATCGCCGCTATTCAATCGCGGTGATATTTTGGCGAATTAGATTGATGTCACCCTGTATCAGTCCTGACTCAATCTCGTTAATCAATTCAATGCCATAGAAGTGAACCAGTTTTAGAAAGGCTTTGCGAGTAAGCAAACCTCCCCCAGCGATCGCCAGACGGCAAATCTCAACCTGCTCATAAATCGATTCATCCAAGGGTAGCATCAATGCTTCTTGAATCGATTTTTTCCGGTGAGCCTGTACCATTTCCCGCCGCTCGGCGATCGTTTTGCCACTAAAATCTAACATTTTTATTCTCCAATGAAATAAACAGCTTTCCGTAAATTTGTCTCACTTTTCCGTTTGCTAATTTGCCCTGTTTTTAACCCCTTAGCTAACACAAACTTTAAGCTGCGATCGTTCACCTGTAGCGCGTTTGCGATCTCCTCCCGCTCGAATGCTTTTGGTTTTTCCTTAGTTAAAAAATCAATTACCTGATTCAATAGGTTGTTGTCGGCTCGATCGCAGTGATCTTCAATTTTTTGCCATGCAAAATCATCGGGATTCAATTTGATAGAAAAGTTTCCTGATTCAGCATCCCTTAACTGATACGAAAATTCCTTAATTGACGTAATTGAATTGTCCCAGGATTTGTCGTTTTGAAGCTGCCAAACCCCCCAAGCTGCACCAGCGATCGCGCTGTTACCCCGAACTTTGCTGACCCCTTCCTGTTCCTTAGATTTGGTGGAATGGTGGATGATGATGCCAGCGGCTTTGTGGTTAGTGAAAAGCATTTTTAGGTCATAGATTTTATCTGCAAACTCGGCAGAATTTTCGCTAATAGTTGAACCCCTAGCCGCCGCTCTGAGGGAATCCAGGACAACCAAATCAGGTTGGAAATCGATTAATTCCTTCTCAAGGGAATCGAGGTTTTCTAGGTTAAATTTTGACAAAATTCCTAGGTTTTCACTCGGCGAAAAGTTTCTATTCCTGAGCTTGTACTCGGTCGATCGCAACGACTCATCAACCGAGATAAATAGGACTTTCCCCTGTTTGGTTTTGTGACTCAAAAAATCATGGCCCTCAATAATTGCATGGGTCAAATCAACAGCAAAAAGGGTTTTGCCACACTTGGGTTCGGCAATCAAAATAACCGTTTCTCCAACAGGTAACAGCCCGTGAACGAGCCAGTCTAAATCCTCCTGTTCGCGATTATAAAGTTCAGCCCAGGTGATTACTTCGGATGTGTCTGTTGCTCTGTTTTTAGATTCTAACTTGCTTAAATCTCGCTCCAGCAAACTGGGTGATACTCTTAGGAGTTTTGCTAACTCGATAGTGGCAAAACTTCGATCAATCGGGTCAGCGATCGCTGCAATCACTTCTAATCGCTCTCGATACGCCAAGCAATCAGGAATCGATTCCTGATCGCGCCTGATTTGATTTATTTTCCGCTCGTAGGCTTTGATTTCTCTGATATAATCCTCTCGGTTAATCGTGACCAGTTCTGGTTGTTTTTTTGGTAGTTCTAAAGGTTTTGAGAAACCTTCAAAAATCGCCTCGTAGAGACCTGGTTCAAAATCAAGTTGCTCATCGTCAAAATATGCCATAATGTCACCAAGTTATTATCAACAATTTAACCCCGATCTCCTTCGGGGTTTTCTCGTTTTTACGGTTGCAAGGCTTGGGCAAGGTGCTGTTGCAGAGCCTTAGGATTATTGCGAATTTTCAGCCACTCCAAACAGCGATCTTCTTCGTATAAAACTGTGCGCAAACTAATCCGATAATAGTGGAAGCCTTCGATTAGTTGGGGTTTAATTCCCTTGGGTGCTGACCCCAGCCTGGCGCACTTCCAAAAGTCTCTACTGAGTCCAGATCGAGCAGATAGCTGTTTTACTTTAATCAATTTGAAAAAACCTGAACTCAACTAAAATCAGCTTAACTTCCTGCCCTTGCTTGTGCCGTAGAGTAGAATTAATCAAAAGATTGTAACATTTCTTAATATTTCACGGCATGACAATAGCCGATAGCAACTAACAGGCAAGCTATTAGTAATCAGAATCTAGTTATCAACAATTAGAAAAATCGTAAAATCAGCTAGATAAACATAAAAAATAAAATGCAAAACCCGCTCTATGAATACGTTACAGATTATTACTCAAGAGAAGTTTAATATTTTTGAATGAGCTTCAAGAGCGTAAATCCTGAAACCGGCTCTGTGACTACGTTACAGATTTTACTTTAAGAGCGTTTTAATGTTTTCTCCTAAGGGAAAGTCAATGTTGTACCGCTGTTAAAGTAAAATCGTTCAAAAGTCAGCGATCGCGGTTTCTAATGTTGCAATTTTGGTTATACGGCTTCACAGGTCAGGCAGATCAGCCTTAGTATCGTCCCGCTGACGGCCTTTTTGCCCCAGTATGATTTGTCCTGACCCATCGGAGATCACGGGTACGAATGACGGATGTTTGTAAATTGCATTAGCGATCGCCAACATGGATTTAAGCCATTTTCGATATGGGACGCTAAATGTGTCGTTATCCTGCCAGTCGCCTGCCCTTACATGGAATTGCACCACACTCATCAATAAATCCTCGGCAGGTGTTGGATGTGTCTGTTTGTATGATTTAGCCTCAGGTGTCGGGTCAAAACTTTCTAACCGTTCAATGTACGTTTGAGTGAATCTCAAGAAACTAGCCTTGTTCACATACGCGCGGCGATCGCTAAGTGTGCCCATAAACCAGACGAATTGCCGTTCCTTGACAATCTCAAGCCACCAAAAATCGGCATCAGGCAAATTACCATCTAATACGCTCAAGCCTGTCAGAAGCTCATGGAGTTCCCGTAATTCAAGGGCGAATGGCTTAAGCCCTAGAGGTAAATTTTCGCTAGGATAATCATGCTCAAGATGGAGTAACCAACGGGCGATCGCCACCCTTTGAGCTTGTTTAACCCTGAACATCTCAAACTGACTAGAACTGAACTGGTAGGTTTTTACCAGTTCTTGCATCATGACTATAGCTAAATTGCCGTAAGTGGCGATTAATGATTTTTCCATGCCTATAGACTCGGTGGGATGGTGTTTAGGTTGCTTGCCGCGTAATGTCGCTCGATCATGGCGACGCTTGTCCCACACCAGCGGCTCACCGCCAACGTGTTGACGTTTGCCTCACACAGCCAGGTGATAAAGCTATGGCGGGTTTGATAGAGCTTGCGGTATCCGCTACCGCACTCGCTTAGTATCGTTTTCCAGCCCCGATTGCAAAAATTGTGGCTATCCAGAAACCCGCCGCCAGGGGCAAGAAACAAGTAATCTTCAGGATTACCTTGGCATGATTCCCGTAGGTCAGCTAAAAATGCCTTCAATTCCTGGTTAAGCGGGAATGTACGCCGCCTTTGCGTCTTTAAGCCAGGGATAACCTGCAAACCATTCTCGGTCATGCTCAAACGCTGTTCAAACAAAATTTGCTCATCTTGAACGTGCCGCCACTGCAATGCAAGAGCTTCACCGGGCCGGCAGCCCGTAGAAAACAGAAATTTAACCAGCGGATGGTAGTGGCTGTAGTATCGGTGTACCCTGAATGCTTCCAGAATGCGATCGCGTTCCTCCATCGTGAATGGCTCAATCACAGGTGAACCGCTACCCTTCGGCAATGTGATTTTCATTTCAGCAAACGGATTTTCACTGATGAGCTTTTCAGCGATCGCCCACTTGCAACACGCTTTTATCTGAGTCAAAACCCGCTTGGCACTGTTAACAGGCATATTACCCAGCAACCCATCACGGATACTGGCAGCCTCCCCCAGTGAGTCGCTAGGCAACCTCTCAATCGCTCGCTGTACTTGGCAAAAATCCTTCAAGAGCGTATGGGGTGCTACCTGCGGTGCTTTGAAGTCAACGTATTTTTGCCACAACGCCAACAGCCCCATAGACTCAGGCGAAACACCACCCGCAGCAAGACTAGCTGGCTTGTACCGTTCCAGGGTGGTGTCAAGCTCAGCGTAGTCAATATCTCGCTGGATTGTTGCTGCAATCACCCCGGCCCGTTGACGATTAATCGGCGTATCTTCAAACCCTGTAGACAGATAAAACCGCTTGCGTACTGTTTCACCATTTGGGGCAAGAATGGGGTAACTGAAAACCAGTTGTAACCTGCCATTCGAGTTTTTTAATGTAACACTACCCTTCTTTGCCTTGGTTGCCGTCTTAGCCATGGGGTACAAACTCCGTGTATCAACCTTGTACCCATCATGCCCTAGAGCATTACCCCATATCTACCCCAAAACTATGCCCAAATACCCCTAACAATATCTAATTCCTTGAGAGAAAAATACATTCCCTTTATCACGCGAGAGCCTGAAACCATTGATTTTACTGGGTTTTTTAGGTTTTTTTGGGGAAGCTGGTGAGGAGACTCGAACTCCTGGCCTACTGATTACAAGTCAGTTGCTCTACCAACTGAGCTACACCAGCGTGATCAATCACGATCAATCATGATTCATAACGTACACCTATTTTAACCAGGACTTACGCCAGAGAGTTATAAACTTGAAGACTGAGGGTAAAAAAACTGGATTGATCCGAGTCGTTGACACTGGATTGATCGCAACAGGTCTTCCAAGGATGCAACAACACACGTACAAAACAAAAACGAAACGAATAGCAATAATACGCCATGACTGACTCAAGCCAACATAGTTTTCTTCTAGAAGTGGGAACGGAAGATTTACCCGCTAGTTTTGTCCAATCAGCGATCGCCCAGTGGCAGCGGATGATTCCTGCCCATTTACAGGATCACGGATTGGGGGCAACGGTCAATGTTTTGGGTACGCCACGGCGATTGGTGCTGGTTTTAGACGGCTTACCAGCGCAACAACCCGACCAACACAGTGAGGTGAAGGGCCCCGCAGCGGCTATTGCCTTTAAGAACGGAGAGCCAACAAAGGCATTACAGGGGTTTTTGCGATCGCGCCAGGCCGTCCTAGAGGATATAGAGATTCGGAGTACAGAAAAGGGGGATGTGGTTTTTCTGAAGCAAACCCTGAGGGGCCAGGCCACGCCAACCCTATTATCAGAATGGATTCCCAACTGGATTAGCCAACTAGAGGGGCCGCGATTTATGCGTTGGAGTGATGGAGAACTGCGTTTTTCCCGACCCATTCGCTGGCTGGTAGCTCTCTGGGATGATCAGGTCTTACCCGTGACCTTAGAAAGTCAGTCGGTAAAAATCACCAGCGATCGCCAGACCTGGGGCCACCGGGTGTTAGCCGCCGATCCCATCACCCTAGAGCGGGCCCAAGACTATGGGGAGACTATGGCCCAGGGGTACATTGAGGTTGATCCTGAGGAACGGAAAGCAAAAATTATTGACCAGGTGAATGATCGGGCAAACACGGTGAAGGGTTACACGGACATCACCGAGACCCTCCTCAACGAAGTCACCCATTTAGTGGAATGGCCCACCGCCGTCCTAGGCAATTTTGAGCCGGAATTTTTAGCCTTACCCCCAGAGGTGATTACCACGGTGATGGTGACCCACCAGCGATATTTTCCTGTCTATGGCGATCGCGCCCACACGAAGCTGCTACCCCACTTTATTACCATTAGCAATGGGGATCCCCAGGCCGCTGACATCATTCGCCAGGGAAACGAGCGGGTGATTCGGGCCCGGTTAGCCGATGGCCAGTTTTTCTACCAGGCAGATCTGGCTAAGCCCCTAGCCGACTACGGCACTAAACTAGAAACGGTTACATTCCAGGATGAATTGGGATCCATGGCCGCAAAGATGGCGCGGATTCAAGCCCTAGCTGGGGCGATCGCCGATCACCTGAAACTCAAACCCAAGCAGAAAAATGAGATTCAACGCACGGCCGAGCTGTGCAAAAATGATCTCGTCAGCCAAATGGTAGGGGAATTTCCAGAGCTTCAGGGGCGAATGGGCCAAGTCTATGCTGAAAAAAGTGGCGAGTCGGCCGCCGTCTCCCAGGGAATTTTTGACCATTACTTACCCCGCCATGGGGGCGATCGCCTCCCCGAAAGTCTCACGGGTCAGGTGGTGGGCCTAGCCGATCGCCTGGATACCCTGACCTGTCTATTTGGTTTAGGTCAAATTCCCACTGGCTCTTCCGATCCCTTTGCCTTGCGGCGGGCCGCCAATGCCGTCCTTTTAATTCTCTGGGAAGCCCGTTTACCCCTGAATCTGCATCAGGTGCTCCAGGAAACCAGTCAGCACTTTTGCCAAACCTACCCAAAGACCGCGAACCCCAGCCAACTCCAAGATCAGCTTCAGGACTTTTTCGGTCAACGCCTGCGGACACTCCTAGAGGAAGACCCCACCCACCCAATTGACTACGATCTGGTGAATGCCGTCCTCGGAAATAGCGATGCTTCGGCAACCGCCCAAGTCCTAGGGGATGTCCTAGATGCCCGCGATCGCGCCCAGTTTTTACAACGAATGCGTCAAGAGGGCAGCCTCCAACCCATCTATGCCACGGTGAATCGGGCGGCTCGGTTAGCGCGGCAAGGAACGGTGGAACGCCACACCCTAAGTTTAGAGGGCATTGCGATCGACAAGCTTCAGGAACCCATTGAACGGGAGTTTTACCAAGCTCTTCAAGACACCTTACCAACGGTGAAAACCGCCCAAGATCAGGGAGATTATGGGCAGATTATTGCGGTTTTAGGGGCCCTCGCTCCCATTGTCAGCCGCTTCTTTGATGGCCCCGAAAGTGTCTTAGTCATGGCCCCAGATCCAGTGATTAAAGCCAATCGCCTAGGGTTACTCTCCCTGTTGCGAAATATTGGCGGGGTGCTAGGGGACTTTGGCGAAATCGTTAAATAGCAACTCGTCAAATAGAAATAGCTGCTATTCAGGTTCGATGGGGGCCATGGTCAGGCCCGCCCGCTGAAGTTGCATGTGGTAAAGTTCCGCCTGCTCTTGGGGCCCCACCCAAACGATCGCCAACCCTTGATAGTGGACTTCGTTCGTCAATTCCCAGGCCCGTTCCTGACTCATATTGGGGATATATTTCATTAGGCAGGCGGCAACGTGTTGAAAGGTATTGAAATCATCGTTGAGGACAATCACCTTATAGTTGGGGTAGGGCTTACGTTCAATGGTCTGGGATTGCCGTTCTTGGGGAAGGGTGGTAGGCATAATCACAGGTCACAAATTAAAAAAATCTAAAAATTGCTTATACCCCATCATACATAGTTTTTTTGGAGAAACGATAATCCCCGTTGAGCCAATCGGGCTGCTCCATAGGCTGCTTCTGGATGGGGCGATCTCTGCACCGGAACCTGGAGGTAAGCCTGGCGAATCTGTTGCCAAGTTTCATTTTTTGCGCCGCCCCCAGCGGTATACACCTCGATCAGGGGAGATGCCCCTAATTGGGCCAAGCGGTGATACCCCTCCGCCTCGATCCGGGCCAAACTTTCCAGGAGTCCCTGTAAAAACAGAGTGTCATCTTCAGGGCGGGGGTCTAAACGGGGCTGGTAATCAGGATCATTGATGGGAAACCGCTCCCCAGGTGCTAAGAGCGGATAATAATCCAACTGGGTAGACTGGTGAGGGTTGATCCGTTGACTGAGGTCATTTATTTCCTGATCAGTAAAAAATTTTCGGAGAATGGCACCGCCACAGTTAGATGCCCCACCCACCAGCCAGTAATCCCCAAGACGATGGCTATAAATACCCGCCGCCCGATCGCCCACGGGATAACGACTCAGGAGTTTTAGAACCAGGGTTGATCCCAAGGATGTAACCCCTTGCCCCGGTTGACTCACGCCACTGGCCAAAAATGCGGCAATACTATCGGTGGTTCCGGCACAGATTTGACAGTCCTTGGGTAGGCCGAGGAATCGGGATGGGGCAATAGGGGGGGGTGCAATGGGGGCGATCGCCTGGCCCGGAGTGACCCCCTGGGGAAGTAGGGGTTTAAGGTCTACTAGGTCGGGGTGATCAAACCAGTCAGGATAGCTGAGGGTGGTAGGGTCGTAACCCAGTTTTAGGCAATTGTGATAGTCACTGATCCCCAGTTGACCATGGAGTAAAAAGCCCAGCCAATCGGCTTGATGGAGCAGGTATTTCACCCTTGATCGCCCAGCATGATCCTGCTGCGATCGCCACCACAGTAACTTTGCCAGGCTGGAGGTGGCACTTAGAACCACATGATTCGCCGGGGCGATCGCCCCCAACTGGGGTAAACAGTCCCGAGGGCGATCGTCGTTGTATAGCAGGGGTTCTACCTGGGGCTGTCCCTGGGCATCACAGAATAACACCGTGCCTGAGGTGCCATCAATAGCAATGCGGCCCAACTGCGATCGCAGGTTTTCGGGAATCCCTAAAATTAACTGCCACAGGGTGTCTTGCCAGAGAGCAGGATAGTCGGACAGGGGAACAATTGGCCAACGGATTTCCTGGGTGGCGATCGCCACCCCAGCGGCATCAATCACCACACTACGGACCCCGGAGGTACCAAAATCTAAGCCCAGAAAATAAGGGGACGACCCCGATGAGAATTCAGGCGATGAAGATTCAGGCGATGATGTCTGGGGGTGTGCCAAGACTCCAACCCTCCCTAGGGGCTAGGACTCCGCCGTAGATTCCTGGATCGGCACCCATTCCGTATGGAAGGAACCGGGCTTATCTAAGCGTTCATAGGTATGGGCCCCAAAGAAGTCCCGTTGGGCTTGGGTGAGATTTTGGGGCAGGCGATCGCGGCGGTAGCTATCAAAATATTCCAGGGAGGCCCCAAAGGCCGGCGAGGCAATGCCTAGACGAGTGGCTTCGATAAGAACATCCCGCCAGGCCCCCTGCTTATCCAAAATCGTTTGCTTAAACTCAGGAGCCAAGAGAAGATTGGGCAGCGTGGGGTTTTCATCGTAGGCTTTTTTAATCTTGTTTAAAAATCCCGCCCGGATAATACAGCCCCCCTTCCAAATGCGGGCAATTTCGCCCAAATTAAGGGCACCGCCAAAAAATTCCTGGGATGCCTTACCAATGAGGGCCATACCCTGGGCATAGGAGCAAATTTTCGAGCAGTAGAGGGCATCCCGCACCTTGTTGATAAATTCTTGGGTGTCTCCTTCATACTTACCTGTGGGCCCTGGCAAAGCAGCGGCCGCCGCCACCCGTTCTGCCTTAATGGAGGACATGATCCGCGCATTCACCGCAGCGGTAATCGTGGGAATACTCACACCCAATTCTAGGGCCGTTTCCACGGTCCAACGCCCCGTTCCCTTTTGGGCCGCCGCATCCACAATCACATCTACTAGGGGCAGATTGGTATCGGGATCAATATAGGTAAAGATTTCACTGGTGATCTCAATTAAAAAGGAATTCAGTTCTGGGGTGGTATTCCACTGACTAAAGACCTGATGGAGTTGCTCATGGTTTAACCCCAAAACAGTTTTGAGTAAATCATAGGCTTCGGCAATCAGTTGCATGTCCCCATATTCAATGCCGTTGTGAACCATCTTGACGTAGTGACCTGCCCCGCCAGGGCCAATGTAGGTAACACAGGGGCCATCATCCACCTGGGCGGCAATTTTGGTGAGAATGGGTTCTAGGGCTTGATAGGCATCGGTGCTACCACCGGGCATAAGACTGGGGCCATTGAGGGCACCCTCTTCGCCGCCACTGACCCCCATGCCAAAAAAGCAGAGGCCGTCGGCTTCCATTGCCTTGACTCGTCTTTCCGTATCGGTGTAGAGGGAGTTGCCGCCATCAATGAGAATATCACCGGGTTCTAGGAGGGGCTTAAGTTGTTCAATCAGGGCATCCACCGGTGGGCCGGCTTTGACCATGGCGAGGATGCGGCGGGGCCGCTCTAGGGAGCTAACCAGTTCTTCCAGGGTATAGGTGGCTTTGAAGTTTCGCCCACTGGCTCGTTCGGCCATGAAAGCGTCTGTTTTTGAGGCGGTGCGATTGTAAACGGCAACGGAAAAGCCATTGCGCTCGACATTGAGGGCGAGATTTTCCCCCATGACCGCTAAACCAATTAGACCAAAATCTTGCTGTGACATAAGCGAGGCTGCTTCGATGCAGTGGGATATTTCTCCCCCACCTTAACCCGATCGCCCCCCATAACCTTGGAAGAAGAGTTTAACTCTCCCCGACGAGAATTATTGCTATGGGGATAGCATTTTTTCTGGCCGCACCCAGTGATCAAATTCCTCGGCGGTCAAAACCCCTAAATCCAGGCAGGCTTGCTTAAGGGTGGTTCCGTCTTCGTAGGCTTTTTTGGCGACTTGGGCAGCTTTGTCATAGCCAATGTGGGGATTCAGGGCGGTCACAAGCATCAGGGAGCGATCTAAATAGGTTTGAATCTGCTCACGGTTGGGTTCAATCCCCACCAGGCAATAGTCGGTAAAGGCTTGGCAGCCATCACTGAGGAGTTCAATGGAACGGAGGAGGTTATGGATGATCAGGGGCTTAAACACATTTAACTCAAAATTGCCCTGGGAGCCGGCCATGGCGATCGCCCCATCGTGGCCCATCACCTGAACACAGACCATCGTTAGGCTCTCGGATTGGGTGGGATTTACCTTGCCCGGCATAATCGACGACCCCGGTTCATTGGCGGGTAAGATTAACTCCCCCAAGCCACAGCGAGGCCCCGAGGCTAACCAGCGAATATCATTGGCCATTTTCATGAGGGCGCAGGCCAGGGTTTTCAGGACTCCACTCATCATCACCAGGGGATCGTGGGCCGCTAGGGCGGCAAATTTATTTTTTGCTGAACAAAAAGGAAAGCCCGTTAGTTGGGCGATTTCTGCGGCGACGCGATCGCCAAAGTGAGGGGGACTATTTAGCCCTGTTCCCACCGCCGTGCCGCCAATGGCTAATTCGTATAGGGGGGGTAAGGCCATCTCAATCCAGGCAATATTCTGGGTGATTTGGGCCTGATAACCGGAAAATTCTTGACCGAGACTGAGGGGAACGGCATCCATCAGATGGGTGCGGCCAATTTTAATAATGTCGGCAAAGGCCTTCATTTTTTCCCCTAGGGTCTGGTTGAGGTGGTGTAGGGTAGGTAAAAGGCGATGGTGCAGACCGGCAACGGCGGCAATATGCATGGCAGTGGGAAATGTATCGTTAGAGGATTGACTACAATTGACGTGATCATTGGGATGGATCGGGCTTTTACTCCCCAGTTCACTGCCCGCTAGCTGGTTGGCTCGGTTGGCAATCACTTCGTTCACGTTCATGTTGGTTTGGGTGCCGCTGCCGGTTTGCCAAATGCTCAAGGGAAAATGATCCGTCCATTTCCCCTCAATCACCTCTTGGCTGGCCTGAATAATCCAGGCTGCTTGCTCTGGAGAAAGCTTCCCCAGATCTCGGTTGACGATCGCCGCCGCCTGCTTGAGGATGGCCAGGCCCCAAATCATCTCCTGGGGCATTCGTAACCCACCAATGGGAAAGTATTTCAGGGATCGAGCGGTTTGCGCCCCCCAGTAGCGATCGCCGGGAACTGCAACCGGCCCCATGGTGTCATATTCAATACGATCAGGGGTAGGGGCAGGTGTGGAGGAGGTTGTCATGTAACAAGCCTTACAGCAGCAACAGAATATCAGGTATACCCTATCCTAAATCCCGTTCTTCGTCCGCGGCTTGGTTAATATTTATGCTTGAAATATAAAGAAAACATTAAGAAGTTAGACGATGAGTGTTAGGATTCCCAGTAATATGATGTAGAAATGTTAAGATTCTTAATATACAGGACACATAACCGGCCGCTGCAACCACGATCTTCCAGAAATTCCTTGGCAACTTTGGCTAAATTTAAGTTCACCTCTGCACCCATTGGTCACCCCTTACCTGTATTGTTAAATTCACCTTGCTGTAAACCTCTAAAATAGCGATGGCTAGCATGGACACCTCAAAAGATTTAGTACGTACCTACCTACGGGAAATTGGTCGCGTCCCCCTCCTCACCCACGAACAAGAAGTTGTCTTCGGTAAGCAGGTGCAGCAGTTAGCGGCCCTCAATGAGCTATATCAGCAGCTTGAGGAAACCCTGGGCCACCCCCCCAGCACAGCAGAATGGGCCCAGGCGGCGGAATTAACGCCGGAGGAACTGGAGGATCAACTGGAAATCGGCGATCGCGCTAAGCGAAAAATGGTGGAGGCCAATCTGCGCCTCGTGGTTTCCGTGGCCAAAAAGTATATTAAACGTAATGTGGATCTCCTCGACCTGATCCAAGAAGGCACCATTGGCATGCAGCGGGGCGTAGAAAAGTTTGATCCGACCAAGGGGTATCGGTTTTCCACCTATGCCTACTGGTGGATTCGGCAAGCAATTACACGGGCGATCGCGGAGAAGGGTCGGACGATTCGTTTACCGATTCACATTACCGAAAAACTCAACAAAATTAAAAAAGCCCAACGCCAACTTTCTCAAAAACTGGGGCGATCGGCAACGATCGGCGAACTGGCTGAGGAACTGGAACTCACACCGGCCCAAGTGCGGGAGTACCTGGAACGGGCCCGCCAACCCCTATCCTTGGATGTGCGGGTGGGAGATAACCAAGATACGGAACTGGGAGAACTCCTAGAAGACACCTCCATGTCCCCGGAAGAGTTTACCTCCCAATCTTCCCTGCGATCGGATTTAGATCGACTCATGGCGGATCTCACCACCCAGCAGCGGCAGGTGTTAGCCCTGCGGTTTGGCCTAGAGGATGGGCAGCCCCTCACCCTGGCTAAAGTGGGGGATTTACTTAATATCAGTCGGGAACGGGTGCGGCAGATTGAGCGGGAAGCCCTCGGAAAACTGCGGAAACGGCGGGGTGATATTCATGAGTATTTAGCCAGCTAATTTTAGATGTGTAGCCCCTGAGGTATTTTGGCGGCGATCGCGTGTCTTGTAGCGATTTTGGTCAATTCCAACTGGAATTTGACACTCACCACTCTGAAAATGCTAACGTTCCCAATCACCCGCTACAGACGAACTTTCGTTCCCAGTAGACAACCTATCGATGGTCGGGTGCAAACGGGTTTTTAAGCCATCGAGATCGCGGTTTCTCGTGCAACAACATCAACCTACCTATTGCTGATGTGCTTCCATATACGCCCGTAGCAATTGATTGATCTGTGTTTGATAGCCCCGCCCTTGGGACTTAAACCATTCCAATACATCGCTATCAATGCGGAGTGTCACTTGAGCCTTGGCTTTTTTAGCAGGTAAGCCCCGACGCACTACCGCCTTGGCAAACATTTCCGGCGTAATCTCTGGACAATCCGACAAATCAATATCTTCCTCGCTCATCGCATCCAATCGTTGCCAATCAGTTTGAGAGTTGCTCGAAGTAGGCTCGTTGTTCATATTTTGTCGCTTTTCTTACAGAAATAATACGGGTGCAATCTTCTCGTTCCGCATGGACAACGGCAATAACTCGCCCTCGCAAGAACCGAATGTGACAAAACGCTGCTCTCCGTAATTGTATAGCTACAAATTGTCGTTACAGCTATTCACTCCAAGCAATTTTCATTATGAAATTACCCTGCAAGGCAGAAGTGTTGAAAGTTAGCTAAATCTGACGTGGGCGATCGTTACGCCTTTGCCCCCATCTTCGCGATCGCCAAAGTGATAGTGATGGACACTGGGATGATGTTTCAAAAACTCTTGGACAAAATTTCGCAGTTTGCCCGTACCGTGGCCATGGATAATCCAGAGAATGTCCGTTGCTTGGTTGAGGGCCTCATCTAGGAGCATTTCCGCTTCATGAACCCGTTTTCCCCGCAGATCTAGGGTTTTGCGATCGCTGCGAATTAAAGGAACCTGGGACGTTGGGGTAGAGGTTAGTGCCGATGGGGCCTGGGCTGGCTTTCTAGGGGTTTTAGGACTGGGGGTATTAGGGGGCGTTACTTTTTCACCGCTCAAGGATTCTACCGCCGTCGGTGGAACCGTGAGTTTGAGTTGGCCGAGGCGCACAACTAAATCACCGCTTTGATTTAGATCAATAATTTCGCCAGTCTGCTGCCATTGGGGCAAACGCACCCGATCGCCCACGTGGGGTTGAAATCCAGGGGACGGGGGTGGCGGTATCGCCCGATCGCTAATTTGGCTTAGGGCCCGATGCGCTTCTTCTGCGGCGGCCGCGGTTTGGGGCCCCTGTTGCAGGGTGCGAATCACCTGGGCAATTTCCGCTTGGGCCTGGGTAATACTAGTCCGCACGTCCGTTTCCTGCTGTTGGCGGAGTCGCTGTTCCCGTTCTTGGAGATATTGGGCTTTGCGGATGAGTTCTTGGTGAAGGGCCTCTGTCTCCCTTAGGAGCGTGGCCGCCGCATCGGCCTTAGCCATTTGTCGTTGCCGTTGACTCACTAGACCGGCAATCACTTGATTCACCTGATCCCCCTCGGGGTCTAAGCGAGTGGTAGCGGCTTCAATAATCTCTGGTTTTAGGCCCAAACGACGGGCGATCGCGAGGGCATTGGATTGGCCAGGAATACCCCAGAGTAGTCGATAGGTGGGGCCAAGGGTGTCTTGATCAAATTCAACGGAGGCATTTTCAAACCGGGGGTCTTGGTACTTCAGGGCCTTGAGTTCCCCAAAGTGGGTGGTTGCCAGGGTCAAATGGGCATGATCCGCCAGATAACGCAACAGGGCGATCGCCAAGGCTGTCCCTTCACTGGGATCCGTCCCCGCTCCCACCTCATCCAGCAGAACTAAATTTAGCTGGGAACCGACTTCCAACTGCTCCAAAATGTCGGAAATACTGCGAATATGCCCGGAAAATGTGGATAAACTTTGCTCCAGGGATTGCTCATCACCAATATCCGCCCAAATTCCTTGGAACCAGGGCAGTTCCACCGGCTCCTTGGCAGGAATAAATAGCCCCGCCTTCGCCATGAGGGCCGCCAAGCCCAGGGCTTTTAGGGTGGCCGTTTTACCCCCCGTATTTGGCCCCGTCAGGGTGACAACCCGAATCGCCGGATCAATCAACAGGTCGATGGGAACAACGGTCTGACCCTGTTCGTGCTGCTCTTGCCACAACAAGAGGGGATGGCGCAGATACCTCAGGCAAATAGGCTCCTGATCAGAACTAAATCGGGGTGGATGCCCCCCCAACCAGAGACTATAGCGGGCCCGGGCCGTGGCCCTATCTAGGGCGGTGACAACCGTTAATAGATGCCAAATATCTGGGGAGACCGCACTAATGGATTGGCTGAGTTGTTGGCGAATGCGGGTGGCTTCAATATCTTCCTCGCGGATGAACTGGCCGAGGCGATTATTCAGATCAACAGTGCTTTGGGGTTCAATGTAGAGGGTTGCCCCACTGGCAGAACTATCGTGCACCAGACCGGGAACCGCATCTTTTTGTTGGGCCTTAACCGCTAAAACATAGCGATCGCCCCGTTGGGTGATCACATTATCCTGGAGGGCCTGACTACGGCGTTGAATAATGTGCTGCAAGGCCCCTTGAATCTGCTGGCGCACCTGACGTTGCTGTTGACGCAGTTGGGCGAGGACATCACTGGCGCGATCGCTGACCTGGCCCTGATCCGTAATACAGTGATGAATCTCCTGCTCCAGTTCCGGGTGGGTACGTAGACCGTCAACTAAAGTATTTAACGCCTCTAGGACGGGATAACTGGCAATTTGGCGACGGAGATGGCGGGCCGTCCCTAGGGTGCGGGCGATCGCCAACAGTTCCTCCCCCGTTAAAATTCCCCCCCGCTCCCCTCGATGCAGGGATGCATCTATATCCGCAATGCCACTAAAGTCGAGATGGGTATAAAATTCCGTTTCCAGGCAGACAATCTCCTGGGTTTGGGTCAATAAGACCTGGCTTTCCGCCTGGGTTTGTGGTAAGTCACCCCCCTCTTGCAGCGATAAAACAGCCCGCTTTGTCGTCGCAAATGTCGCTAAATGCTCACATAGGCGCGGCCATTCAAGGCGTTCCAAAGATTTCCCAATCGTCACAAATTAATCAATATAGGTGAATCAAGTTAATCAATATTAGGGCTATTAGGGTTTAGCCCATTATCAACAGAGGCATCCCTAAATCCTTTTTCTGGCCTTAGCTCTAGGGTTAATTGCCACTCAACTGCCACCAGCCTAAGCTAGGGCCAATGAAGCGAACCGTGACCCAGAGCAGGACTAAAAAAACAATGCCAAACCAAGTACCACGGGTCACCATGCCTTGGGCCTGGGCCGCTTGCTTTTTGGTTAACGGCAGCCAAGGGAGGATCGGTTCATCCTGGCCATACTTTTCCCCTAGGGTTTCCTTCCGTCGCTTTGATTCGCCCATGGCCCAATTCAACCAAATTAAAAATGACTACAAATTAAAAATGAATAGGGTGTATTGCCTTGATCTGATCAGTGAGTGGCTGCTGAGCCTATTCTAATACAAAGGCTTGGGCAAAAATGAAACTCAAAGACGGTATGGCACAGTTTTACATTTCTTGACGTGACTATATTAATTCTAGAACCATGGGGCTAAAGAGACCGAGCTTGCAAGTTTTGTCGGGTTTTCTAGGGTAAAGGGGCGAGGGGATGGCATGATTGCCCATTACCACTTGATTGTAAAATTTTCGTCAACTTTGCCCTAATTTGGGGAACAGACTTGATCGGTTGACCGTATCGCCCCCTACCACTGGCCGCCGGTAAGCTGGCCCATTCATAGGAAAGCCGATCCAACGCTGGCCCTATCATCAAGCGATCGCAAAATTCTAAGGCTTGCCGTTTCTTGTCAATCAACCACAAAGCCGCTTGATCCTGACTTGCCGGAGAAAAATCAGGGAGATCAAGGGCGTGTTTACATTCATCCCATGTTGTTGAGAGAAACTGATACCGGCCAGCGGCATCGCTGGACAAGGGGCCAGATTTTTGAATCTGCCGTGGATGGTCTGAGAAATCAGAGAAAAATTTATAACTGAAAATTGTACGGTAGCCATGAGGCCCGTCGGTTCCCTCTGCCCATGCGATCGTATCCAGCCAGGCCCGCCGCACTGCGGTTATGTTGTAGGCCACTTGTCCGGCGGCGATCGCTGTTGAATGGGAACACACCAGAAATTCAGGTTTTGCCTTGGCCCGTAGCCAACCTAATACCCGCTGTAGATCGGCTTCCCTAGGGGTGACAATACAGCCAGCACTACCACGGCCCCTAGGTTGATGGTGGTTTGCGTCTAGGTGGATACCAAACGCTGATCGCCCATAGGTTTGAGTACCTGCCATGGGTAGCAGATCAATCCAGTACCGCCCGATCCCTTCGCCCCAACTTCCGCCCGCGTCTTCAATCGGGCCAATTTTCCAGCGACCAGGAGGGAGAGGCCGCAAGCTACCAGGAAAATCGCGTGACCCTGTATTTAGTGCCTGGGCATAGGGTGAACCGCTATAGGCATTGATTTGATCCACTGGGCGATCTCCATTCATTAAGGAGAGATGCCACCGGATCAGGCCGTGGTCAGTGATCGGTGTTGGTTGAAACCGCAAACTAATCATTACCGTTGATCCTCCTGGGCTTCACAGGCCCACTGGGCCGCCGGGCCATCCTGAATGTTAAAAAGTTGATTAGTCAGGGGGTTATTTAATCCCAAATTTACCGCTACCAGAATGGCAATTAATTGGTACTGACGGCGATCGCATTCTTCTAGGCTAGTAATGCGAGACTGCAAACTTTGCAGCATCCCTAGCAGTTCCCCAATGCGAAGGGTTAAATTCTGACATAGATCATCTGTGGCCATTACTGTTTCCTAGTCCTACACATTTACGGTCTGATCATGGATTTGTTCTAGCATCAGAGGATCAAGGAATTGATAGTCACTAT